>JBILNK010000029.1:0-31550 GCA_044375105.1 Planctomycetota bacterium
GCGGAGAGCCTCCGGGGGAGTTCAGGGTGCCGCTGCGCAATGGAGCCGGAGCCCGATCGATCGGGGCGCGGACCAGGGCGACAGGCTCGGCGGCGCCGGACTTCCAAAGCGGGCGCCTCTCCAAGTTACGGGCACGCCGGGCCGCGGCGAAGGTCCGCTGGCCCGGGCTCGCTGCGTTCATCGAGCCCGTTTGATTCCCGCGCCGCCAGGGCAGGACCGAGCCCCGACTTTCGATCGGCCGCGCGCGAGGTGCCTGCTCACGGGCTCCGGATCGATCGGGGCGCACTCCCCGAGGTCTCCAAGGGTGGGCGAGGTCGAAGCCGGGTTCGGAGCCGGGTGACCACGCCGGACCGGTTTCGGGCCGCCGTCGCGATCGGCAAACTGCCGCTCATGGCGAATCCCACCGCGCTCCCGGCCCCCTTGGTGGCCACCGGCTTGCTCCTGCTGTCGAACGTCTTCATGACCTTCGCCTGGTACGCGCACCTCAAGAACATGGGCCACCGGCCCTGGCTGGTGGCCGCCCTCGTCAGCTGGGGCATCGCCCTGTTCGAGTACCTCCTGCAGGTGCCAGCCAACCGCATCGGCTCGACCAGCCTCAGCCTCGCTCAGCTCAAGATGCTGCAGGAGGTGATCTCTCTGTCGGTTTTCGTGCCCTTCTCGATCTTCTACATGAAGCGGCCGCTGAGCCTCGACTACCTGTGGGCCAGCCTGTGCATCCTGGGGGCCGCCTACTTTATCTTCCGCCGCTGAAAGCCTGGCCTTGCGACCCGGGCCGCGTCCGAGCCGCAAGGCCAGGCTCCCAGCATCCCTTTCGGCCGTCATCAGGCGGCCGCAGAGGCTGGGATCGGCGCTGCGCAGGTCAGTAATTCTTGGCGAACAGCACGCGCCGCTGGCTGGGCCGGCCGGTACGGATGCAGCTCCCGGTTTCGTTGGTCGGCAGGTCCTGCTCGAGCGGCAGGCAGCGGATGGTCGCCTTGGTGGCCTCCTTGATGGCCAGCTCCGTCTCGGTGGTGCCATCCCAGTGGGCCAGCACGAATTTGGAGCCCTGGTCGGCGAAGACCGCCTCGAAGTCGGACCAGCGATCGATGCGCACCGTGCCCGCCCGCAGCCGCTCGCTGGCTCGATCGAAGAGGAAGCGCTGGAACTCGTCCAGCAGCCGGCCCAATCCGAGGCCCAGATCGGCGACGGGCAGGACTTCCTTGACCGGCTTGCCAGCGCCGTCGATGGGCGCGATCCGCCGCTTGGCCATGACGCTGCCTTGATCGAGGTCCCGCGGGCCGATCTCGAGCCGCACCGGCACGCCTTTGCGCTCCCACTCGTAGTACTTGGCGCCGGGCTTGAGACCCTCGCGATCGTCGACCTTGACGGTCAGGCCGTCCGAGCGCAGGTCGCTGGCGATGCGCTGGGCGGCCTCTAGCACGCGCACCTTCTCATCGTCCTTGCGATAAATCGGCACGATCACGACGTGGATCGGCGCCAGGCGCGGCGGCAGCACCAGGCCGTCGTCGTCCGAGTGCGTCATGATCAGGGCACCGATCAGGCGGGTCGAGACGCCCCAGGAGGTCTGCCAGACGAAATCGCGATCGCCCTTCTCGTTCTGGAAGGTGACGCCGAAGGCCTTGCCGAAGTTCTGGCCCAGGTTGTGGCTGGTTCCGGCCTGCAGCGCCTTGCCATCCTGCATCAAGGCCTCGATCGTGCGGGTCTCGATCGCCCCGGCGAAGCGCTCGTTGGCGGTCTTGATGCCGCGGATAACCGGCATGGCCATGATCTCGTGGCAGAAGTCGCGATACACATCGTGCATGCGCTCGGTCTCGACCTGGGCATCCTCGAAGTTGGCGTGGGCGGTATGGCCTTCCTGCCAGAGGAACTCCCCGGTGCGCAGGAACATGCGTGTGCGCAGCTCCCAGCGCATCACGTTGGCCCATTGGTTGATGAGCAGCGGCAGATCCCGGTACGAATCGATCCACTTGGCGAAGAAGTGGCCGATGATGGTCTCGGAGGTTGGCCGGATGACGTAGGGCTCCTCGAGCTCCTTGCCTCCGGCATGGGTCACCACAGCAAGCTCCGGCGCGAAGCCCTCAACGTGCTGGGCCTCCTTCTCGATGAAGGACTTGGGGATCAGCAGCGGGAAGTAGGCGTTTTGGTGGCCGGTTTCCTTGAAGCGGCGATCCAGGTCGGCCTGAATCTTCTCCCAGATGGCGTAGCCATGGGGACGGATCACCATGCAGCCCTTGACCACCCCGGCGGGCTCGGCCAGCTGGGCCTGGGCAATGACGTCCTGGTACCACTGGGCGTAGTCCTGGGATCGGGGCGTGATGACTTGGTCGCTCATGGGGGGGGGGAAGGCGTTCCGGGGCGAACAGGGTAGTGCCGGAGGCTCGCTGGATCCGCCGTTGGCCCTCGAACGGCGGCCGAGCCGAGTCGATCGGGAGGGGGCCAGGAGGGGCGACCGGTTGGCCGGAGGCGGGGGCGGCGGTGGGGACCTGAGTGGGCCTGGGCTAACGGGTCCCTCGGGCCGGCGGGGCCGGCGGGGCCGGCGGGCGCTGGGGCTTTGGCCCAGCCCGCCTCGGCACCCCACTCGGTTCTCGGCGGGGATCCCCGCAGCGCCCGCGGTACCCGGGGAGGCTGGGTCTCCGTGCCCGAGCGGAGACCCGGAGCTGGGGCGGCGGCCCTCGTGGGTCTGGCGGAAGGCCCTTGGAGCAGGAATCGAGCCGCCCAGGAAGCCCCGTGTGTTCCAGAATCTGGGGGCTTGCCCTCGCCCAACTCTCCAGCCCACGTTAGACTAGGCAATTCAGCTGCCGAGCTGTTATCCGAGTTTCAACCGCTTCCGACCCTCACCGTGACCACCCAAGAGGCCACTGCTCCCCGGATCACCCCCGACATGACCATGGCGGCCCTGCTGCAGGCGATCCCTTCCGCCCAGCGCGCGCTGTTCCAGCGTTACCACGTCGGCGGCTGCTCGTCCTGCGGCTTCCAGCCCACGGACACCTTGGCCAAGGTCTGCAAGGACCACAACATCCTCGACGTCAACGAGGTGATCAAGTTCTTGTACGCCTCCCACGAGCTCGATGCCCAGATGAGCGTCGAGCCCCGAGACGTGAAGGCCTGGCTCGACAAGGGGGAGAGCTTCCGCTTCATCGACGTGCGCCCGCCCCACGAGATCCGCCTGGGTGCGATCGCCCAAGCCGAGCCGCTCGATTACGACGATTCGGATCAGTACATGAGCCTGCCCAAGGACACGAAGATCGTGTTCACCTGCAAGAGCGGGGCACGCAGCATGGACGTGGCCGCGTACTTCCTCGGGCATGGTTTCAAGAGCGTGTATTCGATGAAGGGCGGCCTGGATGGCTGGCGCGCCCAGGTCGACCCGACCGTGCCGAACTACCGCGGCTGATCCAACGCAGGGGCTGGGCCGCGCCTCGATTCGCCTGGCCTACCCCACTCCAAGTCCGCGGACCGAGCGCTGCTGTTCCGCCACGCCCAACTGCCCAGGGCGTGCGGATCAGTCCAGCGCTCGGTCCTTTTCGGTCCCCGAGCGCGCACCTGGATCGCCCGTGAGACCTGGCCACTGCGGTGCGGACTCTATAGCCATCCAATGTGGCGGCTGCCTTGATCTCCGATCCACTGCCCCGGATAGGAACGGGCCGTAGACCTGCCGCAGGAGCTGCGCGGCCCTCAACGGAAGCTGAATTCAGCGTAAGCCCGTTCGGCCAAGCCGAACCAGGCGAAGCTCCGGCGCCGGAAGTCGCGCCAGTGGTCCAAGATCCGCCGGAACTCTGGATCGGCGCCGGCCTCGGTCTCCAGCAGACCCTCCGACGCCTCCCGGGCCGCTTCGAGCAGATCCTGTGGGAAGGGGATCAGCTCGACGCCTTGGGCTCGCAGGCGCTCCAGCGCGGCGGGATTCTCCGCGTCGTAGCGCTGTTGCATGAAGGCGCCCGCGTCGCGCACCGCCGCCTCGAAGATCTGTTGGTAGCCGCGGGGCAGCGCCTCGAAGGCCTGCCGGTTGACCAAGATCGACAATTCCGGCCCGGGTTCCCACCAGCCCGGATAGTGGTAGAAGCGCGCGACCTTGTAGAAGCCGAGCTTTTCGTCGTCGAACGGTCCGACCCATTCGGTAGCATCGATCGCTCCGCGCTCGAGGGCCGGATAGATCTCGCCTCCGGGCAGGTTCTGAACCAGGACCCCGAGGCTGTCCATCACGCGCCCGCCGAGCCCGGGGATGCGCATCTTGAGGCCGCGCAGGTCCTCGCGCGAGCGCACGGGGCGGTTGAACCAGCCGCCCATCTGCACCCCGGTGTTCCCGGCGGGGAAATTGATCACGCCGAAACGGGCGTAGCGTTCACGCAGCAGCGCCAGGCCGCCGCCCTCGTGCAGCCAGGCCTGCTGTTGGCGCGGCGCGAGGCCGAAGGGCACGCCGGTCTCAAAGGCCAGCGTGGGGTCCTTGCCCATGTAGTAGTAGCCCGCGGTCTGGCCGGCCTCGACCGAGCCCTTTTGAACGGCGTCCAGCACAGCTAGGGATGGCAGCAGCTCGTCGGCCTGGTGAACGCGCAGGGTGAAGCGCCCCTCGGTGGCGGCTTCGACGCGCTCGGACAGGCGCACCGCGGCGCCGTGCATGGCCGCCAGGTTGGAGCGGAAACTGGAGGCCAGCCTCCACATGATCCGCGGTTGGGTCACAACTGCTGCGGCAGCTCCGCCCTTGGCACCGGGCGAACAGCTGGCGAGCGCCAGGGCTCCACCGACCAATAGCTTGCGACGGGAAGAACTTTCCGGTTCGGTCATGGAAGCAGTGCGGCTGGTGCGCGAACGGCAGGGCCGTCGCGCTTGGGGGCTAGCGCGGCGATGGGGTCGACCGGATCGCTACCAGGGTAGCGCCAGGGGCTCGGTCGCGGCTGTCGGGCCGGACCGGCTGACTCCCCGCGCAGGCCTGCGGGGGCGGCGCGAAGAACAACCCGGGAGGACTCTAGATGGCCACCACCCGGGGCCGAAACAACCTTCAAAGCCTTCGGGCCCTGCCCAGAAAATGCTGCTTCCTGCCAGTCAGCCGCCCTCGCTTCGGGCCTGGTCGCGCTCGAAGCCTAGGCCAATGGCCCGGGCGGGCTTCAGCCTGGTGGAGATGATGTTGGTCCTGGTGGTCCTGACCGTGGCGGTCAGCATGCTGAGCGGAATGGTGGCAACGACGTCCGCGATGGTGCCGTTGCAACTCCAGCAGGCCCTGGCCTCTGAAGCTGCCCGGGCCCAGGTGGAGCTGATGCGTACGGCGAGCTTCGAGGATCTTTTCTCGACCTACAACCAAAATCCAGCCGACGATCCGCTGGGACCGGGTACCGCCAATGGCGCCAACTTCTTCGTGCGCGGGCTGTCGGCGGCCATCGACGACGTGGACGGCCTGTGCGGCCGGGTTCGGTTTCCAGAGATCAATGGTCAGTTGCGCGAGGACATCACCGACCGAAAGCTCGGCATGCCTCGTGACCTGAACTTCGATGGGGTCATCGGGACCAAGAATGTGGCTGCAGACGCGATTGTTCTGCCGGTCGAAATCCGCATCGAGTGGCAGTATGGCGTGACCCTGCGCAGCTATTCGCTCTACACCATGTTTGTGAGGGGCTGACTGCCATGCGCCGTTATCCCCAAATCTCTCGTGAATTAGCCGGATTCACATTGATCGAGGGTCTACTCGCTTTGGGCCTGATTACGGTATTGTTGGTCAACACCACGATGTTGATCGACACTACCAAGAAAGCCTCGGATTTAAACCAGGAGCAAGTCGACCTAGAACTTACTGCATCCCAAGTCTTGAACCGTCTGGTTATCGAGATGATGGAGGCCGACCAGGAGGTCACGATTCCACAAAACAAGGCCCCAAACTTCAGCTCGAGCATCGACTATCAGACCTCGCTAGGGGTCGAGGATGGGGTCGAAGTGCTTTCGGATCTAGCACGTATCTGGTTGGATTCAGACGCAGCCGAGGTGCTCCGGACCAGCAACCCTGGGGGGGCGAAAGAAAAGCACATCGTCTGGGCTAGAAACGTCAGCGAGTTCCTCAAGGAAGAGCTGGGCGCAAACGCAGAGGACGACAATGGCAATGGACTGGTCGACGAGCATGGACTCTCCTTCAACATCGAGAAGAACAGCGTGTTGATTCGCTTGACCCTCAAAAAGGACTCTCGGTCGGGCAAAGAACTGGTTGCAAGCGCGGAGACCCGCGCCGCTTTCCGCAATTGAATCATGAGCATCGTACCGATGAACGGGATTGGGTTGAATTCGATTTGCACTGAGCATCGTCGAGGCAGCGCCCTCATGGCGTCCTTGGCCGTGGTGATCGGCGTAGGTGCCCTGACCGCTGTCAGCCTGCAACTGCAGAGCAGCAACCTAACGCGTCTTCAGACCGAGAATGACAAGAAACGCGCGTTCTACTTGGCAGAAGCGGCCTTGGCCGAGGCCTTCGCTTCGATGCAGCGCGAGGGCAGCGGCTGCATTGGAAGCGAAAAGGAACCGGCTGCTTTCGGTGAAGGCTTCGTGTACACCGAGCTGCTCGAAGACGAGACCGGTTTGCTTCGATTGGACAGTTACGGAATCCAGGGGCAGGCGCGTCAACACCTGGGGATGGTGATCGAGAAGGAAATCAAGCCGCTTGGACGGGAAGGCTTTTTCGGGCGAGACCTCTTGGTCGTCAACTCAGGCGTAACGACGATCGTTGACAAGCAGGCCTATTACGACGCATTGGAGGCTCTAGGCAACGACAACGACAACGACAACGACAACGACAACGACGAAGGCAAAGGCAAAGGCAAAGGCAAAGGCAAAAATCCCATCCTCAGCTCCGATGACAGCATCCCGATATTGCCTGAAGATATCGTGCCTCGCCTGGGAAGCGATGCAGAAATCGTGCTCCATGGTGGCGCAGGAAACCAGACGACTCAGGTCTTTGCCGATGTTCGTCCAGGACCGGGTTTCACATTGACTATCCCGGCGGGTGTTACCATTCTTGGGTCTTCGGCCCCGAGGCCGGAGCATGCCTACTTACCGGAGATCAAGGTTCCAGTGCTTCCGTCGACCGGGGATCTGGAGATAGACAAAAAAAGGCTCCAGACTATCGGCATCGATACCCGTACGAATCTGCTCCGAATCCGAGACCGTGGGGTCTTGAGACTGGTGGGGCCCATTTCGGTTGTCGTGGATCAGCTGCAGGTGGATAGCGGAGGTTCTATCGTGGTCGATGGCACCGCTGGGCCCGTTGATCTTTATGTGCAAGATCGTTTCTTGCTCGCCTCCGGTAGCACAGTTGTCAACGTACGGGAAAGCGCGATTGACTTCAGGATCCAGATGAGCGGAGTAGACCCGGCCGATACCGCTGTTGACCGCTTCCGCTTCGAAACCAACTCTCCCTTCACCGGGCAGATCTATGCTCCGGAGTCCAATGTGGCTTTGCCTGACTTCTGCATTTTCAAGGGTGCGATTGCTTCAAAAACCCTCGTGATCGGGAATCGCTCTGAGCTCGAACACGATCCGCTTTTGATTTTATATGGACTCGCTCATGTCGGCTACCATTCGATGAATTGGCGCTTGTTGGCAGTGCCCGAATCCATCGCCAACCCGGTCGAATACGATCCCCAGGCCTACTATTCTAGTTTGGGTCAGGAGCCTCCGCTGATCGGCGATTCCGAGATACCGATCGAGGAGATTGTCCGTTTCATCTCACCTGAAACTGCCGAAATCATGACATTACGCGGTGATCGCTCCAAGCTCAAGTCCTCAAAATTGGGCACCGTTTTGGATGTCATTCCTAGCACAGAGGCTCTGTTCGCCAAGATCAAGCGCCCGCCGGGTCGGGTGGATGACAACATTGATGACGACAAGCCGCGGAAGCGCTGATCGGACCTCGGGGCAGGCTGGACCTGGCTCCGCACCGGTGTGTCGATTGGGTCCAGATCGCTTGGGATTCGGGGCTCGCGCTGCCGATGTAAGGGGGGGCTTGGGCTTCTACCTATGCTGACGGCACTCCTGTTCTCGATCGCGACTTCGCTGACCTGGAGCGGCTCATTGGCTCTGCCGGCCACGGCTGCTAGGCTCATACAGGTCCCCGCGGGCTCGGTCGTCGAGGAGCGGCCCACGGGCCTGGAAGCCGCCCTGTGGTGCACGGGCGAGGAGCAGGCCCGGGCTCGGACCGAGGTGCTGCGAGCGGGGGCTCAGCCGCTCCCGGAGCTGTTCGAGGTCCTGGCGAACAAAGGACTTCCGGCTCGAGATGCGGGGCCGGCTCGGTCCCTCGATGAGCAGGCCAAGGACCGTCTGCTGGCCCTGGTCCGGGAACTCGGCAGGCCGGTAGTGCTGCCTTTCTTGTCTGCCCGTCTCGCTGCCGAGCCCTCGCTAGAGGAGCGTCGGGCCGGGCTCTCGTTCCTGGGGACCTGTGCGCGGCTCGAGGACCTGGCTATCGCCTTCCAATGGGCCGACGGCTGCACCAGTGCCTACGAGGGGCTAGGCGATCAATTGCAGGTCCTGGTCGCATGCCTCTTGGCCCCCGCGCCCGCCGATTGCCTGCGACTGGCCGCGATCCTGCCCGGCCTCGACGCGGCCCGGCAGGAGGCCGGCCTGTTGGGGGCAGAAGCCCATCCTTGCCGCGAGTTGTGCCTCCTGTTCGTGCGTCTGTTGGGCAAGGACGAAGCCCTGGACCCCTCGCTGATCTCCCGGTTGGGCAAGCAGTGGGGCCTTCACTCGGAGTGGGTCGAGGAGCGTCACCTCGAGCTGATTCGCGGTCTGGTGTCCAGCGGGTCGGAGGCGATCGCGGGTCAAGCGCTGACAACCCTCGGCATCGCCAGGGATGAGGCCAGCCTGCCGCTGATGGTCTCCGCCCTGAGGGCCCCCCGGCGCATCCAGCGTATTGCGGCTCATCAGGCTCTCGAATCCTTCAGCGGTTTGCGCATCCGCTCCGACCTGCAGTTCTGGGATCGAATTCTGGAGCGCAGCCAGGTCTGGGAGCGCACCCGCGGGCAACTGGCCCAGGAGGCCCTACATTCTGGAGACGCAGGGCAAGTGGCATTGTTTTTGAGGGAGATCTCGGAACAGCGGCTGGCCCGCGATCGCTGGAGCCAGCAGGTCTGCTCGGTTTTTGATCGCGGGGACCAGACCATGAGCCTACAGGCCTGTGCGGCGCTCTCGGCCCTCGGCTCCGGCCGTGCCGTGCCGCGCTTGCTTCAGCTGATGGAGGTAACCACAGACCAGCGGTTGAGGGACGTGGCCTGTCAGACCTTGTGCTCGATCACCGGCCTGAGTCTGCCCCCCGAAGTCCGTCGTTGGCGGGAAGAATTGGGCCTGCCCTGATGGGCAGCGGTCCCCGGGCTCGACCGGTAGGCCGCCGGCCGACAGGCGCTGTTCGATAGCCGGCCACGAGGACCCCGGCGCTGGGTTGCCTTGCCCTTCGTAGGGCACGGGGTCGCCTTGCGGCGGGGGCGGCCCCCGGCGGTCCAAGGGCTGAACTCCAGCCGGGGTTCGATGGCGGCCCGGGAGGCCTGGCTGGCCCAGGGGCCCGTGGGTTGCCGCCAGCACATTTGGGGGTTCCGATCAAGAAGCCCCCCTAGCGGAGGCCGATCCAGAGGGGTCTCCCAATCCCTGGTCATCATGCCTGCTCCCCAGCGCCAGTCCGGATTCAAGCGCCGTCGGGTCAAGTTGATCCAACCGGCCCTGCAGTTACGGCTGGTTGCGACCAGTGCCGCCATCGCCGCAATCGCCCTTGGACTCCAGTACGTGCTCTTCTCGAGCTTGCTCGCCGAGCTCGCCGCATCGCTACCCTACAACAACGCTCTGATTCTGGAGCAGGGGTCATCGGGACTTCTCAAGGCACTCGGCGTCAGCGCTTTGTTGCTGTTCCCCCTGGTGCTCTGGATCGGCATCCACTCCACCTTCAGGATCGCAGGTCCGCTTTATCGCATGAAGCGCTTCCTTGAGCAGGTGGCACGCGGCGAGCGTCCGCCGGACTGCCGCCTGCGGCGCAGGGACCAGCTGCAGGACTTATGCCAGGCGATCAACGCAGCCACGCGGCCTCTACGACTCGAGCAGCCGAGCTCGGAAGAAGAGCCGCGGCGCGACGCCGCCTGAGGACCGCCGCTCATGTTGCTGCGCTCCAAGATCCTGGCGGTGCTGGCGCCCGTGGTGTTGGTCTATGCGCTGCTCGACCACGCAGTGCAACGCCGCATCCTGGCGCCCAGCTTCGGAGCCCTGGAGCAGCAAGCCGCGCGCGCCGACCTGGACCGCCTGCTGGCGGCCATCGAGGCCGAAGCGGAACAGCTCGCCAGGGAAGCCAGCGCACTGGCCCATGCGCCGCGCCTGCCTGGTTTCTTGGCGGGCCGCGACGATTCATTCCTGTCGGACTACTTTCCACCGGCAGTTTTCGCAGGGGGCCGGCTCGACCTGGTTTGGATCGTGGCCAAGGACGGCCAGGTCCTGCACAGCCAGGTCGTGCCCCGGGACGGCGGCGAAGCGCCGCGGCTGAAGGACTTCGTGCGCGGTCGCTGGGCGCTCGGCCATCCACTGCTCGGCGCCATCGACGGCCGCAGCGCCAGCGTCGATCCGATGGCTCCGGTGTCCGGATTCCTGGCGAGCGAATTGGGCCCCTTGGTGGTGGCTTCGGCGGCCGTGGCCAGCCCCGAGGACCACACGAGGCCCCTCGGGCGAATGATCCTGGGGCGACTGCTCGGTCCTAACGAGATGGATGGCCTGTCGGTCCGGCTCGGACTGCAGGTCGACTTCTGGAGCCTGGACGAGGCACGTGAGCGGGTGCCGGCCGAGCTGTTCGACGAATTGACCTCGACCGCGGTACCGCTGCTGCGACCCATCGACGAGCGCCGCTTGGAAGCCTTCGCGGTGGTGCCCGACCTGCGCGCGCAGCCGGCTCTGGTGGCTCATGGTCAGGCGCCGCGACCGATCACACTGCAGGGCAGCCGGGTGCTCAATTATGCGCTTCTGTCCACGGTTGGCGCAGGCTTGCTATTGCTGCTCGTTCTGCTGCGCACCCTACAAGGCACTGTCCTGGCTCCGATTGCCATTCTCACGCGCCATGCCGAACACATCGGCCGCACCGACGACACGACGCTGCGCATCGCCTCAGAGCGTAGCGACGAGCTGGGAATCCTCGGTCGCGAGTTCGATCGAATGCTAGAGAAATTGGCCACCTCCCGCAAGGCCGTTGTCGACACGGCCCGCGCGGCCGGCATGTCGGAGATCGCCACGGGCATCCTGCACAACGTCGGCAACGTGCTCAATTCCGTTGGCGTCTCCGGGACGCTGCTCGAGACCCTGCTCAGGGGCGGCCAGGGGGCCAAGCTGACTTTGGTGGCGCAACTGCTGGAAGAACACCAAGCCGAACTGGGCCGATTCGTCAGCGAAGATTCGCGCGGCAAGAAGCTCGTGCCGCTGCTCAAGGCCCTGGCCGTGGGGCTCGAGCATGAGCGTCAGCACGCACTTAACGAGCTATCGACATTAAACGGCGGCCTCGGCCACATCAAGGAACTGGTCGCTTCCCAGCAGGCCTATGCGACCCGCGTGAGCCTGCGCGAGATCACACACCTGCCGGAACTGATCGACGAGGCCTTGGCCATGACCGGGCGTGCGGCCGGCGAGTTCCGGCGCCTGCGGGTCGAGCGCCGTTTTGCCGAGGTTCCGCCGGCTCCGGTCGATCGGCACAAGGTCCTAGAAATCCTGGTCAACGTGATTCAGAACGCGCGTCAAGCCATGGACGACGCAGCTCAACAGGATCCCTGCCTCGAGTTGTCGATCGAGCCCTGTGCCGGCGACCGCGTAGCCATCGCCGTGCGCGACAACGGCGTGGGCATCGCCACCGAAAACCTGGCCAAGATCTTCAACCACGGCTTCACTACCAAGCGCAACGGCCACGGCTTCGGCCTACACTCGGCGGCCAATTCGGCCGGCGAGTTGGGCGGCGTTCTGCGCGCTTCCTCCGCGGGCCCCGGTCGGGGCGCCGAATTCGTGCTCGAGTTCCCTTATGGAGCGGCGCAGGCCGCTTGACACCCCATGCAAGTCGAACGCAACCAGCGCATCCTGCTGATCGACGACAATCCCGCGATCCACGACGACTTCAAGAAGATCCTGGCCGGCCAAGCAACGGGGTCGGCGGAGGTCGACGACCTGCTGAACGACTTCCTGGGGGGCACCAAAACTGGTCAGGCGATCCCGATGCGAGGCGGTGATCTGTCCTATGAGATCAGTTCGGCACTGCAGGGCCAGGAGGCGCTGAAATTGGTCCAGCAAGCGCGCCAACAGGGCCGGCCTTTTGCCCTGGCCTTCGTCGACGTGCGCATGCCGCCGGGCTGGGATGGCATCGTCACCCTGCAGCACCTGTTCGAAGCGGACCCCGAGCTGCAGGCGGTGATCTGCACGGCGTACTCCGACTACAGCTACGCGGACATGCTGCGCCATCTGGGGCAGTCCGATCGCCTGCTGATTCTCAAGAAGCCCTTCGACCCGATCGAAGTCCAGCAGCTGGCTGGGGCCCTGCTGGATAAGTGGCACGTGACGCGCTGCAACCAGAACCACCTCGAGGAGGTGCGTGCCTACGCAGCCTCTCTCGAAACCGTGAACCGCGCCCTGGCCTCCGACAAGGCCATGGCCGAGGCCTTCTCCCAGAGCAAGACCGACTTCATCGTCCGCGCCAGCAAGCTGTTCGGCCGCGGGATTGCCGATCTGCGTCAGGATCTAGAGCAGGCCTGCGCCTTAGCGGGGCAAGGCAGCCTGGAGCGCTCCGAGCTGCGGCGTCTGCTGCCACGTGCCGGGGACCTGGAGCGCTTGCTCGAGGAGGTGCTGCTGCTGGCCGAGCTGGATGCCAACCGGCTGCTGGCCTTCGCGGCCGATTGCAATCTGGCAGATCTACTCAGCGACTGCCGGGCGGATTGGAGCCGCGCGGCGGTACGCTTCGGCAAGCCCTTATCGGTGCGTTCCAATGGGCCGTTGCCGGTCAGCTCGAGCCTCGACGGACCGCATCTGCGGCTGCTTCTGGACCATCTGCTGCAAGGGGCCCTGGCGATCGCGCCGCGGGGCGTCGAGATGCAGGTCGGCCTCGAGAACCGCAATCAGTTGGTGGGCTCGATGCTGCGCTTCGAATTGCGCTTGGCGGGCCTGAGCCTGGACCCGGTGGCGGCCCAGTGCTTCTTCGAGCCCTTCGCCGAAGGCCATCCGCACCTGCATCTGGCGCTGGCCAAGGGCGAAGCGCGCCTCTTGCGGGCCGAGCTGTTCGTCGAATCCGAAGGCCTGAGCGACACCCGGCTCGTGTTGCGCCTCGATCCGGGCCTGGCCCAGGGGGCGCAGCTGTTCGAGCTGCCTTCCCTAGCTGCCTGACTCCGCGGGAGGCCCGCGGGGCCAGGACAAAGCCAGGCCGCGCTCCGAAGCGAGGCCCCGCGGATCGCAGGTCCGCGCTGGGGCGTCGCCGCCGGACGGCGGCCCGAGGGCATGCGGACAGCCTGGGCTTGCTGCTCGGGCGCAGCCCGAGCCGATGCCTTCTCAGACAGTTTAGGGATTGCCGTAGCGATAGCTCGCGCCGATGCCCAGCGGCACGTCGAGGGCCCAGAAGCCGATCAAGAAGCCGCTCCACAGGACCAGCAGGGTGATGGAGTACGGCAGCATCAGTGCCACCAGGGTGCCGATGCCGCTGGACTTCACATACCGCTGGCAGTTGATCACGATCAGCGGGAAGTAGGGCAGCAGGGGAGTGATGATGTTGGTTGAGGAATCTCCCACACGGTAGGCGGCCTGGGTCAGGTCAGGCGAAACGCCCAATTCCATCAGCATCGGCACCAGGATCGCGCCGATCAGCGCCCACTTGGCCGAGGCCGATCCGATCAGCAGATTGACCGAGCCGGACAGGAGCACGATGCCCACCAGGGTCACGGCCAGGGGCAAGCCGAGCTCCTTGAGCAGGTTGGCACCCTTGAGCGCCGCCAGGGCACCCAGGTTGCTCTGCCCGAAGGCATAGATGAACTGTGCGCAGAAAAACGCCATCACGAGGTAGTAGCCCATGCCGCTCATGGCCTTGCTCATGCCGGCCACGATGTCGCGGTGGGTCTTGACGCTGCCCGAGGCGTAGCCGTAGACGATGCCCGGCAGCAGGAAGAACAGGAAGATCAGGCCCACGATGGATTGCATCAGCGGGGCCTTCGAGTCGGTCAGCTTGCCGCTGTCCGGCAGGCGCCAGGGGGAATCCCCGGGGATCGCGGTCCAAGTCAGCAGCGCGACCGACACCAGCATCGTCCCGAGGGCCAGCAGCAGAGCGCGTACTTCGGACGATTGCGGGCGCTGCATCGTGGGCAGCTGGCTCGGATCGCCATCGACCCGCGTGTTGCGCAGCCGCTTTTCGATCACCAGGTCGGTGAGCACCCAGCCGATCAGCACCACCAGGAGGGCCGATGCGGTGGTGAAATAGTAGTTGTTGAGCGGATTGACCAGCACCGCCGGATCGCGCAATTGGGCGGCCGTCTGGGTCAGGCCCGCCAGCAGCGGGTCGAGGCTCGAGGGCACGAACAGCGTGCAGGAAAAGCCGCCGGAGACGCCTGCGAAGGCCGCTGCGATGCCCGCCAGGGGGTGGCGGCCAGCCGCGTAGAAGATGACCCCGCCCAGGGGGATCACCAGCACGTAGCCCGCGTCGACCGCGATGTGGCTCAGGATGCCCACCAGCACCAGCGCCGGCGTCAACAGCAGCCGCGGCGTGATCGCCAGGATGCCGCGCAACAACGCGCCGATGAAGCCGGTGTGTTCGGCGACCCCCAGACCGAGCATGGCCACCAGCACCACGCCGAGCGGGTGGAACTCGACGAAGGTCTTGACCATCGAAGCCATGAACTGGGTCAGCGAGGCGCCGCTCAGCAAATTGCGGATGGCCAGCGGTTGCTGGGTGCGGGGATCGACTTCGCTGAACGCGATGCCCGCCAGGAGCGCCGAGAGACCCCAGGTCAGCAGCATGCCCAGCAGGAACAAAACCGCCGGGTCGGGCAGGCGGTTGCCCGCGCGCTCGATCAGATCCAGGGCGCGATCGACGAAGCCGCGCGGGGCGGCCGGAGAGGGGGGCTGATTCATGGGGGGCTTGGGGGGCACGGGCCGACGCGCATCCTAGCGGCGCTCGTCGCCCGGCTGAGACCGGTGTCCGCGCTCCCCGGACATCCGCCATGGCCTTGCGTTCGACGCCCGGCTGACCGCGCGGTTTCCTGCCGCATGGGCGAGCGGCCCCCCGGGGGCTGCAGCGCGTCGCCGAGCCCCTCGAGCCCCTGGCGTCGTTCGCGCCGTTCCGGCCCTGAGTCCGGCCGAAGGGGGTGCGCGCTCGCGACCGGGCTCCGCCCGTCGCAGGCCGCAGGCCGGGCTTGATCGGAGACAGGCCTGGGGGGCGGGGGGAGCTGTGGACTGCAGAAGATCGTCCGAGGGAATCCCTCGCGGTGCCAGAGACGCCCGAACGACCCCCGGGTCTCCTGGGCGCCGCGGGCTTGAGGGCCGCGGTCGACCCCAGTCCAGACCCCATTGGTCCGTCCGGCCTCACGGTTCCGCGCTTGTCGCTGGCGGAATTTGGTGGGAGCAAGGCGAGAATGGGGCTTTGACAGGGAAATCTCGTGCGATTACTCTGAAGGCCTGCGGAAAGGGAGCCTCGCGACTCCCTCACCGCTCTCTCACCGTCTCTCACCGGGGCGATTCCCTTGCCATGGTTTCAGGGGTTCTGTTCGGTTTCTTCGGGTCCCTCGCTTCGAAATTCGAAAAAAGAGGCTCAGCCGCCTGCGCGAGTCTGGCAGCGGCGTCGCTCGACGCGAGTCCGCGTTGGATGCCCTTGCATCGTCAGCTGATCGTCGTGGGTGCCCTGCTTCTACTCTGTTTCGCCAGCAAGGCGGCGACGCCGCGGGTGGCCCTCCAGAGTTCCGTCCCCTGCTTGCTCAACCCACAACCCGCAGCGTTGTCGGGCCTCAGCTGCGGTGGCTTGGCCCCGGGCGGGCCGAGCGTGGGATCTCCGGGTAAGGCAGCACTCGAGTGCACTTCCACGATCAAGTGCTGTCGATGGGACTTTGCCCCAACGTGCGACTGCGATGCTTGCCCGGGCGAGGCCTGCACCTGGACTGTTCGAGTCACCACGTCCTGCCCCTTCGATTCGAACTATGCCGACGGGAATACCTGGTTCGGCCTTGGAGCGGGTCCGATGGGGGCCCCCCTTCGCGGCCCGGGCCGCCTGCAATAACCGTGTCTTCGTGTTCCTTTCCTGTGGAGGGAACTCCTACACACAGATCCTTCGCTGTGAGTGTGTCGGATGAAGCTCTCGATGGGGACGAGCTGGGTCGGCTTGCTGATCCTTTCGCTCGGGATCCTGCTGACCCTGCTCTGGTGGAACCTGGATGCAGGCGAGTCTTCCTCATCAGAGCGGGCCGGAAGCGTCGGTTCCGGACCGGAGTCCGGGACCTTGGGCTCAACGGTCGCTCCGGGGCCTAGGGACAGCCCGCGGGACGACGCTTCGGGGCACGGCCAGCCTGGGGCCCTCCCGTATTCCTCGGGCGAGGCCCCACCGCCGGGAGCCACGGCTGCCGGGCCGACGGCCCCTGCCAGCGGGAAGAACCCGGCGGCCATGACCCCGCTCGAGCTGTTCGACCTGCTGATGGCCTCTCCGGGAGCGGACAAGTCCACGGCGCTGTTGCCGGTCGCCATGGATGGTGCCAGGGACCTGTTGTTGCTCACGGGTCAAGCCCAGGAAGTCGTCGACCTGCAGGTGGCCCACCGATCCCCGCCTCCGGGCAAACTGCGGCTCTTCCGCCAGGTGGACGGCAAAACCCTCATGGCCGATGCCAGCCCGGAACAGTTTCCCTGGCTGTTCGAGCTGGCCCGCTGGCAACCCGGGTCCGGTCGCGATCTGGGCGCGATCGCCGCTGAGCTGCGCATCGCCTTGGAAGGCCTGGAGGCGCTCGAGTCCAGCGTCCCCCAACCGATGTTGATCCCGGTCCAGTCCGTATCCGATGGCTGACGCCGGCCGCCCCATGCCTCGGGAAGCCGATCGATGACCTCGGTTTCAGACCCGAAATTACGCACCCACCAGAGACTCTCCGACTCCATGAAGGTCCACTCCCTATCGATCGCCCAAACTCCCCGATTCCAAGCGATCCTGCTGACCTGCCTCGTGCTACCCATGCAGGAGCCGCCGTCTGGCCCGCTGCCCGTCCAGACCATCGGCCCCGCGGGCGACTTGGCCGCTGCCGTTGAAATCAGGGTCCAAGGCCAGGCCGACCCTGCCGCCGAACTGACCTGGATGCTGGTCCCTCCGGACCTGCAGATCGTCGACGCGACGTCGCTGGACTGGGGCCAAGTCCCTGAGGTCGAGTTCATGCTGATCCACAGCGCCGTGATCCCCGGGGCCTGGTTGCCCGAGTGGGTCCGTTACAACCTCAACGTCGAGGATCTCGGCGACTCGGCGATCGGCCCTTGCGAGGCTCTGGCCAAGAGCCCTCCGGCATCCCAGGCCGAGCCCCGGCTGAGCCAGGGTTGGTCCAGCTTCTCGGTGCGCGTGAACTCTTCCGGCCAGCTGCAGCCGCTGCCCCAGCCCCGAAAGATGGGCTTCAGGCGCTGCGACCACCCGCCGCTGCTGGAGATCACCTTTCGGAATCCGAGCTGACGCCCGGAGAACGAATCGACTCCGGCCGGGTACCGGTCGGCGCTCCCTAGATCGTCAGGCCGCGCCGCGGCCCTGTTGGGCTTCCAGCAGCGCGCGGGCGCGGTCGACCGGCACCGGGGGGCTAAAGAGATAGCCCTGGACCTCGTCGCACTGCATCACGCGCAGGAACGACAGCTGGCTGCGGGTCTCGACGCCTTCGGCGATCACGCGCAGCTTGAGACTGCGGCCCATCAGGATGATCGAGGTGGCGATCGAGGCATCGTCGGGGTTGGTGTTGACCTCGGTGATGAACGAGCGGTCGATCTTGATCGAGTCGATCGGGAAACGACGCAGGTAGTTGAGCGAGGAGTAGCCGGTACCGAAATCGTCGATCGCGATCTGGATGCCGTGCTTCTTGAAGCGGTTCAAGACGGCCACAGCGGCCTCGGCGTCGCCCATCAGCATCGATTCGGTCAATTCGAGCTCGAGCTGCTGGGGGGCCAGGCCTTCTTCCTCGAGGATCGTCAGTACTTGGGTGTACAGGTCCGGGTGCCCGAACTGGACCGAGCTGATGTTGACCGCCATCAGGATCGGCGGCAGTCCGGCGCGCTGCCATGCGACCGCGTCGCGGCAGGCCTGGCGCAGCACGAAGGCGCCGATCTCGATGATCATCCCGGTTTCTTCGGCCATGGGGATGAACTGCACCGGCGGCACCAGGCCCAGCTCCGGATGGCGCCAGCGAACCAGGGCCTCGAAGCCCACGATGCGCTCGCCCTGGATCGCGACCTTGGGCTGGTAGAAGACCTCGAACTGCTGCTGATCGATGGCCCGGCGCAGGGCCGCTTCCATGGAGATCAGCTCTAAGGATGCTTTGTTCATCGCGTCCGAGCAATAGCGCACCGGGTGCTTGCCGTCGGCGCGGGCATCCTCGGACGCGGTCTGGGCCATCCGCAGCAGGTCTTCGGCGCGTATGCCATCCTGAGGGAACAGCGCGATGCCCAGGCTGAAGCTGGGGGGTAACTGGCTGCCGGGCAAGGTCAGGGGCGTGCCCAGCAGGTCCGAGAGGCGTCGGGCGACCGCGCCGGCGTCCTGGGCGCGGCGTAGCTCGAGCACCAGGGTGAAGCGGTGCGGCAGTTGGTTCGGTATCTGGGGGGCGCCATCGCGCAGCATCAGGGCCAGCACGTCCCGATCGCGCAGGCAGGAACGCAGGCGCTCTTCGAGCCCGCCGTAGATGGCGCTCAGGTATTCGGGCTGGAGCCCGCCCTCCCCGTGGGCGAGATCGACGCACAACACGGCCACCACCGACTTGCGCAGCTGGGCATGATCGAGCGAGCGCGATAGCTGCGTAAGGAATTGATTGCGATCGTGCAGAGCACCTTCCTGCGGGGACTCCCCGAGGGCCTGGGCCAGGGTCTGCTCCGGGCTGCGGCCAGGGGCGCTGGCCAGCACGATGAACTCCGGTTGACGGCCGGCGAGGATCTCCCGGGCTCGCTCGAGGTCCGCGGCGATCAGGAAAGCCTGATTGCGGCGCTGGGCCAGGGCACGCAGCTCGTCGCAGGCCGGAGAGGGCGCCCCGAGCACGAGCAGGGGACCCAGGCGGGGCTCGGCGGGGAGTTCGGAAGGCGTGGAATCCAAGGGATGGCGGGGTTGATCTCCGGTGTCTGTGATCGGGAGGTGCTGGGAAGCGCTTGAGGTTTCCCGGGGCGCTGGGACGGGTCGGCCCCAGGGTTGGGGCGGGATGGGGGGGGCGGCCTGGACGCGATTTCCCGCTGCCCAGCCTCAGCTCAGGGTCCGCCGGTGCGTGGGGCCGGGACTGTCCAAATCTGAAGTTTGGACGGGCGGCCGCCGGCTCGACCCGGTTCGCTGCGTGGTTCAATCCGAGCCATGCGCACCTCGTTTCTCGCGCTCCCGCTGGCGTTGCTGGTCGCCTGCCGCGCCGCGCCGCCCGCCGCCCCGCCCCAGCCCGAGGCCCTGCCGCCCCTGATCCGCGGCTCGGTCAGCAGCTACTGGGGCGACTTCCTGGAGGGCCCGCGCGCCGCGCCGGCCGAGGCTCCCGAGCGCGCCCTGGGCCGGGTGCGCCTGCGCGCCCGCTGGCTGCAAGGGCCCCTCCCGGAGCTGGCCGCGGCGCCGGCCCTCGAGCCTAGCGGCAGTTTGCTGGTGGGCTTCAATCGCTCCCAACCGGTGCTGCCCGAGGCCAGCCTGCTGCGCCGCCTGCGGCTGGTAGAGGCGCTGCCCAACGAGGCCCGGGTCTGGGGCGCGGTCGAGCTCGAAACCGCGCGCTTGCCCGGGGCCAGCGCCAGCTTCGTCGTCGAGCTGCCCGAGGCGCAGCTGATCCTGCGCCTCGAAGCGGCCGAGGGCGCTGAGACCAGCCCGGTGCCGCGCTTCGGACTGTGGATCGACGGCCCGGCTCCGGAGCCCCTGCCCAGTCCGTTCGCCGATCCGGCCCCAGATGCAGCCACCGCGGCCGCGCGCGTCGAGGAGCTGATGGAGCTGCCGGTCGGCGACGGACGCCAGCTGGTGCTGTCCTTGCCGAAAAGCTCCGGCTGGATGGCGTTCGAATTCGAGGTCGATGGGGAGTTGGCCGCGGCGGGCTCGCAGGCCCTGTTCGCCGCGGCGCGGGCTTCCGCGGATCGGGCCGCCGCGCGCGCAGAGCAGGCGCGCCAGCCCTTCGATCGGCGCGCCTTCGAGGCGCAGCGCCGGCGCTCTGCGCTCGAGGCCTTGAGACGGCCCGAGCGCGCCCGCGCCGCCCTGTTGACCTTGGCGGACCCGGGCGGAGCGCGTTTCGCCGGCGATCTGGCCCTGGCGGCCAAAGCGCCCGATCTGGCCGAATTCGCGGCCCTGGCCGAGCTACGGCTGGCGGCCGAAGCCGGCGCTTTGGCGGAGGCGGGCGCGGCGGGGCTGGCGCTCGAGCGCCTGGCGCTCGAAATCACCGTCCGCTGGAGCTCGGAAGGGCGCTTGGCGGACGAGCTCGAAGCGGCCCTGTGGCTGCACGGGGGCGAGCTCGGGCGCTTCCCGGGCACCTGGCTCGAGCTGGCGCGCGATGCGGCCTCGATCGCCGACCTCGAGCGCGCCATCGTCCAGGAGAACCTCGGATTCCTGGAGGATCCGACCCCGGCGGCGCGTGTGCGCGCCTTCGATTTCCTGACCAAGCGCGGCCTGGCGCCCGCGGGTTTCGATCCGTTGGCGAGTCGCGAAGCTCGCCGCCAAGCCCTGGCCGCCGCTGCCGAGGCCGCCGCCGCTGCTGAATCCGCTGCCGCCGCCCAAGGATCGCCGTTATGACCGCCGCTCCCCCGCCCCGCCGTGGACGCTGGCTGCGCCGCTTGGCCTGGCTGGCCCTGCCGATCGTGCTGCTGCGCCTGGCGCTGCCCTGGTTGGCCGAGCCGGGCCTCAACCTGCTGCTCGAACCGCGCGGCCTCGAGGCGCGCCTCGGCGATCTGGACCTGGGGCTGCTGGGCGGTCGCCTTTCGCTGCGCGACCTGTCCGTGCGCGAGCGTTCGCCCCACGCCACGCGCGCCGGGCGCTTGGCGGACCCCGCCGATGAGCTGCTGCGCCTGCACCTGCTCGAGCTGGATCTGGACCTCTCGGCGCTTTTCGGCGGGCGCCTGCGGGCCCACCAGGTGCAGCTCGATGGGCTCGATCTGGCGCTGGCGCGCGATCCGGCGGGCGCTTGGAATTTCGAGCGCTCTCTGGGCGCCGCCGCCGCGGGCGAGCCCGCGCCGCCGCCGGACGCCAAGGTCGAGGCTGCGGACGAGGCGGGCGAACGCTCTGGCCCGATCGAGCTCGCTTTGCCCTTTGAAGTGACCTTTCTGCGCGTGCAGCGCGTGGCCGTGGATCTGCGCGACGAGCTGCAGAATCCGCCGCTCGAAGAGCGTCTGCGCTTCGAGCTCAACGTCGACGATCTGGGCTCGCGCCGACGTCCCGCGCGGGTCGAAGTGCTGCTTTCGGCCCGCGACGGCCTCGATCGTCTGCGTTGCGATCTGCGCGGCACCAGCGCCGGCGCCGAGGCCGATCTTTCGGGCGAATTCGATCTGGCGCGCCTCGATCTGGCCCGCTACGCGGCTTGGCTGACGCCGCTCGGCATCGAAGCGAGCGCGGCGCGACCGCTTTCCGGTCGCGGGCGTTTTTCGGCCGAAGTCCGCGCCGCGCGGGCCGACCTGAGCGAATGCCGCGCGGCCCTCTCGATCGGCCCGCTCGAGCTGTTCGCCGGCGACCAGCCCGTGCTCGGGCTGGGCAGCGCCGAGGCCCAGATCGCGGCGCTGTTCGGGCCGCGGCTCGAGATCCAGCGCGCCGCTCTGGGCGACCTGCTGGCGCGCGCCGAGCTCGATCCCGCCGGCCGGCCGAGCTTCGCCGGGCTGGTGTTCGTGCCGGCGCCCGGCGGCGCAGGGCAGCCGGCCCAGGCGTCGATGCCCGCACCGGCCCCGTCGCGGGTCGCGCCGAGCGCCGGGCGCACCCTGGCCCTGGGCGAGCTCTCGATCGGAGCTGGAACGATCGAGCTGCTCGATCGCTCTTGGGCCGAGCCGCGCCGTTTGGCGCTCGAGCTGGTCGGCGCGAGCCTGACCAGCGTGGAGCTCCCCGGGCGAGGCGGCCCGAGCCCCTTCGCCCTCGAGCTGGCCAGCCCGGGCTTGTTCGAATCCCTGCGCGTGCAGGGGGCCCTCGATCTGGGCCCCCATCCCGGGGCCGAGCTGGAGCTCGAGCTCCAGGGCTTCGCGCCGCAGGCGGCCGCGCCCTACCTGGCCGCGGCCGGCCTGCGCTCGACCTGGCGCGCTGGCGAGCTGCGCCTGCGGCTCTCGGCAGAGAGCCGAGCCGATGGGGCCGGCCCGCAGCGCACGGGCCTGCGCCTGGCGGAGCTCGAATGGATCGACCGGGCCGAGGACGGGGCCGATCCCGTGCAGCGCCTGCGGCTCGGCGAGCTGGCCGTCGAAGGGCTCTCCGCTGGCTCCGACGGCGCTCTGGACGTGGCCGCCCTGCGCCTGGATGGCTTGGCCCTCGAAGCGCGCCGCGACGCGGCCGGAGCTCTGGCGGTGCTGGGCTTCGAGCAGAGCAACGAGCCCGCGCCGCCGCGGGCGGCGCCCCTGGCCGCGGCTCCCGCGGCTTCTGCACCCGCCGCGGGCCGGCTCGCACAGGAGCCGCCCGGCATCACGATCCAGAGCATCGAAGTGGGCGCCGTCGAGCTGGCTTTCGACGACCAAGCCAGCCCGGGAGCACCGCGCCTCGCGACCGCGCCGCTGGCGCTGACCGGCCGCGGCCTGACGCTCTTCGGCGGCCGGCCCTGCGCCGGCGAAATCGCCTTCGAACTCGGCTTGGCCGGGCTGTTCGAGCGCCTGTCCGTCGTCGCCAGCCTGCAGCCGCCGAGCGCCGGCCAGGGCCTGGGGCTCTCCGGTCGCTTCGACCTGTCCGGGCTCGACTACGCGGCTCTGCGGCCCCTGCTGGCCGAGGCCGGCGTGCAGCCGGAGCAGGCGCCGGCGGCGCTGGCGGGCGAGTTCGGGGCCGCGCTGTGGGGCCTCGGCGAGCGCCTGGCCGTCGAAGCGCGCCTGGCCGGGCTCCAGTGGCGCAGCGGCGAGCGGACGGCGGCCGCCCTGGGGGAGCTGACCTGGAGCGGCGCCCGCTTCGGGTCCGAGGAGCTGTCCCTGGGCCGCCTGCGGGTCGCCGACGGGCGCCTGGAGATCGAGCGCGATGCGCAGGGCGGCTTGCACCTGCTCGGCCTGCACCTGCTGCCGCCGGAGGCAGCGCAGTCGACGCCCGCAGCGGACGGCGCCGCGGCCGCGGGCCCGGCCGCTGCCACGCCCGCGCCGTCGACCCCCGTGGCCTCGGCGCCGGCCGACGGGCCGGCGGGCGCGCCGCCCCTGCGGCTCGAGCGCTTCGAACTCGACGGCCTGCGCCTCGACTGGCGCGACCGCGCCCTGCCCGCGCCGGTCGACCTCGGCCTCGAACTCTCCGCCTGGCTGCAGGGCTTTTCGAGCCGCCCCGAAGACCCGCCCGCCTCCTTCGATCTGGGCCTGTCCCTGGCCCCCGACGCGGGCCGACTGAGCCTGGCCGGCAATCTGGCCAGCGCCGGCGGCTCCGTGGCCCTGGACGCCTTCCTCGACGGCCGCGGTCTCGAGCTGGCGCCGCTCTCCGGATACCTGCCGGAGGGCGTGCTCAGCGAATGGCAGCGCGGTCGCCTGCAGGGGCGGCTTTCGGCGCGCCTGACGCCCGAGGCCGCGGGCCAGCGCCTGAGCGCCGCGGTCGAGCGCTTCGAGCTTTCCCCCAGCGACGGCGAGCCGGTGGCTCTGGCTTTCGAGTCCCTGTCTCTGGCGGCCTTGGCGCGCTCCGGCGGCGAGGCCCCGGGCGTCGAGGGCCTGGAGCTGGCGCTGAGCGGCGTCGAGCTGGCCGCGCGCCGCTCGACCGACGGGGCCCTGCACCTGCTCGGGCTGGCGCTGGCCCCGCCGGCGCGCTCCGCGGACGCACCGGCTGGAGCCGAAAGCGGCGCGCTCCCGAGCGGGCCCGGGGCGCCGCCGCAGGCCGCCGAGCCGTCCGCGACCTCGTCGACGCCGCTGGCTCCCGAGGCCGCAACGCCTCCGGAGACCGCCGTGGCCGACCAAGCGAGCCCCGCCTCGAGCCCGCAGGCGCGCGCTCCGACCGAAGCGGCCCCGCCGCCCGCGCGCGCACGGCGCGCGATCCCCGTGGTGCAGCTCGAGCGCTTCGACCTGGAGCTGGCGCGCCTCGAGTTCCTCGACGAGAGCGCCAGCGAGCCCGCGCCCTTGGCGCTTCGCCTGCGCCTCTCCACTCCGCGGCCCCTCCGGCTGCTCGACCCGCTGCCCGAGCGCATCGAAGCCTTCGAGCTGACCCTGGACGGCCGGCTCGAGCCGGGCCTCGAACGCCTCGGATTCACCCTGCGCGCCGAGCCTTTCGAGCTCGATCCCTGGGCCGAATTCCAGTTCGGTTTCGACGGCTTGCACGCCGGCGAGCTGGCCCGGCTGGCACCGGCCTGGTTCGAGGGCCTCGACCCGAGCGCCCTTTCGGACGCCAGCTTCGGCTTCAAGGCGCGCGCCGAATTGGACCTGCCGCGGCGCGAGATTCTGGATTTCGACGTTTCTTCGGGTCTGTCCGCGAATCTGCGCGTCGACGGGCTGGCCCTGCGCGGCGAGCCCGCGGGCCCGGCCCTGGTGGGCCTCGAGCGCCTGGAGGTCGAAGGGCTGCGCTATTTGCCGGCCAACGGCGATCTGAGCCTGCGTTCGGTCGAGCTGGCGCGGCCCGCCGGGCGGGTGCGCGTGCTGCCGGAGGGCTTGCAGGTGGCCGGATTGACCCTGCTGGCCGAGGCCAAGCCCGCCGCTCTGGCCTCCGATCCGCAGGGCGTCGCCCCCGCCGCGGCTGCGCCCGCGACCGAAGTCCCGCCGGCGGCCGAGCCAGGCGCCGAGCCCCCGACCAACGCCGCGGAACCGGCCCCCGACCGGCGCCGGGGCGACATCAGCATCGGGCAATTCCTGGTCAGCGGCCTGGACTTCGAATTCGAGGATCGCACCGGCGAACGCCCGCTGACGCTGCCCTTCAACCAGCTCGAGGTCGACGTGCGCGGCCTGAGCACACGGGCGCTGCGCGAAGCCCTGCCGCTGCGCTTCAACTTCTTCCTGGGCGCCGGCGAGGTCGAGCTGCGTCGGCGCCAGCGCGCCAGCTCGCTGCTCGCCGGGGTCGTCGGCGCCGCCGGCCGCGCGGTGGCCGGGGCCAAGGACGCAGTGCAGTATGAGCGGCGGCCTCTGATGCAGGAGATCAGCGCCGTGGGGCGTTTGACCCTGCATCCCGCGCCGGAGGGGCTGGTGCGCCTCGACGTGGCCGGGCTCGAGCTGCCGGCCTTTTATGGCCTGGCCCAGCGGGCCGGCGTCGAGATCGACGATGGCGTGCTCGACCTCAAGCTGCGCACCCGTCTCGAGGGCCAGGAGGGCCTGAAGGTCGAGACCCGCGCGACCTTCACCGACCTGTCCCTGTCCGAGCCCGCGGACGGACCGATCGCGCGCTATCTCAAGCTGCCCGCGCCGCTCGATTCGGTGATCTTCCTGCTCAAGGACGAAGGTGGCGAGCTGTCCTTGCCGGCCTCGTTCTCGAGCGGCCGCGACGGCCTCAGCGCCTCGACCTTGGCCTCCACCGCGGTCGCGACCCTCGGCCAGGTGATCGCCAGCGCGGTCGCCAGCTCGCCCCTGCGGGTGGCGGGCACCGTCACGGGTCTGTTCGGCTTGGGCGGTGCGGACGAGCCCAAACCGATCGAGGTGCGCACCCTCGAGTTTCCCGCGGGCTGGGCCGAGCTCGATGCGGAGCAGCGGCTGGAGCTGGCCCAAATCGCACGGCGGCTGCGCGCGGACAAGCGGCTGCGGGCCGTGTTCACCCACGAGTTCGGCAGCGGCGACTGGCAGCGCGCAGCGCAGCTCGCCAACCCTTCGCGCGAGCAGGCCGAGGCCCTGGCGCGTCAGCTGCGCCAGCGCCGGGACGCCCTCGAGCAGCGCCGCGAGGCGCTGGCCTCCGAGGCGCGCGCGGCGACCTTGCTCGGGCTCTTCAGCGAGTCCGAAGAGGCCCGCGAGCGGCTTTTGGCCCTCGATCTCGAACGGCAGACGGCGGAGTTGGCCCTCGATCGGCTCTACGCGCTGCTGCGGCCGGGCGCCGAGGCGCGCGCCGAAGCGCGCACGCGCGAGGCGGCCTTGGCGGTGGCCGAGTCGCGTCTCGAGGCCCTCTACGCCGAGATGCTTGCCGAGGGGGTTCCGCGGCCTGACGAGCGGCTCGAGTTCCGCCCGCCGCGGGCCAGCGCCGAAGGCGGTGAAATCGGCCGGGTGCGCATCGAGCTGCGGCCGACGAAGTGACCCGCGCCGGCCGGGCGCAGGCGCGGCCGGCGCTCACGGCGCTCGCTTTTCGAGTGCGGATGAGCACGCCAGCGCAGCGCGTCCGGCGCTTCGCGGCGTCGCCGCTCAAGCCCCGCCGCTGGGCCCGGCTTCCGCGGCCTCCACGGCGCTGCGGCGCTGCTTGGCGCGCCGGCCCAGCGCCAGCGTCAGGCCGGCCCACAGGGCGGCCGGCAGCAGACCGAGCAGGCTCAGCTGGGACAGGGCGGTGCCGAGCACGAGCACGCGCTGGATGGCCCAGGCCCCGGCCGCATCGGCGCCGCGATAGACCGCCGTGTCGATGAAGTTCTTGGCGCGGTATTTCTGCTCGCGGGGCACCAGCGTGAACAAATACTCGCGGGTCGGCTTGGCCAGGCCGTGGGCGATCGTGCGGCTGCCCACGTCGAACAGCGTGTAGAGCACCAGAACCTGCGGCGAATTGGTGTGGATCGCCCACCAGAGGCCCACCAGACCGATCGCCGCCCACAGGGGCTGGACCAGCAGGGTGCGCCCCACGCCGATGCGCTCCAGCAGCCAGGCGTTGAGGAACAGCTGGCCAGCCAAGGTGAAGTAGCTGGTGTATTTGTTGAGATCGGCCAGGAACGAACCGCGCGCTTCGCGGCTGGCGATCTGGTCCTGCAGCAGCTCCGATTGCAGCTGGTAGTAGATCGAGCCGTTGAGGCTGGTCAAGCTGACGCAGGCCACGATGGCCAAGAGGTACGGCGAGCGGAACACGACCGCGATGCCTTCGAGCACCCCGCCCTCGACGCGCTGCTCCCGGGCTCCGGCCGCCAGCGGACCGACGCCGCCCGCCAGCAGGCCCGTTTGGCTGACCTCGCGGTCGAGGCGCAGCATGCCCTGGCGGGCGCCTTCGAGCAGCAGCAGCGCCAGCACCACCAGGGCCTCGATCGAGAGGCTCTCGCGGAAGCTGCTGACCAGCTGAGAGGTCGCGATCGTGCCCAGCGTGCCGCAGGCGGCCACCGGGCCGAACAGCCGTTCCGCCGAGCCGGCGCGCAGCAGGTCGCTGGCGAAACTCCAGAACACGCTGACCACGAACAGGCTGTAGACCGAACAGAAGATGTAGAAGCACAGCTCCAGGGGCCCGCGCCAGGCCTCGGGGCCATAGCGCAGCAGGCCCGCTTGCAGCGCCAGGGCCAACCCGAACAGGCCCAGGGTGCCCCCCAGGAAGCGGCGCCGGGGCAGGCGCGCGACCGCCCAGCCGAACAGGGGCGAGGCCAGCAGCATGACCACGAACACCGCCGTCCACAGCCAGGGGATCTTGCGGGGATCGACCGTGGCGATCTCGTCCCGCAGGGGCCTCAGGACATACCAGGAGCCGAGGATCAGGAAGTGGATCGTGCCCAGCCAGGTCAGCAGGCGACGGGGAGCGGGGGGGGCGAAGGCGGTCACCATCGGCGGCGGGAAGCGCCGCGGCAGCGGCGAGATTTCAGGAATATGCCCGTTGGAGCCGCGATAGGGGCTCGTCTTTTCCCGGACCTACCCCATGCTCAACCGCCGACATCTGCTCTCCGGAGCCGGGGCGCTGCTCACCAGCGCGGGTGCTCTGGCCAGCGCCGCCGCCGCATCCCACTCCTCCACGGGTTCCAGCCGGCGCGCGGACGCCCAGCCGCAGCCTTCCGGAGACTCCGCCGACGGGCGTTCGGAAGCCCCGAGCCTGCTGGTGCTCGGCGGGACCGGATTCCTGGGCCCCGCGGTCGTGGATGCCGCCTTGGCGCGCGGCCTGCGGGTGACCCTGTTCAACCGCGGCAAGACCAACGCCGACCTGTACCCCGAGCTCGAAAAGCTGTACGGCGACCGCGACCCCGACAAGGGCGAGGGGCTCAAGGCTTTGGAAGGCGCGCGGCGCTTCGACTTCGTGGTCGACACCTCGAGCTATCTGCCCCGGCTGACCCGCGCCGTCTGCCAGCTGCTGTCCGGCCGGATCCGGCGCTACGCCCTGATCTCGACCGTTTCGGTCTATCCGGACCTGTCGATCGTCGGTCTCGAGGAGGGCGCTGAACTCGCCAAGCTCGCCGACCCGGCCGACGAGACGCTCGACAACAGCACCTACGGGGGGCTCAAGGCGCTTTGCGAAGCTGCGGCCGAGGAGGTGCTCCCGGGTCAGGTGCTGCACCTGCGCCCCGGTTTGATCGTGGGGCCCCGGGACCCCACGGATCGTTTCACCTACTGGCCGGCCCGTATCCAGCAGGGCGGCGAGGTACTGCTGCCCGGCGATGGGCAGGATCCGGTGCAGTGGATCGATGCGCGCGACCTGGCCGAATTCACCCTGGACTCGCTGCTGGCCGAGCGCAGCGGCGCCTACAACCTGGTCGGACCCCACTACGGCGCCACCATGGCCGATCTGGCCCACGGCTGCCGCGCGGTGACCACCAGCGATGCGCGCTTCACCTATGTGTCCGCCGAGCGCTGCGCCCAATTGGGGCTCAATCCCTGGGGCGAGCTGCCGGTTTGGGCTGCCCGCGGCACCGAGCTGGCCGGCATCAACGCGGTCTCGAACGCCAAGGCGGTCGCGGCCGGATTCCGCACCCGCTCCCTGGCGGATACGGCCCAGGCCACCCTGGACTATTGGAACGGCCTGCCCGACGAGCGCCGCGCCAAGCTGCGCGCCGGCATGAGCCGCGAGGCGGAGGCCAAGGCGCTCGCCGCCGCGGCAGAGAAGCCGAGCGGGCAGTGATCGCGCGGGGGGGGCGCCGGGCGGACAAGCGCCGCCCGCCGGATCCGCCCGCGATCCCCCTTGGACCTGTCTCTGGGCGGGTCTCGCGCGCCGGGCTGCGCCGCTTGGCGGCGCAGCCCGGCGCAGGTGTTCAGAGATCATTCCCCGCGGCGCTTGCGGGGCGCCTTGGGGATCAGCCTCAGCAGCCAGCCCTCGGGATCCACCTGGTGGTCCTGCCCGCCCAGGTCGATCTCGGCCCCTTCGGCCGGCACCTCGATGCGCCGCAGCTCGTCGCCCACCCGGACGGGCACCGGCATGGGGAAGGGCAGCTCGCCCGGCACCTTCCAGGACAGGCGCAGGCTTCCGTCGGCGGCTTCCGCCAGCAGCTCGGGCAGGGCCGGCTGACGCAGATAGACTTCGAAAAACCAGCCGAGCTCGCGGCCGGTGACCGCTTCGGCGATCGCCAGCAATTCGTCGGTGGTCGCCAGCCGGCAGGCGCTGCCGTCCTGGCTCGCTTCCAAGGCCGGGTCGGGATAGGCCCAGCGCCGCAGCACACGGGCCATGTCCTCGTCGCCGAGCAGCCAGCGCAGGCTGTGGCAGACCCACGAGCCCTTGTAGTAGATGTCCCCGCCCGGGGAGCCGCTGTCCCGGCTGGCGAAGTACATCCAGTGCGTGTCGCGCGGCCCGCGGGGCGCCACCGCGCCGCGGTTCATGATCGGACCGCGATCGAGGCGCATCTTCCGGAAGTAGGCCTCGCGGCCGAACTTCTCCTCCAGGAACAAGGCCTGCATGTAGGTGCCGATGCCCTCGTGGATCCAGAAGTCGTTCCAGTCCCGCGCGGTCACCAGGTTGCCCCACCATTCGTGGGCCAGCTCGTGGTGGTGCAGCCAGTCGTAGTCGAAGTTCTCATCGCCGGCGTAGGCGTTGCCGTAGGCGATGATTGTCTGGTGCTCCATGCCCAGGTGCGGCGTCTCGACCACGCCGTACTTGTCGGCTCGGAACGGGTAGGGGCCGCAGGTGCGCTCGAAGAAGGCCAGGTGCTCGACGATCTGGGGCAGGAATCTGCGACCGGCCGCTTCGTTCTCGGGCAGCACCCAGAAGTCGACCGGCAGGGGGTCGCCGCCGGGCCGCACGAGTTCGCTGGACAGGTGGACGTAGGGCGCGATGTTGAGCGCCACGGCGTAATTGGAGATCGGCGTCGAGACGTGCCAGCGCTGGCGCACCCAGCCATCGCGGGCCGGCTCGTCGGCCACCAGCCGGCCGTTGCTGGCGCAGAACAGGCCGGCCGGCACGGTCACGGCGATGTCCATGGAGTCGGGCTTGTCCGAGGGGTGGTCCTTGCAGGGCCACCACAGGTCCGCGCCCTCCCCCTGGCAGGAGGTGGCGATGAACGGCCGGCCGTCGCCGGTCGTTTTCCAGGTGAAGCCGCCGACCCAGGGCGGATTGGGCGCGCGCCGCGGTTGGCCCCCGTAGCGCACCGTCAGCGCGAAGCGCGCGCCCGTGGTCAGGGCGGCCAGCGGCACGCGCACCCGCTGCTCGGGCTCGCGTGTGTGCGCAACCGGCTGCCCGTCGAGCTCGACAGACGCGATGGCCAGCGTCTCGTCCAGGTCGAAGACCAGCGCGGGCGACGCCGCGAGCAGCGCGGCGTCCATGCGCAATTGCCCGCTGATCTGGCGTGCCTGCGGGTCGACCTCGAGCTCGAGGGCGTAGTGCAGCACGTCATAGCAAGCCTCCTCCGGCAGCAGCTCGCCCCCGGAGGTGTTCTTGATCGGGCGCGGCGGGGCTTCCTGCGCCCGCAGCACCGGAAACGAAGCGTCGAGGAGCAGGGCCGCGATCGCTAGGGCAGGGAGGCGCATGGCTCCAGCTTAGCCAGCGCCCGCGTCCCGGGGAGCCTCAGGCCGCCCGCACGTGCTTGCCCTTGACCACGTGGTCCGCCACGCAGGTGGCGCACCAGGCGTCGGGCTTGAGCCGCACCTCGAATCCCGAGCCCCGGCCCATGCCGGCCAGGGAGCGGGCATAGCGCGAGGAGCGGTGGCGCTCGTCGGGGTTGGCGTCGATGTGCACCACGATCGGGCGGCCCAGATGGCCGCTGATCTCGGTGGCCAACTCGATCGAAAGGTGCGCCTCCCGGAACAGGCGATCGGCCAGCTGGCTCATGCGCTTCTCGCGCAGGCATCGGTACACCACCCGCCAGCCCTCCCCGGGTCGTTGGATCGCTACCACGCAGACGAAGAAGGTGTGTTCTCCGCGGTTCTTCGAGTCCGCGCCCACGTGCAGGGACAGGTCCCCGCTGCCCGCCAGCTCCTGCAGCATCCTTGGCAGGTCCGGCACCGGGACTCCCGACAAGCTGTGCCATTCGCTCTGCATACCCTCTCTTCTAACCCGCTCGGAGCTCCTTGGGCAGGGGGGCAGGGGCCACCCGGTCCCA
>JBILNK010000168.1:0-9483 GCA_044375105.1 Planctomycetota bacterium
ATCGAAGCGTTGCAGCGACAGGCCGATCTCGGTCTTCACCTCGTCGCCTTCGTCCATGACCGGCAGCGGCGTGCCCACCACGGAGTCCAGGATGCTGTTCTCCTTGGGATCGCGGCCGCACAAGCCGGTGACCTCATCGGGCCCGATGCCGATCACGTTGTCGACCGGGATTCCGGGGCCGTTCGGAGTCTGGCGGACGGACAGCGGTTTGGCTGTCACGGCGCCCGTGGCGCCGTTGCTCGACTGCGAGACCAGGATCTCGGCGTGGGGCGGATTGCCGGAGATGGTGCTGCTCGAATCCAGGGAGAAGACCACCCGCCATTGCCCCTCCGTGGTGCCCGGCTGATCGACCGAGAGCCCGTCGATGGCCGGACCCGAGCTCTGGCCCACCGCTTGCGCGGACCCGTACAGCGCGGTCTGATCGAAGGCCACCGACGGGACCGACCAATGCGCGCCGTTCCAGTCCATGCGGTAGACCACGGAAGGGCTGAGCTCGAAGGAGGGGAAGGAGGGTTCGTTGGGAATCACCACCTGCAGGTTGGTGCGACTGGCCCCATTGGCCACCGACCCGTAGCTCAACCACCAATCGCGGTCCAGAGTGAAGTACAGGCGGGTGCGGATCGGCTGGAGCACGCCAGGCCCGCCGGTGGCCCCGGTCGAGATGATGCCCATGCCCCAGTCGAGGGCCGTGATCTCGGTGGTCGTTCCCGTCAGGCCCATCTGGCCGCGGGTGTATTCGAAGCGCAGGGTGTTGACCAGGTCCGGGCGGATGCCCGTGCTGAGCGGCACGGTGTAGCTGAAGACGTGGCCCGCGGCACTCGGGAGCTGGCTGAACACGCTGCCCGTCACTCCCTTGGTGCCTTTGGCGACGGTGAACGACAGGGAATACCAGGCCGTGTCCGAGCCGGCGACCATGTCCATCACGCCGTTCGCATCCACCGGCGGAGTCAGGTCGCCGCCGGTCGACATGTCGCCGAGGACCGGGTTGTGGAGGGGCAGGCCGGCGACCCAAGGGAACACACCCGCACCGTTGGGGATATACGGCGTCCAGCGGCTGAACAGCGCCTCGTTGCGATAATCCGGGTGCTGGGCGGAGGGCGCACCGAAGGTGGCCGGGTCCCAGGCCACGTTGCCGCCGGTGGTGGTCCCCGGGGTCCGGAACCGCAGGCGGGTGCCCGTGCTGTCCTCGAGCTGGGTTCCCAGGGAGATGCCCGTGAACATGCCTTGGCTCGACTGGGGCCAGACGATCGGCGCCAGCTGCGCGGTCGCGGATTGGGTCAGGAGCAGGCTGGCCAGCCAGCACAGGGGGTTGCGATTCATGGCTTCGTGGAGGAAGAGGATCGGAAGCGGCTTCAGCGATTCGATCCCGCGCTGCCGCGGGGATCTGTCTCGGGGCGATCCGCGGCATCGCCTTGGACCAGGTCGTCGTACAGGCCGAGGATCGCGCGCAGAGCGGCGGTCGATCCTGGGCCGAGTTGGTCGGGGACGTTCTCCTCGAGCAGATCCAGCGCCCATTGCAGCCGCCGCGGCTGGCGCACCGCGATGTCGGCCAGGACCTGGAACAGGGCTTCCTCGTCGTCCTTCGCGAGCGCAGCCGCGAGACGTTGCAGCTGGGCGGAAGGGCCGGGCTGACCGAGCTCGACCACCTGCGCGTAGGCTTGCTTGGAGCGGTCCAGGGCGGCTGCCACCGCAGCGGGCGAGCCGCCGGCTTTGCGCAGCTCCAGGGCCTCGAACAGCGCCACCTCGCCGCGCAGCGATTCGGCGGCTCCGAGCGGCGCCTGCTGCCAGGCGTCGATGGCGCCGTTCGCCGCAGCCAGGTCGCCCTGCGCCACGTGGCTCCAGACGATCCAGGGCATCAGCTTGGGGTCCTCGGGACGGACGTCGAGGGCCTCGACCAGGAGCTCCCTGGCTTGCCCGTAGTCGCCCAGGGCGAACGCCGCGGCGCTGGCGTTGTTGCGGTTGCTGTGGAAGCGCGGCGCCAGGGCCACGCTGGTCAGGCCGGCCTCCAGGGCGCCGCGGTAGGCGTGCGTCATGTTCAGCGCGTAGCAGGCCCAGTGGGCGGTCGAGGCGGTGCGGGTTCCGATGCGCTGCTCGTGCAGCAGCACCTCCTCGTGCAGCGCCAGCGCCGCGCGGAAGCGTTCGGCCTCCGAGGGCGTCGTCAGGCTGCGCAAAACGAAGCGCAGATCGGCTGCGTGGGGCACCGCCTGGACGACCTCGTCGTCCAGCAGGCCGCGGGCTTGCTCATCGCCGGCGTCCGACCAGGAGCGCAGCCCGTGGTAGCCCAGCAGGTAGCGGTCGCGGGGGCCGCGCGGTTCGGGCAGCGCGGAGAGGTCCAGGGCCCCGTGGCCCGCCGCCCCGGCCGGCAGGGCCGCGTAGGCCTGGGCCAGGGCTTGCGCCAGGGGCGTGCCTTCGTCGCGCGCGATGCGGCCCATGTCCGCGGCGGCACCGGCGAGGTCCCCGTGGTCCAGGCGGAAGGAGGCCCGCAGCAGGTAGGTGGGCAGGGGGTCCACGCAGACCGCCGCGGCCCGATCGAGCAGATCCGCCAGCTCGCGCCGGTCCCGCTCGTGCCGCAGGGCGCGGTGCTTGGGATCGAGGATCGTGAAGCTCGGGGGGAAATGCCGTCCGAGTTCGAGCCAGGCGGCTCGACGCTGCTGAAGCCAGGCCTCGCGCCCCAGCCAGCCCAGACCCACCACGGCCACCGCCCCCAGGGCCGCCGCGGCGCCCCGGCCGCTGCGCGAGCGCCACAGGCGGCGGGCGCTGCGCCGCAGGGGCCCGATCGGGCGCGCTTTCACCGGCCGGTGGTCGAGGAAAGCGCGCAGGTCGGCCTCGAGCTCCGCGGCGCTCCCATAGCGATCCTCGGGGCGCCGGCTGAGGCCCTTTTCGATGATCGCCCCGAGATCGACCGGCAGGCCCCCATGCAGCGTGCCGATCGGCCGCGGGTCGCGGGTCGCCAGGGCGTGCATCACCGCCGTGGGCGTGCCGGCGTAGGGCGCCTGCAGGCTGAGCAGGCAATACAGCACCGCGCACAGGCCGTACACGTCCACCCGCGGGGTCGCGGGGGCCTCCGCGTCCAGCAGCTCGGGCGCCATGTACGCCGGGGTCCCCAGGCTGGTGCCGCCGCGGGTGAGCGGCTCGGAGGCCGCCAGGTGGGCGATGCCGAAGTCCAGCAGCACGGCGCGGCCGTCCCGCCGCACCATGATGTTCGAGGGCTTGATGTCCCGGTGGATGATCCCGGCCTCGTGGCTGCGCTGCACGCCGGCGGCGAGCTCGGCGGCCCAGCGCACGGCCGAGCGCACCGGGCTATCGCCCGATTCGAGCTCGAACCCGAGGCCCAAGGTCAGATCGGCCCGCCCGATCCGGTCGGGTGGCAGCTGCCGCTCCGCCAGCCGCTCGACCAGGGAGCCGAGCTGGCACCCCTCGATCAGGTCCATCACCAGGAAGGCCTCGCCTTCCGAGGTCCGGCCCCGGTCGTGGATGGCGATCACCGAGTCGTGCTTCACCGCCGCCATCGCCAGGGCCTCGCGCTCGAAGCGCTGCACGGCCCGCTCGCGCTCGAGCAGCCCCAGGCTCAGCACCTTGACGGCCACGCGGCGCAGCAGGTCGAGGTCCAGGGCCTCGTAGACCACCCCCATGGCCCCGGAGCCCAGGCGCCGCTCGAGGCGATAGCGCCCGGCCAGCAGCTTGCCCACGCGCGCGTCGCTGCTGAAAGCGCCGCTCAGCGCCCGCGGCAGCCCGTCGGCCAGGCCGACCGCCTCGAGCACCTTGGGCTGCAGGCTCAGGTCATCCCAGCAGGCCTGCGCCAACCAATCGCCGAGGCCGCGATCGCGCAGCTCCAAGGCCAGCGCGACGCGCTCTTCGAACGGCGTCTCCTTGGCGGACTCCTGCTGCGTCGGATTCATGACGGACCCTGTCCCCCGGCACTTTGGTCCTTGAGCCGCAGCGCCAAGCGCGCCTGCGCGGCGAAGTAGGCCCGCCGCGCGGCCGACTCCGATCCGAACCCCAGCTGCTCGGCCAGCTCCTGGAAGCTGGCCAGATCCTCGGCCCGGGCCCGCACCAGCAACTGGATCTTGGGCTCGAGCTCCGCGAGCGCCTCGTCCAGCCGCAGGAGCTCCTCCTGGCGGGCTGCCGCCGCCAGGGGATCGGTCCCGTCGTGGGGCCCGAGCTGCTCCTCGTCCTCGGGCATCGACAGGCCCTTGCGCCCATCCCGGCAGTCGGCCTCGTGGAAGCGGATCGAGTCCACGATGCGGTTGCGCACCACGATCGCCAGCCAGCCGCTGAAGGCGTCCTCGCTGGTGCCGCCGAAGGTGTCCAGGTCGCCGAGCACGCTGCGGAACACCTCCTGGACCACGTCTCCGGTGCTGAAGCGCGACTTGAGCCAGGGGCGGCTGATGCGCACGTCGCGGGACAGGCGCCGGTGCACGTCGGCCTGCACCCGCTCGTAGAAGCGGGTGAAGAGACCCTCCAGCGCCGCGCTCTCCCGGGTGCGGGCACGGGCCAGAAGGGCGAGAAAGATGGGATCGACTGACGAGTCGGGCTGTCGTGTCACGGTCGCTCGCATGGTTTTGGAAGCGCCACCCGGGGGACAGACGGGCCGGATTGACTCGCTACAGGACCTCGGCGGGCTGGGCCGCCGCTTCCGTCGGAGAAATCCGGATTTCTGTCGCCCGCCCCCGCGAGTCCCGGAGCGTGCAGGAGGGGCTGGGCCGGCTCCCCGTAGCGAGACTTCCAGGATAAGTCACGGGACAGGGGCCCGGGCCGGATAGGCCCCGCGGAGGCCTTCGCCGCCGGCCCGGACTGGCCCCCTCCGGCTCCCGCGCCGTCGCCGCCCGCGCCCGAAAGCGCCGCCTCACCCCCCCCCGCCGGCTGCCCCGGCACCCCGCCGACCCCATCCCCGCCGGGCCCGTCCTCGGGCGATCCGCGCCTGCCTGGGAGGTTCCTCCCGCCCGGGGCGCAGCCCTTCCCGGCCCCCAACCGAGCCGCTGCCACCCGGACGCATCGACCGCCTTCGCCCCCCACCAAAGAGGCCCCCACCGCGACCTTCCGGCCGCGATAGGGGCATCCGAATCAGGGCCGGTCCGTCCGCGCGATCGGCCGGCGGCCGCGCCGCTGCGCTCCATCCGATCACCAGCTGCCGACCCGCGACAGGAGGCCGTTGCTGACCGACAGGCTGCCGCCCGCGCCGACCAGCAGAACCTGGTAGACCAGGCCTTCGAAGTTGAAGCCCAAGGGCACCGTCAGCGGTGCGAAGTTGAGCGTTCCGGGGCCGAGCGTGCCGCTGGCCGGGATGATCCCCGCATCCAGCGAAAGGAAGTTGGCCGGCAGGTAGCTGAGCAGCGGGCCGCCGAGGAACGGCACCGGCACCGGCGGGGCAAAGCCCCCGAACAGGAACGCCCAGCTTCCCTGGGGCCCGACGGCTCGCAGCTGCAGGGGACCGGGCAGCGGGCGGCCGGCGGCCTCGAGTCGTGCGAAGGCGGGGCTGATCGGGTTCGGCAGGCGCACGTTCGCAGCCAGCGGCAGGGCTTCCACGAGGCCGCCGGAACCGGACACCCGCGGAGCGCCGATGACGACGTCGGTGGCTCCCTTGGCGTTGACATCCGGGCCGCTGGCGAGCGCCAGCGGCGCGGAGGTGATGCCGCCGTAGGAGGCTTGGAACCCGATGCCGCTCAGGTTGCCGCCGGCGGTCGAGAACAGGCGCCCGGTGGAGTTGAGCGTCATCACGAAATCCCCCAGACCATCCCCATCGACATCCCCGGCGGAGACCAGCCGCCCGTCGTTGGCGGCCGCCGGCGAGATCAGGCTGATCGGCGAGCCGTACACCTGGGTCGGGCTGCTGCTGATCCCGTTGGGGGTATGGAAGGCCACCAGCACCCCGGGCACGAGCCCGTTCTGCGAGCGGCCCAGCACGACGAAGTCGGAGCGCGGGGAAGACCCCGGCGAAGGCTCCGGAAGGAACCCGACCGACGCGACCGCGGTGCCGATCTGCTCGCGGGCCACGCCGCGGTACAGGAACCCGTTGGCCTCGTTTTGCCCCGGACCGGGCAGCATCTGGGACAGGTCGAAGATGGCCACGAAGCCCTGGTCCGGCGAGCCCAGCACGCTCGAGCTGTAGTTCGGCGCGCCGACCGCGAGCAGCGAATTCTGCGCGGGGGCGCCGCCCACGCCGGGCTTGGGTCCTACGGCCATGCTGCGGCCGAAGTTGCCGGTGGGGTTCCCCAGCGGAACGCTGGAGGTGCCCGGGGTCCACGGAACCAGCGTCTGCGTCTGAGTGGCCGAGCTGGCGGTCAGGCTGTAGAGACGCACCAGATCCTGCCCGGGAACGCCCACGGCGAGCCGTCGGCCGTTCAAGGTGTCCACCATGACCATCGCGGTTCCCAGGGTTTGGGGGCCGCTGATCGAGTAGAGGAACACCGCGGAGTAGCCGCCGCCGAAGGCCGCCGGGCGGATGGACCAGAAGTTGATCCAGCCAACGCCCGGGTTCGACACGGCGATCTCCTCGCCCGGGAAGGCATCGAGATCGCCCACCGTCAGCACGACCGATCCCGGGCCCGCGCCGGGCGCCGAAGCGAGGTACGCAGGGGCCGCGCCGCCGCTCTCGCCCCGGGCGAAGTAGCACAGGGCGCTATTCGCCGCGACGATGGCGAGCTCGCGCTTGCCGCCGCCATCGTAGTCGCTCAGGATGGCCACGGAGCCGCCGTAACCGAGCGTGTTGATGCTGCCGTTCGGTTCGGCGAACGTCAGGCACGGGCCCGCGCCGGTGCAGACCTGCGCTTGGACCGAAGAATGGATGAAGGCGGTCAGAGCGACAGCGCTCAGACCGAGCTTGTGGTACTTCATGGATCGAATGGGTTGTGGCGCTCGCCCGGGCGCGATCGAAATGATCGCCATAGGTTTCCTGGGATTGCGCCACTGGACGAAAGCGTCCACAACGCTTCGATCCGCCGCAAAAATCGACGAAAAGCGAGCGGGTGCCCGTTCGGTCCTCGAACGCACCCGAACACCGCGCCGAAGCACGCCGTCCGCACTCCGTGCCGCGCGCGGGCCCTTCCCGGAGCTCGATCTAGGGCGCGTGCGGATTCAGGGGCGTGCTGTGGCGGAACAGGCGCTCGATCGACGCGCGCGAGCCCAGCGGAACCTGCAGGCTCTGGCCGGCTTCGAACAGCGGCACCTGGTCGAGGGTGTTGGTGCTGCCGGTGTAGCCGTCCTGGCCGCCCAGCAGCACGAACCAGGTCTGGTCGGGGTCCGCCAGGTCGGCCAGGAAGCGGCTCTGGGCGCCGAAGAAGGCCTGGTGGGGCTTGGCGCTCAGGGGTCCGGCGGACTTCTTGACGGTGCTGGCCATGCCGGAGGTCGGCAGCAGGCCGTCGCGCCAGGGCCGGCCCAGCACCGGCAGGCGCCCCAGCGGGTGCTGCAGCGGCAGGCGGTGGATGTCGCCCCAGGTGCGCTCCTCGGGATGGCGGCGGTCGCGCTCCGCGGCGCGGGAGAGGGCGCGCTCGAGGTTTTCGCGCGGGATCTCGCCGCGCTCGAGCTCGCGGGCCACGAAGTCGTGCACGGCCGGCGAGCTGCGCAGGCTCTCGGCGATCGGGCGGCCCCAGGCCTCGGAATGGTGCTCGGCGAGCAGTGCGTCCAGCCAGCGCACGTAGGCCAGGGCCCCGGCGCTGTCGGCGGCGAAGCGGCCGTCCCAGGCGGCCAGATCCGCACGCAGGCGCGCCAGGGCGGCGTCGGAGGCGGGCGCCGGTCCCCGCGCTCCTGCGCCGGGCCAGCCCGCCAGCAGGGCCTCGGCGCAGCGCAGCGCGGAGCGGCCGAAGACGTCGCGCTGGATCTCGGCGGCGTCCGCCAGCGAGACCGGCGTGTGCGCTTCGATCAGCTCCGAGAGCCGCGCCACGCGGTCGTTGTTGTTGGGGTTGGCGACGATCGGGGGGCTCGAGAGCACCGGGGCGTTGTTGGCCGAAACCAGGTAGCCCTCGGGCGGGTCCAAGGCAGCCGGCAGGGAGGTGCTGGGCACGCCGGGCCCCCACACGCCGCGCGGGTCGCTCGGGTCGAGGCGCCCCAGGGCGCCGCTCCAGGCCGCCGCGGGCACCTGCTCGAGGGCCAGCAGCTGGCCGATGTGGCCGTCCGCGCTGGCGAACAGCAGGTTCTGGCCGGCCACGGCGTAGCCCGCGAAGGCGGCCCGGTACTCGTTCCAGTCGCGGGCGTGGCTGGCGCGCAGGAAGCTGGTCAGCTCGTCGCTGGGCTCGTGGCCGCGCCAGCGCAGGGCCGTGGGCGGCAGGCGCAGCCCGCGCAAGAGGCTCAGCTCCGAGATCAGCGGGCCGAAGGGCGTCTCGGTCAGCTCCACCCGGTTGTCGGGCCAGCCGCGGGTTCCCAGGGTCTCGCGGCGGCTGACGAAATCGGCCTCCGGCAGCCCGGAAACGTCGTACAGCGCGCTCGAGAAGGCGGCCATGTTGGTGCCGCCGAAGGCGATGTGCTGGTTGCGGCCCACGACCACCGCGGGCACGCCCGGGACGCTCAGGCCGGCGACGGTGTGCTGCTCGGTCCGGTAGGCCACCAGGCACCAGAAGTTCGGCAGGAAGAAGCCCAGGTGCGGGTCGCTGGCCAGCAGCGGCTTGCCGGTCTCGGTGCGCGCGCCGGCGACCACGAAGCAGTTGCTGCCGCTCTTGCTGACCAGGCCCAGCTCGCTGAGCGGCAGGGGCTGCTCCGGTCCGAAACTGGCCAGCCCCTCGGCCTCCAGCTCCGCCAGCCGCGCGAAGTACTCCGCCGCGCGCGGCTCGCCCGCCAGCCCGAGCTGCCCCAGGGTCTCGCCCAGGCTGATGTCCGCCGACGCCAGGCGCGCCACGGCCAGCACGTCCTCCACGCTCCACACCTGGCGCCGCCCGATGCCCAGCCAGAGCATGTCCATCGGGCGCCCGCGGGCGCGCTCGGCCTGCAGGTTGACCCCGGCCACGTAGCGCTCGACCCAGGCGCGGGTCTGCTCCGGCAGCCGCCGGGCCATCTCCGGCACGGCGCGGTCCAGGTCCAGCCCGCGCAGCAGCTGATCGACCGGCCGCGCCAGGGGTCCGGCCAGCTCGGAAAGCTGCCCGCGCACCAGCCGCCGGAACAGCTCCATCTGCGAGCGCCGCAGGTGCGCATGGACCAGGCCCAGCAGGAACGGCACGTCGCGCTCGTCCTGCGCCAGGATGAAGGGCACGGCCTGGTCGTTCCAGCGCACCTCGGCGGGCCCGAACAGGGGCAGGTCGTCGCTGGGGAAGGCGCGCAGTCGCTCGCTCAAGCCCAGGCTGCCCGGCGCGGGCGGCCAGACCCAGGCCAGCCCCGCCAGCAGCGTCCCGAGCGCCAGCCCCAGCCGCCGCCACCACAGCCGCGCCCGCCGCCCCCGCGGCCTGCCGGGCGGGTTCGGCAGGGCTGCGGGGTGGAGCGCCGATCGGGCCATAGGAGGGGGTTCTTCGGGCCTTCACCCCCCCCGGATGCAGCCGCCCCCGCGTCCGCTCCCGCACG
>JBILNK010000174.1:0-9150 GCA_044375105.1 Planctomycetota bacterium
AGGCTGGAGAGGTTCCCGGTGGCGCCGAAGGCTTGCAGCAGGCTGCGCGCCTGCTCGATGAAGAAATTGCAGTATTTGAAGAATCCGAGCAGCCCGAGGTTGCCCAGCAGGCTGAGGCCCATCAGCAGCCGCCGCCGTGCGGGGCTCTGCGTGCGCTCCATCCCCAGGGCGAGGCCGTAATCCAGCAGGGTCGAGAAGGCCATCAAGGCCAGGAAGCGCGCGTCCCAAGCTCCGTAGAACACGTAGCTGGCGATCAGCAGCAGCCAAACCCGAGCCCGCTCCCAGCGTGCCAGCGCCCAGTAAGCGCTGAACACCACCAGGAAAAAGGCGACGAATACGGGGCTGTTGAAGAGCACGGGGGGGAGCGCGGCCGCGGCAGATCGATCGACGGCCCTGGCGAGTCCAGGAGCCAGCGGCCCGATCGGGACCGACCATGCTCCCCGATGGTCCCGCGGGGGGCAAGCTAGGGTCCGGCCGCAGGCCCACGATCCCGGGGATCTTGGCCGACGCGGTGCCTTCCCAAGCGGCGGGGTCAAGGCACGCCAGCCGGGTCCGCGCTGCGGATTCGCCCGTGCGGATGGGGCCTGCGCTCGCTGCAGCCGGGATCCGCCGATCGCGGCGATGCTGGGAGCCCGACCTGCACGGCCCAAAGCGTGCCCGGATCCTCGTACCGACCGCCCCGCTTCGGGCCGGCGGTCCCTCACGGCAGGGCGCGCCGCCGCTCCCGGACGGGGGCCGGCGGGGACTCCAAGACCCCACCCGCGGCGAGGCAGGCGTCGCCCCTCCGCGCCTTGCTCGCCGGCGCGACGCGATCGGGGCCCGCCCAGAGCTAGCAGGGCCGGGTGGCGCTTCGGCCCGCTGCTTGGGTTGCACAGCGCCCGATCGTTGCTTGCCGACCGCGCCTCGCGGCCGGGCGTCGAGCGCCCCTCAGGGCACCAGCGTGACCGCCACCGGCTCCGTCGCCAGCGAGACGCTCTCGCTGCCCGGAATGTCGATCACGACGCAGGCGTGGTGCAGGGTTACGCCCGCCAGGGCCGGGCTGAGGCCCGGCGGCAGGGTCAGGTCGATGTCCGCCTCGCCCCGCGCGTCGAGGACGCCCAGGGAGTTCACCAGGATCTGTCCGTTGGGGACGGTCAGGGTGTAGTCGGTCCAGGCGTCGTACACCAGCTGGAGCAGGATCCCGTCGATCAGCAGGCCGGGCGCGGTGCCGCTGGCCGAACCGAGGGTCCAATACAGCTTGCCGGCGAAGGCCGCCGAGGTCCGCAGCGCCAGCCGCTGGACCCCGCCGCTCGTCAGGGACAGGTTGTCGAAGTCGCCGGCCAGCAGCCGTTCGATGCGCACCCGCACGCCGGTCCCGGCGACTTCGACCGCAGGCACGGTCAAGAGCCCGTCCGGGTCGGTCCACAGCAGGTCGCTGTCCAGCAGGCTGCCGTCGCTGATGCGCTCGACCGTGTACCGGTAGGCCAGATTGGGCAATTGCTCGAACTGCTGGCAGCGCCGGGGTGTCACGTCGATGAACTGCACCACCAAGTTCTTGGGGCGCAGGGACACCTGCCAGACGCCGGGCTGGTCGATCGGGGCGCCATCCCAGGGCTGCCAGCTGGCCGACCAGTCGATGTGCCGGTTGTAGGAGCCCACCTGGGTCGGCGGGATGCTCAGGTTTCCGCTGCCGCCCGAGAAGCCCGGCAGGGTCTCGTTCCGCACGGCCTTGAAAGCGCTGTAGGGCACGGTACCGATCTTGTCCAGGGCCCCAGGGAGCAGCGAGATGTTCGAGGAGTTATGGCCGGCGCTCAGGACGTCCCCGGACCAGCAGGTGGCCGCCGCATCCAGCAGCCCGTAGCAGGGCTGCCCTTGGGTGCTCCATTCGATGACCGTGTCCAGGGTCCCGTGGTCCACGCCGATGGGGACGAACTGATCGCCCCGCCGGATCTGCAAGGTCTGCTGGTGATTGGCCCAATCGAAGGCCGGCTCGCCGTCGAAGGCGTCCAAGTGGCCGGCGATCAGCGGGTCCCCGCCGTTGTCGATCGGGTTCTGGTTGCTGATCTTGCCCCACTTGACCTCGACGTCCGACTTCCAGCTCGTTCCGCCGCCGTCGCCGCTGGTCAGGTAGTTGGTCATCGGCTGGCTGGCGTGGGCCCCGGTGAAGTAATCGGGATAGCGCAGGGCCAGGGCCAGGGCGCCGCTGCCGCCCATGGAGTGGCCATCGACGAACAGCCGCTGCTCGTCGATCTGGCCCAGGAACTGCCCTTCTCGGCGCAGGTCCTCGATCATCCGGATCACCCGTTGTTCAGTGAAGTTCTCGATCACCTTTCCGGCCGGGACGTCCAGGCTGGCCCGGTAGTCGTGATCGCGGGCGCAGCCGAACCACCAGGAATTGCCCGGGTCGATCGGGTAGATGCGGAAGGCATCGCACCAGTCCGGGTCGGGCACGAAAGTGAGCGGCCGGGCCAGCAGGCCGCTGAAGCCGTGCAGCTCGACCACGATCGGATGGGTGCCCGCCGGCCCGCCGCCGCAGGCCAGGTCATCCGGCGGCACCACGGCGTAGGTGTAGGCGTATTGGATCGCGTTCGCGACGCTGGGATCCTGGGGGTCGAGCCCGTAGAACTCGTTGTAGACGTTGGGCGCGATGAAGGTCGGGTTGCAGCGCCGCAGGTCGAGGTACTGGGTGAAGATCAGGACCTTGTTGTTGACGATCACCTTGCTGCGCACGGGGCGCGGCGGGTTGATCTGTTCGGCGACGGGGCCCACGGAATTCCCCGGGCCGAAGTCCTGCAGGTTCTCCACCCCCAGGCCGTCCACGCTGGTGACCGCGTAGTAGCCCGAGCCCGAGCTGCCGCCGCCGAAGTCGTCCTCGGCCAGGGTCCAGACCAGCAGCCCGGTGCCGGCGGCCAGCTCGGGTCCGTTGTTCACGATCACGAAGCGCTCGTGGTAGCGCGGTTGCCAGGTGGCCGTGGTCGACTTGTAGTAGCGGTCGGCGAGAAACTCGCTGGATCCGGGCCACAGCTCCTGGAGCAGGGTCGCCTGGGCCAGGGTCTGGGAGTCGATCGGCTGGTCGTGCCTGTAGATCCGGAAGTGGTCGACCGCCGGGTCGGCCGCCTCGCTGAAGGTCACGAAGGTCTGACCGCTGCGGTGCTCGGCCAGCAGGCCGGTGGGCTGGGTCGGGAGCTGGGCCAAGCTCGGCCGGGCCAGGGCAAAGGCCCAGACCAGCAGCAGGCTCCAAAATTGGCGGCGGTTCATCGCGGGGCCGTCGGGCGGGACGGGCTTGGGACGCAAGGAGGTTGTAAAGTGGATCCGAAAAAGCGGATTCCTGCTCGTGTTCCGCCGGTCGATGCCCCCGACGGAAGCCTGCCCTATAAAGTGCCGTCGCGCGGCCTCGGGGGACGGAAAGCTGGTTTTTTTCTGGATCCGGTCCTGGATTAGAACGGCAGCGGAGACCGTGGGCCGCCAGGGGGCGGGTCCTAGGGTCTAGATCCGGCCAAATTGGCAGGCATCTCGAGGAAACTCGGATTTGCCCGCAGGAGCCGGCTGGCGCGGTGCTCAGGGGCTGGGCGTCCGGGTGGCGGGCGAGGGCGAGGCCTGCGGGAATCGGGCCCGAGCTGGGCACCGTCTGGGCGCCCCCCCGGGGACGCTGCAGGCCTCGGGCACTAAGTTCAGAGAGTGAAAACGCTGGAGCGCACGCTCTCTCGGCTCGGGATCGGCTCCCGGACCCAGGCGGAGGGCTGGATCCGGGCGGGCCGGGTGAGCGTGGATGGCCGGGTCTGCCGGGATCCGGCCCGCTGGGTGGACCCGCAGCGGCACACGCTCCTGCTCGACGGCCGCCCCCTGACCCGGGCTGAGCCCCTGACCCTGCGCCTGTTCAAACCCAAGGGGCTGTTGACCTCCTTCGGCGATCCCCAGGGTCGGCCGACGGTCTACGACCTGCTGGCGGATTGCCCGGCCTGGGTCTTCCCCGTCGGCCGTCTGGACCAGGACACCTCCGGCCTGCTGCTGCTGACCAACCAGACCGATCTGGCCGAGGCGATCACCAACCCGGCCTCCCAGCTCTGGAAGCGCTATCGGGTCCGCACCCGGGCGCCCCTCGAGGAGGCAGACCTCGAGCGGCTGCGGCAGGGGATGCTGCTGGACGATGGCCCGACCCGCCCGGCGCGGGCCGAATGGGTGCACCGCTACCGGGGCTACTCGGTGATCGACCTGTCGATCTGCGAGGGTCGCAACCGGCAGGTGCGGCGCATGTTCAGGGCCCTGGGCAATGGCGTCCGGGAGCTGCGGCGCATGGCCATCGGACCGCTCGAGCTGGGCGACCAGCGCAGCGGGACCTGGCGCCGGGTGACCCCGGGCGAACTGGCCGAACTGCGCCGCGCTCTGGGAAACTGACCGGTTGAGAAAAATCGACTCGGGCTGCGCCCGGGCCACCCGAGCAATCCGTCCGGTGCCCCGGGGCGGCCAGCGGGCCAGCCCAGGGGCAGGCAGCGGGGCGGTCCTCGATCCCAGCGGCTGCCTGAGCCGGCCTCGGCGGCTTGCCCGCCTAGGAGGGCCAGGGCCGGAGCCGAGCCTGGTGCACCTCGGCCCTGGCCGCCGGTCCCGCTGGAGCCGGCGGATGCCCGCTCGCTCAGCACATCGGGGCCGCCCCGGACCCTCAGACCGCCGCCCGGCCGGCGGCACCCCAAGCGTGCGGCCGGCACCCTCGGGCGATGCCTGGGGGGGCCGCCGCTGCCTGCCGCCGGCGTCGGATCAGTCGCGCTGCTCGACGACCACGTAGGAGATTCGGCCGGAGCGCTCGATCTTGAGCAGCGCGCTGTTGTCGCCCGCGCGCAGGGCTTCGCGCAGCTCGAGCAGGCTGCCGACCGGCTGGCGATCGACCTCCAGCAGGACATCCTCTGGCCGCAGCCCCGCGCGAGCCGCCGGGGAGCCGGGGGCCACCTGAGTCACCAGCAGGCCGCGGGTGGCGCTGGTCCCGAGCTCGCGGGCCAGCTCCGGGGTCAAGGGATCCACGGTCAAGCCCAGGGGCGCCGGGACCTGCTCGATCAAGCCGCCGCGTGCAGCGGCCACATCCGCCGGGCGGCGCGCCAGGATCAAGCGCGCCTTGGCCAGCTCCCCATCGCGCAGGTATTCCAGCTCGACCTCGTCGCCCGGGCGCTTGGCCCCGACCGCATTCAGCAGGGTCCGATTGCTCGCGAGCGGGCGGCCGTCGAGGCGGGTCAGGATGTCGCCCGAGCGCAGGCCGGCCTTGGCCGCCGGGGTGTCCGCGATCACTTCGCTGACCAGCACCCCACCCCCCTGGTGGCCGAACCTGGCCGCCAGTTCACGGGTCAGGGGCTGCATCGAAACCCCGAGCCAGCCCCGCTCCACCCGGCCCCGTTCGATCAGGTCCCGGGCGACCTTCTCGGCCAGGTGGGCGGGGATCGCGAAGCTGATGCCGTCGCTGCCGCCGTTGCTGGTGCGGATCGCCGAGTTGACCCCCAGGACGCGGCCCTCCAGATCCACCAGCGGTCCCCCGGAGTTGCCCGGATTGATCGCCGCGTCGGTTTGGATGAAGTCCTCGTAGGTGTTGAGGCCCACGTCGCCCCGCCCGAGCGCGCTGACGACCCCGGCGGTGACCGTGTGCTCGAGTCCGTAGGGGTTGCCCACGGCGACCACCCATTCCCCTGGCTGCAAGGTCAGCGAATCGCCGAAGCTGGCGCTGGGCAGGTCCCGGGCCGCAACCCGGATCACAGCCAGGTCGCTGTCGGGATCGCTGGCCACCAGCTCCGCGCTCAGCTTCTGGCCGTCAGCGAAGGAAACCTCCATCTGGGTGGCCCCGGCGACGACGTGGTTGTTGGTCAGGATGTAGCCGTCGGAGCGCACCACGAAGCCGCTGCCCTGTCCGCGTCGCTCCGGGATCTCGAAGGGCATCGGCTCATTCGGCGCCAGCCCGAGAAAGCGACGCAGCTGCTCGCTGGGATCCAGCGGCGCGAACCCTTGCGCTCCCGGTGCGTTGACCGCTTCTTGGACCGTGGCGATCGACACGACCGTGGGTGAGATGCGCGCCACGGCGCTCCGGAAGGCATTGGACAGGGAGCGCGCCACGGCGATGTCCTGGGCATCGGCCAGGGGCGCGCTGGGCGGCCCCTCGCCGCTGCCCCCGGAGGCCACGGCGCGACCGGGAAGCGTCAGCGAGGGCAGCAGGAGGCCGATGCCGCTCGCCAGGGCGGCCAGGGACAGGGTAGGGACCAGCAGGGAGGGCAGGCGGATTCGGCGGGTCTGCATGGTGAGCGCGGTTGCGGAGCGGTTTCCTCGGTAAAAGATCCCGCCTGGTTACGGGCTGCGGCCAGCGGCGTTGGATTCGGGCCTTGAGCGCCGCTGGAGCAGACGACAAACTGCCCCCTTGGCAGCCCAAGAAATCCTTTCCAGCCCCCCTCAATCAGCCCCTGATCGCTTGCGCGCCAGCCTCGGCGCTGGCCTGGCGATCGCGCTGGTCGGTGGAATCGCCTTGTGGGTCCGGGCCCCGCTGCTGTTTCCCGCCATCGGGGCCAGCGCCTTCCTGGCCTGCGCCCATCCCGGCGCGCCCTTCTCGGCGCCCCGCAACGCGCTCTGCGGCCATGCCATCGGGCTGGTCTCGGGCAGCCTCGGCGCCGGGCTGCTCGGGGTCGCCCGCGACCACCCCTGGCTCGTCCAGACGGACCCCTGGCGGGCGGTTGCCTCCTGTTCCCTCGCCTTGGCTTGCTCCACTTGGGGCATGCAGATCTTGCGGGCAGGGCACCCGCCGGCTGGTGCCACCACCCTGATCTTCGGCTGCGGCCTGATGGGGGGCTGGCGCGATGCCCTGGCAGTCCTCGCGTCGGTGATCACGTTGATCACTTTTTCAAGGTTTTTGCATCGCTTCAGCGGAGCTGGGTTCCCGCTCTGGGACCCGATTCTCCCGAAGAACCGCGGAAATGGCGGCAGTTAGTGCGGTCTTCTTCGGCACTCTAGGGCATTTTCTCGATTTCTTGTCCAAGTTGTGTTGCTGGTGACCGCCGATTTGGGGAAAATTCAGTGAAGAATCCTCACTGTGGCCGACTAGGATCCACGTCCGGCTGAAACAAATCAGCCAAGTCCCTGACTCCTCATGTCCAACACCCAGATAGAGCGCGACATCCGACAGCGCGTGGCTGACTTCTCCGAAGAACTCGCCGCCCTGCTGCGCCAAGCCACCCAGCAAGCGGTTGCCGAGGCACTCGGCGAGGCCTCGGGCCCGCGCCGCAAAACCAAGCGTGCCTCGAAGCGTGCCGCCAAGAAAGTCGGCAAGCGCAGCGCCAAGAAGGCCGCGCGCGCGGCCCGTGGAGCACGCCAGGCCTCCCCTGGCGCAAGCGGCCGCCCGGGGCGTCCGCCGCTCCAACCCGAAGCCGAGACCGAGCGCCTCGTGGAGCGGATCAAGAAGTACCTCGGGGCCAAGCCCGATTCGCGCCTCGAGGAGATCGGTGCGGACCTGAAGGCCAGCACCAAGCAGCTCAAGCGCCCGATCTACCTGATGATGGAGAACGGCGAACTGGCCACCACCGGCCAGCGGCGCGGCATGCGCTACCGCCTCAAGTGAGAATCCCCGGGCCAGGGCCGTCCGAGTCGGCCCTGGCCCGCTGCCTGGATCCGAGCGCCGGGCGCGCTGGCCCGGGGCAGCGGTTGCGGGGCGGGGGCGGAAGTCACCCTGGCGGGGCAGCGTAGCCTATGGGGGCAGTGCAGCCTGGAGGGCGGTGCAGCCTGGAGGCCGGTGCGGCCTGGCCGGCCGCGAGATCTCCCCGGGCCAAGGGGGGGGCATCGCGCTGGGTGCCCCCGGGCCGGTGGGGGGGGTGAGCTGAGCTCGAGCAGGCGCACGGCGGTCCTGGGAGCCGAGCGGGGACTGGCGGGGTGCGTCCGTGGGTCGAACAAGATCCCTCGAACTAGGGACCGCCTCCGACCGCTGCCCAGGCCCCGGAACGATTCTCCGGGGTCTCGCGGCCAGGGCCGACCGATCGACGAGCGTCATGAGCGACCTGAACAGCCAGCGCAACCGCGTTGTCTGGTTCGACCTGCCCGTCCGAGACTCGGATCCGGCCTGCCGCTTCCACGAGGTGTTGCTGGGTCTAACCGTGCATTGCGAAGCCTTTGGGCAAATCCATTTCGGAGTGCTGGCACACGGGCAAGGCAACGGAGGGTGCTTGGTGCCCGGGACACCGGCCTCCGATCCAGAGACCGGCCTGCTGGTCTATCTGAATGCGGAGGGCCGACTGCGCGAGGCGCTCGCCCAGGCGGTGCTCTGCGGCGGCCGGGTGCTCGAAGCGATCCGGTCCATCGGCCCCCACGGCTACCGGGCGATCGTGCTGGACAGCGAAGGCAATCGCATCGCGCTCCACTCCCAGGTCGACCGCTGACTCGGCCGTCGCCGCGTCCAGCCGCTGGTGTGGGGTGCGGACTGGGCTCGCGCTCGGACGGTGCCTCCGGCCGACCGGTGGGAGAGGGGCTGGGCCCGCCCAAGGGGCGCTCGGACCGTTGCAAGAGTCCCGGGGCGGAGGCCGGGTGTGCAATTTCGACATCGCAATTGTCCGTCTTGCTCGGGTGCCATCAGGCTGCCATTTAGTTTGCGGAATCCTCGCAAAGCGGGCTGTCAAGGCTCTTTAGGTCAAGAAATGAATAAGAATGGCCCGCCGACGCCTGTCCAGCCTTCGGCTTAACGGGAGATTTAAGAGCCCACTCAGAGGGCTTTACACAGGGCGCCTACTGTTCGGCCACACGGGAAAACCACCGGCAGGACCGTCCTGTCGGCCCCGTGGTCCCAAACAACTCCCCCGAGGAGCCCCCACAGTGAATACCTCGACCCTTCTCCTGACTGGCGTGCTGGCCACCGGCCTGGCCGGCTTCGCCAACGCGGCCGAGATCCTGGTCTCCAGCGACATCACCACGTCGACGACCTGGACCAAGAACAACACCTACAACCTGACCACCCAGATCTACGTCACCAACGGCGCGACCCTGACGATCGAGCCGGGCACGCTGATCCAGAGCGACACCACCTTGAACGGTGGCGGCTCGCTGGCGATCACCCGCGGCTCCCAGATCATCGCCGTCGGCACCCGCGAGGAGCCGATCGTCTTCACCTCGAAGGCCGACAACCTGAACTCTTGGATCCTGCAGGCGAACACCTGGGGCAACCTGACG
>JBILNK010000031.1:0-30347 GCA_044375105.1 Planctomycetota bacterium
GGAATTCGGCGCTGGTCGAGAGGGTCAGACGCCGCTCGGGCGCGCCGGCGCGGGCCTCCATCTCGAAGACCTCGGCGGGCGCGAGCGCGGTGGAGCGCAGGAAGCACAGCCGCGAGCCATCGGGGCTGAGGTCGAACTCCTCGACGCGGCCGAGCGGCGCGCTGAGCAGCTCGAACGGGCCCGCGGGCAGGCCGACCTGGGCCAGGCGCTGGATGCCCGGATGGCTCTGGTTGCTGAGCAGGAACAGGCTCTGCCCGTCCGGCGCGAGCTGCACGTCGCGGACCTCGCTGCCCGCAGGGCTCAGGACGCGGGGCTCCGCTTCCGCGAGCAGCTGCAGCAGCAGCTGCGCATGGCCCGAGCGCTCGGAAAGCCACCACAGGCCGCTGCCGTCCGGCAGCCAGCCGGTCTGGGCGAAATCCCAGCCGATCCAGGCCGGATCGCGGCGGTGCTCGAGCACGCGCAGGGGCTGGCCCGGCTCGAGCAGGGCGATCCAGCGGTCTTTGTTGTCCGTGGAGCGCAGCTCGAGCAGCAGGCGATCCCCTTGCGGGGCGAAACGCAGCTGCTCGATGCTCAGCTCGCGCGGCGCTGCCGGGTCGCTGGCGGGCGGCTTGGGCTGTGGCTCGGCCGGGGCCGGCTCGGCGCCGGCGCCTGTTTCTGCGCCGGTTCCCGCGCCCGTGGATGCGCCCGTCGCCCCCTCGGTCGGAGACGCCCCGGCCGCTTTGGCTGGGGTCTTGGCCGCTTCGGCCGCGCGGCGTTTCTCTTCGGCGCGGCGATCGCGGGCGGCCTCCAGCTCGGCCAAGGGCCGATCGCGCCGCCCCGGCAGTTCCTGCAGATCGACTTCGATCTGGCTGCCGAGCTCGCGATCGAGCAGAAACAGGCGCTGGCCGGGCCGCGGCTCGAGGCCCACCGGGGCGCGCACGGAGCGCGTCTCCACGAAACCCGAGTCGGTCACGTAGGCGGGCATCACGTCCTGCTGCCCCGGCCCGCCCCGGCCGCCGGCGGCGACGGCCAGATAGCGGCCGCTGGCGGACAGGTCGCGGCCGCGCTCTTCGAGCTCGGCCGGCAGATAGAAGGGCCGCGGGGCGCGGTAGGGATCCTCGCGCTCCAGCTCTCGGCTCCGCTCGCGCGCGGCGCGCTCGCGCTGCTGCCGCTCCGCCAGGGTCTGCATCAGACGCAGCTCCTCGCCGGCCAGCCCCTCGGGCTCTGGTTCGGGCTCGAGCTCCGGGTCCGCCTCGAAGCGCAGGCTGAACAGCTCCTCGAGCGCGCCGCTGGACAGTTCGAGGGCATAGACCTGTCCGTCGGCTTCGAAGGCGATGCGCTCGCCGCCCGCCAGGAAGCGCAGGGCGCTTTCGCGGCGCGAGCTGCGGGTCAGCTGCCGCGGGGCCTGACCGCCCGCGCTGTCGCGCAGGAACAGGTCGCCGCCCCACTCGAGCAGCTCGAGGGGCCCCTGACGCGCCTCCGGCCCGACGGGCCGCGCCCGGTCCAGGGCCTCGGCGGGCAGCTCCCGGCGCTCTTCGCCCCCGGCGCGATCGAGCCAGCGGGGCTCGAAGCCCTCGCCGTTGCCGAGGGGCCGCGAGAAGAACAGGGCCAGGCCGCCCGGGCGATAGCCGAGCCCGCGGGGCGTGGCCGCGAACCAGCTCGGGTCGCGCAGCCTCTGGCGCAGGTCGACCAGCAGGTCCCCGGGGGCCGCGCTCCGCGCCGACGCGGCGAGCGCCGGTTCCGAGGGGGGCGCCGGCGCCTCTGCGGCGCGGGGCGCCAGGCAGGCCGCCGGCCAACCCGCCAAGACCGACAAGACCGCCAGCGCCGCGCAGCGTCGGAGAGCCAGATGGACCGTCCCGAGCCGGGAGATCCAAGGCCCGGGCCGCTGATCGGGCCCCGCGGATCGCGCCCGGGCAGGGCTCGCCTCGGCGGCTCCCCGGCCCGGGTCGCTCCCGGGCCCCTGCCCTGCTTGCCGGAGGCCGTTCCCGGGGCGGCAGGCCGCGCCCGAGGCCCCGGGGGTGAAGAGCCATCCAGCGGTCCGGTCGCTCGGCTCGGGCCTCGGGTGCGGCGGCGGAAGGAGGCCGGGGCGGGCGGGGCTGGCTGCGGGAAGCGCGCCGGATGCCCGCGGGGCGCCCGCGCGCCGGGCGATCGGGAAAGGCATTCCCAGAGCCTAGCGATCCGGATTCGAGCCGGCTCAAGGACCGGCGCCGAACGGCCGAGGTACCCGGCGCCGCGGAGCGGGTCCCCCTGCCGCGGACCGAACGGGGAAAACACATGCACGCCAAGCGCCACTCGACTTCGCTTCCGGGGACCGTCCTGATCCTGTTGGCCGCCTGCCTGGGCAGCGGCTGCGCCAGCGCCTTCCGCGGGGATCTGCGCGGTCACCACTCCGGCGACTACACCGCCCTGCCGGCGGACTGGAACCTGGAGGGCCGCGCCGAGCTGGTCGAAGCACAGGCCCCGGCGCTCGGCGCGGCGGATTCTCCCGCGCACTTCGAGCAGGACTATCAGCGCCGCGTCGATCGCCTGGGCTCGAGCGGCACGGCCGCCAAGAGCTGCGCGGACTTCCTGGCGGGCTGCTTCGGCATGCGCTGACGGCGGCTGCGCCCTGCGCGGAGACCCGCGCTTTCGCCGCCATAGGCGGTGGCGCCACAAACGACGGGCGCGTCATCGGCTCGGGCCAAGCCCGAGCCGATCGTTTGGCGCCAGGCGCGCCGCGTGGGTCCCGGTCAACGCCGCGCCGCCCCGGGATCGATCTCGCCGTCGCGCCACAGGCTGCGGCCTTCCATCCCACCGGCGATGGTCAGGGTCTGGCCGGTGATGTGCGCGGCGCCCTGGGGTGAGCACAGGAACACCGCGGCGGCGGCCACGTCGCGGGCGGCGCCGAGCTGGCGCAGCGCCATGGTCGAGAGGGCCCGCCGCACGCGCTGGGGATCGTCGAGGGCCGCGCGGGCCATCTCCGTGCGCGTCCAGCCCGGCTCGATCAGGTTGATGCGCGCGCGCGGATCGAGCCGCACCAGCTCGTTCTTGAGGCTCAGCATCAGGCCCACCAGGCCGCTCTTGGCGGCGGCGTAATCGCTGTGCCCGCGCTCGCCGAAACGGCCGGCGGTGGAGCCGATCAGGACCGCGGCCGCGCCGCCGCCGTCCGGGTGCGGCCCGCAGGCGGCCAGGGCCTGTCCGAAGGCCCGCAGGGTGTAGGCCGGGCCGAGCAGGTTGATCGCCACGGTCTCGGCGAAGCGCGCCGGCGGCAGCGCGTAGAGCGGGCGCTCGTCGCTGGGCCAGTGCCCCGCGTTGGCGACGCACAGGTCGAGCCGGCCGAAACGCTCCAAGGCCGCTTGGGACACGGCCTCGAGGGCCGCCGGATCGCGCACGTCCGCCGCCAGGCACAGGGTCTCCCCGGGCAGGTCCTCGGCACGGGCGAAGTCTTCGAGTTCGCGCAGGCGCGAGCCCGCGGACAGCACCAGGCGCGCCCCGGCGCGGTGGAAGTGGCGGGCCAGCTCGCGGCCAATGCCCCCGGAGGCCCCCGTGATCCATGCGACCCTCTGCCGCAGTTGTTGGTCCATCCGCAGAGACTAGCTTCCCAGGGTCCCTGCACCACCCCACCATGCGCTCCCTCCCGCTGCTGCTGATCGCGCTCCTGCCCCTCTCCGCCTGCAACCCGCGTTCGCCCGCGCCGGCCGAACAGAGCCCGAGCGCCGCCGTCGCCGGCCTTTTCGGAGATGAGCTGCCCGCCGGCGCCAGCCCGCGCGCCGTGGCCGAGGTCCTGGCCAGCCCCGAGGAAGGCCAGGAGCTGGTGCTCGCCGGCAAGGTGGCCAAGGTCTGCCAGGCCTCGGGCTGTTGGCTCGAGCTCGAAGGCGCGCCCGCCAACCTGACCCTGGTGTTCGAGACCGCCAGCGGCGGCGAGTTCACCGTGCCCAAGGACCTGGCCGGGCGCTCGATCCTGGCCTACGGCCGCCTCGAAAAGGTCGGCGGCGAGCTGCAGCTCGTGGCCCGCGGCCTGTCCGTGCAGCCCTGACAGTCCGTGCAGCTCCGACAGTCACTGCAGGTCTGACAGTCCGTGCAGGTCTGACAGTCCGTGCAGGTCTGACAGTCCGTGCAGGTCTGACAGTCCGTGCAGGTCTGACCGCCTGCGAGGAACTCAACCCGGGCTGCGCTCGAGCAGCCCGCCCGCAGGCCTCTCTGCCGCCACCCGGCGGCCTACAAGGGCGTTTGGCCGCTCGGCGCGAGACGCTCGAGTTTCGCCGACCAGCCCGCGGCGCTGCCCGCCGGCCTTCGGACCCGATCCGGGGGCACACGCGCGTGGCCCCCGCGAGCGATCGGCTGCCGCTCGCTCGGTGCCGGAGCGCCTATTCCCGCGCGAGCCAATCGCGCAGGCGCTGCTCGATCTCGTCGCGGGTCGCGCGGTAGGCCGCCAGCACCGTCTCGCGATCGCCGCGCACGGTGTAGGGATCGCGCACGGGCCAGACCAGCAGCCGCGTCTGGCGCGGCAGCGTCGGCGCTTCCTCCAGGGCCGTGCGCGACAGCGCGATCAGGATCTCGGGCGGGTCCTGCAGCAGGCGGTGCACGAACTTGCTCTCGAGGTCCGAGATGTCCACGCCCCGCTCGGCCATCACCTGGACCGTCTCGGGCTGCACGCCGATCGGATGCACGCCGCCGGATTGGGCGCGATAGCGCTCGGGCGCCAGGTGCCTGAGCCAGCCTTCCCCCATCGGGCTGCGGCAGGCATTGCCGATGCACAGGAACAGGACTCGGGGCGGGCTTTGCATGCCCAAAGTTTCGACCGGGGACCGCCGCGGGTCGAGCGCGGCGCCCGGCCGCGGCGGCGCTTTGGGAAGCCGGGGCAGCGCGCCGCCTTGGGCCAGCGGAATGCGCCGGGGCCGGCTCGCCTCTGGGCGGCCACGGGGCCACGGCGAGCGCGCGACCCTGCGCCACCAGCCGGGCGGGCCGGGCTGACCTGGTCGGCCGGGATCAGCCGAATCGGCGGGATCGCCGGGCGGTCTCGCGTCCCGGCGGCTGCCGCCCGGCTCCGGCCGCTAGGCTCTCGCGCGACATGCGCCTGGGCTTCGACCTCTCGCCGCTCGCCGGCTTCGGCTCCCTCGGCGTGCGGCGCGCCTGTTCCGGGCTCTACGAAGCCCTGCGCGCCCGGGGCCGCTTCGAGTGGCTGCCGCTCGAGCCGCCGCCGGGCCTCGGCTCCCTGCGCTGGCGCCAGTGGGAGCTGCCCAGGCGGGCGGAACGAGCGGGGCTGCGCGGCCTGCACAACACGCTTTCGGCGCTGCCCCTGCTCGGCCGGATGCCGCTCCTGCAGACCGTCTACGAGCTGCCCTGGCGCCGCGGCGAGCGCGAGGGCGCGGACGTCGTGCACCGCGCTTGGGTGCACGTCGGGGCGCGCCGCGCGGCGGCGGTGCTCGTGCCCAGCCCGGCCACCCAGGCGGACTGGTGCGCCGAGTTGCCGCGCGCTCGGCGCGGGCCGCAGCTCGTGCCCTTCGGCGGCGCGGAGCGCCTCCCGCGGATCGAACCGGAACGCGCCCGGGCCGAGGTGCGCCGGCTGCTCTGCGTCGAGCGTCCCTACCTGCTGGCCCTGGGCGCCACGCGGCCCAAGAAGCGCCTGCCCGAGCTGGTCGCGGCCCTCAGCGCGGTCCCGGCGGCGCGAGGGCTCTCGCTGCTGGTCAGCGGCGCGCGCTCGGAATGCTTGGCCCAGGCCGAAGCCCTGGCCGAGCGCGCGGGGCTCGAGCTGATCGCCCTCGACGGGCGCCTCGGGCGGCCCGCCAGCGAGCCCGAGCTCGCCGCCCTGCTGGCCGGCGCGCGGGCCCTGCTCAGCGCAGCGAGATCCGAGGGCTTCGGCTTCCCCGTGCTCGAAGCCCTCGCTCAGGGCACCCCGGCGCTGGTGCAGGCCAACTCGGGCCCCGAGCTGAGTTTCCCGGCCGTCCGCTCGATCGATTTCGCGGATCCCGCGGCGCTTTCGGCGGCCCTCGAAGCCGCCCTGGGCGCGGACGCTGCCGCGCGGCAGGCGCTGGTCGACAGCGTGCGCCCCTTCACCTGGGAACGCGCTGCCGCGGCCGTCGAAGCGCTCTGGTCGTCGGTCGTGGAAGGCGAGCGGCCATGAGCGCTCCGCGGGTCCTGGTGCTCGGCAGCGTGCTCGGGCAAACGCGCTCCGGCGTGGCGCGCCACGCCGAGAACGCCCTGCCGCGCGCCGCGCGGCTGCTGGCGGAGCAGGGCGGGCGACTCTTGGTGCTGGGCCCCGCTCGCGAGCCCGACTGGCTGACGGCCGCGCGCGCCGCGGGCGCTCCGCTCGAGCACCGGCCCGCCGACCTGGGCCAGGGACCGCTGGCGCGCTGGCGCCGCGAAGGTCCGGCCCTCTCGGCCTGCCTAGCCGCGCACCCGGGCCCCTGGGTCCTGCACCAGGGGCACCTGCCCCTGCCGCGGGGGCTGCCTCCCGAGCTGCCGCTGTGTTGGATGCTGCACGATCCCCGCCAGCTCGATGCGCAGCTGGTCGGCGGGCTGCGCGCGCGCCTGGGACGGCGGCTGCTGGGCCAAGCCGCCGCGCGCGCTGCGCAGGTCGTTGTTCCGAGCCGCAGCGTGGCCGGCGATCTGGCGGCGCGCTTTCCAAGCCTGGCCCACAAGCTGTCGGTAGCGCGCCACGGCAGCGATCATTTCGTGCCGGAGCCGCGCGAGCCCGGGCGCTATCTGCTGGGCCTCGGGCACCTCGAAAAACGCAAGAATTGGGGCCTGATCCTGCGCGCCCTGGCCCTCGATCCGGGGCTGCCCCCGCTGCTGCTGTGCGGGCGCGACGTGGCCGGCGAAGCGCGGCGCCTCGCGCGCTTGGCGGCCGAGCTCGGGCTCGGCGCACGCTACCAGCAGCGGGGTCCGGTGCCGGAAGCCGAGCTGCCCGCGCTCTACGCCAGCGCCGCGGCCCTGGTGCTTCCGAGCCGCATGGAAGGCTTCGGCTTGCCGGTGCTCGAAGCCCAGCTCGCCGGCGTGCCGGTGACCCTGGCCCGCGCCGGGGCCCTGCCCGAGGTCGGCGGCCCCCAGGCGATCTCCTTCGATCCGCGCTCGCCCGAACAAGCCCTGCACGCCCTGCGCGCCGCCCTGGCCAAGGGCCCCGCCGAACTGGCCGCCGCCCGGCGCCACGCCCAGGGCTTCCGCTGGGACCACGCCGCGCGCCAACTGGTCGACGCCTGGATCGCCTGCAGCGTTGCGCGGCCCGCGCCGCCAAGCCGCGGCTGAGACCCGCTCCGCTCGGCGCCCGCTTTTCGCGAAAAGGAACCGCAGGCCAGGTCGGGCCGACCGGCCCACCGAGGCAAGCCGAAGCGGCGCGCCTCCCTGGGCCCTCGAGCGCCTGGCAGGCCGGCGCCGCACCGTGCTCGGCCCGTGCGCAGCGGCCGCGACTCCCGAAGGGAGCGGCCTGCTGGCTGACCAGCGCCGGTCAGGGGCCGGGCTGGGGGCCGAGCCGGGCCAGCAGGGCCCGTTCGAGGCGGGCGAAGCGGCGTTCGGTGGCCAGCAGGCGGCGGCGCGAGGGCAGCTCGTCGTCGCGCTCTTGGGCGGCGGCGCGGGCGCGCGAGGCCAGGTCGTGGGGATCGTCGCTGAACCAGGCCAGGCCGGCGAATTCCGTTGCTTCGCTCTCGCGGCTGGCCACGATCGGCAGGCCCAGGGCCAGGGCCGGATCGAGGTGTTCGGCGGGCACCAGCACGTCCGGCAAGCGCACGGACAGGGCCACCTCGGCCAGTTCGGCGGGCAGCAGCGCGTCCTCGGGCTCGACCAGCGGGATGCGCGAGCGCTCGCGCAGCCGCGACCAGCGGCCCTTAGGCGCCGGGCCGCGCACCAGCAGCACGCCCTGATCGAGGCGCTCGAGCAGCCGCCCCAGGCGCTCCTCGTCGAGGCCCGGGTCGTCGAGCGCCTCGAGCAGCGCGTAGCGCGGGCGATCGAGGCCGCGCGCGAAGGCGCTGGCGCGGCTGCTGATCGCGGGCGGTTCGCTGGCCAGGGCCGCTGCGCGGCGCTCGAGTTCCAGGGAAGCGTGGGCCCAGCCCTCGCTGCGCGCGCCGCCGATCACGCCCGACAGCGGCCGCGGGGCGGCGCTGTCCAAGCGGAACACGCCGGCCCAGTGCTCGCGGCCCAGGGCCAAGCCCGCCAGAGGGTGCGCGCAGACCGCCAGGGGGAACACCAGGCGCGCCTCCGCCAGATAGCCCTCGAGCTGGCGCGAGAGCAGCGCGCCGGACAGCTCGGCCGCCTTGGGCCAGGGCGCCGGCAGGATCAGCGGGCGGGCGACCAGCGCGCCGGAGGGATCGCGCTCGAGGGCCCCGAAGGCCCGCCGCAGCCGGCGCAGGAGGGCGTGTTCGGCGTGCGGGTCGGCCCCTTGCAGGCCGGCCACGTAGAGCACCCGCGCTTGGCGCGCCAGGCGCACGGCCAGGCGCGCTTCGGCGCTGGTCGATTCGCTGGGGGCCTCGTCGCCGCGCGCGAAGATCACCACGCCGTCGCCGGGCCGCGGCGGCTCGCGCTCGGCGGGCGGCCCCAGGGACGGCTCGGCCGCTGAGGGGAGCAGGGGTCCCTGGGCGTGGCTATCGCGGAAACGGCGCATGGGTCAGAGCTTCGCGAGCGCGGCGGGCGCGGTCCATGCGCCGCCCCCGCGGGGCTCCGCCGGCGGGAACCCGTCCCCCGGGAGACGCGCAGCGGCTGATCCGCAGCGCCGACCGCTCGCCGGCCCGCTCCGCAGGGCCCCGTCGACGGCCTGCTCCGGATCCAGGTCCGGTCGCGGGTGCCAGCGGCCGGAGCTAGGCTGCGAAAATCGGCCCGCCGGCCCTGGAGTGGCCCGCAGCGAGCCATGCTCCAGCGCGCAGGTCGCGGTGCCGCTCGGAGCGGCTGCGCAGCGCTGCGATACGCGCCGAAAGCGCCCTGCGCAGCGGCCGGCGCGGGCCCGCTCACGCGGCGCGGGCGCCGCCCACCAAGGTCGCCACCAGCGCCGCGATGCCGAGCAGGACCAGCAGCGCCACGGCGAACAGCAGCGCCTGCTGCCCGAAGGAGAGCTGCTCGAAATCGCCGCGCCAGAGGCCGGAGCGCTCGCGCTGTTCGCGGCGCAGGAATTCCGCCTGACGCTCGCGGGCCAGGGCTGCGGGCCCGGGCGCCGGCGCCGGGCGCACGGGCGCGGCCAGTTCGATCTGGGCGGGATCCTCGAGTTCGAGACCGGGCTCGGCGGCCGCAGCAGCCGGCGCGCGCGGCACCGCGCGGGTCTGCAGCAGCTCGAGCCCCTCCAGCTGGTCGGCGAATTCGAATTCTTCCGCCGCCGCAGGCGCCGCCGGCGCGGTCCCGGCGAGCGCCGGATCCGACGCGAACAGCTCGACGCGCAGCGGGAATTCCCCCAGCTGGATGCGCTGGCCGTGGACCAGCTCGAGCTCGCTCTGGCGCTGGTCGGCCAGCAGGATGCCGTTGCGCGAGCCCTGGTCCACCAGCCACCAGGCGTCGCCGCGGCGCTCGACCCGCGCATGCACCCGCGAGACCGAGGCGTGGGGCAGGCTCAACGCGCATTCGTTGCCCCGGCCGAGCAGGGCGCCGTCGGCGACTTCGACGGGGCGGCCCTTGTGGGGACCGGCCAGGGGAATCAGGCGCAGCATGCACGGCGAGCATAGCGCCGGCCCTCGCGGGCACAGCCCCACAGCGCTAGCCTCAGCGACAACCTCGACGCCCGCCGCCATGTGGACCCTGCTGCCCCCGCTCCTCTGCCCCACCCTTCCGCTCGCCTCCGGCCCGGCGCCCGCGCCCGTGACCCCGGCCGACGCGCCGGCCGCGGAGGCGAGCCTGCTCGGCCCTCCGGCGGGCCAGGTGTCCTTCGCCGGCGCCCCGCCGACCTACGCGGGCCACACGCTGCGTTGGCGCTTCCTGCAGGCCCAAGGCGAGCTGGGCGAGCTCGATGGCTGGCGCCTGTCCGGATCGACCCCGCTGAACCAGCACCTGGCCCTGCAAGGCAATCTGCTGTTGTTCGACGAGAACAACGTGGAAGGGGCCTTGGTCGGATTCGGCGCGCTGGTGCACCAGCCGCTGCCGGCCTTCGAGAGCGAACGGGACGGACCATTCAAGGAATTCGAAGTCTTCGGCGCGGTCAATCTGCTGCACCTGTCCGCCAACGGCACCGAAAACGGCTACAGCGCCGAAGCCGGCGCCCGCGCGATCCTGCGAGAGCGCATCGAAGGCGAGCTGGCGCTGGGCTATCGCGACCTCGGATCCGGCGACTTCTATGGCCGCGTGCGCGGCGAATATCAGCTCGATGGCAGCGTGGGCCTGACCGCCGGCGCGGAGGTCAGCGACGATTCGATCGTCTTCGTGGGCCTGCGCTTCTACCCCGCTCGCCAGGATTGAGCGCATGAGCAGGGCTCGACTCGGGCCGGGCCAAGGCCGGTGCAGAAGTCAGCGGGCCGCCCGCGCCGGCCGGAGCAGCCCGGCCGATGCGCCGCGGCTGCCGAGCAGCAGGGCGCGAAGCCGGAGCGGGGCCATCCAGTCGAGCTCTCTCGCGGACCCCGCGTGGACGCGGGGCGCGCGTCGGTCCAGCGGCCGGCGGAGCCACGGGTCCCGGGCATGAGCGCCACGCCCCTGGCCGTTCGAGCGGTCGGGCTCGCCCAGCGCTATGGGCTCGGTCCCTGGCGCGAGCCGCACAGCGCGCTGGCCGGCATCGATCTCGAGCTGGCGCCCGGCGAGCGCCTGGCGCTGCTCGGCCCGAACGGCTCGGGCAAGAGCACGCTGCTGCGCCTGCTGGCCGGGATCGAGCGCCCGGCTGCGGGGCGGCTGTGGGTGCTCGCGGGCGATCCCCGGGAAGGTCCGGTGCGGCGCAGATTGGGCCATGTGCCGGACGGGGCGCCGTTTCCCGGGGATCTGCCGCTCGAACTGCTGCTCGAAACCCTGGCGCGCCTGCACGGCGAGAACGGCGTCGGCGCGCGGGCCCTGGCCCGCCGGATGCTCGCCGAAGCGGGGCTAGCAGGCGCGCGCCGGCTGGCCCTCGAGCGCTGTTCCCTGGGCATGCGCCGGCGCTTCGGACTAGCGCAGGCGTTCCTGTTCGAGCGCGAGCTGTACCTGCTCGACGAGCCCGGGGCCGGCCTCGATGCACCCGGGCGCGAATGGCTCGAAACGCTGCTGGACGGCGTAAGGGCCCGCGGAGCGAGCCTGGTGATCGCCTCCCACGAAGGCGCCGAGTGGGCGCGCCACTGCGCCCGCGCGCTGCTGCTGGTCGGCGGACGCGCGCGCTGGAGCGGCGCGGTCGAAGAGGTGCTCGCCGAAGCGCGCGCCCTGGAGGTCGAGTTGGACGGCGGAGCGCCCTTCGAGCGCGCCCGCGAGGCGCTCGAAGCGCAGGGTTTGGCCCTGCGTTCCCCACGGCCGGCGCCCGGCGCCTTGGCCGCTTGGTATGCGCGGCGCGGAGGCGCCCCATGACGGGCCTCGCGCGCTGGTGGGCCTGGCATCGACTCGAGCGCGCCCGCTGGTGGAGCGCGCGCCGGCTCCTGGCGGCCCTGGCTTGGCTCTGGGCGCTGTGGTGGCTGGTGCCGCGGCCCGGCGGCGACGGGACCCGAACGCCAGCGGACGCCCTCGGCCAGGCGCAGGCGGCGGCGGCGGCGTTGCGCATCGGCCTGGCGCTGGTGCCCTGCGTCTGGATCCTGTTCGCCCAGGCCCAGCGCATCGCCGCGGCCCTTGCGCAGGAGGACGAGGGCGCCGCCTGGCCAGGCGCGCCAGGCCTGCGCGCGCTGGCGCGGCTGAGCGCCGCCAGCGAACTGACGCTGGTCTGGTGTTTGTGCGCCAGCGCGCTGTCGGGCCTGGGCCTCGGCCGCCTCGATCGGCGCCTGTTCTTCGACGATCCCAAACTCCCGGCGCTGTTCGAGCCTGGCGCCTTCGCGCGCGTCGACCTGCCCGCGGCTCCGGGCGCCACGGCCCTCGAAGTCGGACTGGCCAGCCTGCCCCGCAGCAGCCCGGAGGCCGAGGTCGAGCTGCGCCTCCTGGACGCCGCTGGCGAGCCGCTCTCCCGCCTGGAGCAAGCCGTCGCCGGGCCCCGTCGTTTGCGCCTCGAGATCCCCGCGGGCAGCGCCCCGGCGGAACTCTGGCTGCTGCGCAGAGGCGGCGGAGCCGGTCTGCGGCTCGAGCCCCCGAGCCTGGTGTGGCTGGGAGCGCAGGCGCCGGGGGCCCTGGGCCCCCTGGCCCTCGGTCTGCGGGCCGGCCTGGCGCTGGCCCTGCTGCTGGCGCTGATCGAGGGGCTGCGGCGCTGGATCGGCAGCGGCCTGGCGACGGCGTCGGCGCTGCTCCTCTGGGCGCTCTGGCGGCCCCCCTGGCCCCTGCTCGGGGAGCTCGGCGCCTTAGAATTCCTGCGCCAAACGGCGGATCTGGGCCAAGCCGCCGCCCCCGCTTGGCCAGCCCCCTCCGCGCTGCTCTGCTTGCCCTTGGCCGCCTGCTTGGCGGCCGGCGCCGCGTCCCTGGGCCGCAGCCCGGCCCTCTTCCGGGAGCCGGCACGATGAGCCCCGCCCGACCCGCCCCGCGCTGGGCCCGCCTGGCGATCGCCCTGGGCAGCCTGCTGATCGCCGCCGGCTTGCTGCTCTCCGCCCGCCGCCAGCCCGGCGCAGCCCTGGCCGGCCCGCTCGCTCCCCTGGGCGCCTCCCTGGCGTTCCTGCGCGCCGACCAGGCCTTCCAGGCCGGCGAGGCCGGCTTGGCCCTGGGCCGGGCCGAGGCGGCCCTGCGCCTCGCGCCCCACAACCCGGACGGCTGGGCCAGCCTGGTGCTCTGGCAGGGTGGCACCCTGGCCAGCGCGGTGCGGGAAAGCGATCTCGAGCGGCGCCGCGCCTGGCTGGAGGCCGCCCTCGCGACGGCCGAGCGGGCCCGCGGCCAGGCCCGTCCCTTCGCGCCGGTGGCGGCGGCGGCCGCGGCGGTGCTGTGGGCCCAAGCCCAAGGCCAGCCCGCGCTGCCTTGGCCCGGCGGCCGCGAGGGTTTGGCGGGCTTGGCCCAGCGTTATGCCCGCGAGGCCGAAGGCGAGCAGCGCTGACCTGTGGGCGGCGGTCGATCGGCGCTGGACCGGCGACCCTCACGGGAGACCGGCTCCGCGCGACCGCCAAGCTCCGCGGTGCGCTCGAAGCGCGCCGCAGGGTCGATCAAGGCGCCGGCCGCGGCGTGAGCTCGGCCAGCAGGCGCAGCTCCGCCAGATCGCGTCGACCCGCGGTCTCGAAGGCCGCCACGGGCGCGCCGAGGTGCAGCCTCGAGCGATCGCAGACCAGCGGCCGGATCGGCAGGGCGGCTTCTGCTTGGATCTCGAAGGCGGCTCGGATCGTGCGCGGCTCGGGCTGGGCGCCGAGGATCAGCACGGCGCCGGAGAGCCGCAGCTGGCGCAGGGCGTGCCAGGGCGCGCGGCGCACGCTGCGCACCAGCGGCCCGAAATCGCCGCGGCTGAGGGCCAGCCAGGCATCGAGAGGCTCGGATTCCGGCGTTAGCACCAGCAGATCCGGCCGGCGCCGCAGCAAGCGGGCCAGCAGCCAGAGGCCCGCGGGCTGGTCGAGGCCGAGGCCGCCGAGCAGCAGCAGCGGCCCCCAAGCGGGCAACTCCGCGAGGCCCGGGCAGGGCGGACCAAGGCGCTGGCGGCGTTCCTCGGCGACCAGGCGATCGAGCAGCCCCTCGCCGGAGTGCGGCGCGGAGGGGATCGGAGCGGAATCGGGCGTGCGATCGAGCGGTTGGATCAAGGCGTGCGGGGAAACGGGGCCGCTGGGCGGTGGAAGTGTGGCCCGCGCTCCACAGGGCCATGACAAGCGTGCGTCAAGCCTGTGCGAACCCCGCGGCCCCCCGCCGCTGCCCGATCGGCGTTTGCCCGGAGCCGGGCTCGTCCTCGCGCTCCCCCCAGCGCGCTTGCCGGGCGCTTCGCATCGCCCGGCCGAAGCGAACAACGGCGCCGTGAGGCCCCGCTCAACCGCGGGCCGAAAGCAGCCGGGCGGCGCGCGGGGCGAAGTAGCTCAGGATCAGGTCCGCGCCGGCGCGCCGGATGCCGAGCAGGCTCTCCAGCAGGGCCGCATCCAGGTCGAGGAAACCCCGCTCCGCGGCGGCCATCAGCATCGAATACTCGCCGGAGACCTGGTACGCGGCCACGGGCAGATCGGTGTTCGCGCGCAGGGCCGCGATCACGTCCAGGTACGGCCCGGCGGGCTTGACCATCACCAGGTCGGCGCCTTCGGCCTGGTCGAGGCGCAGCTCGCGCAGGGCCTCGCGGCGATTGCGCGGGTCCATCTGGTAGCTGCGCTTGTCGCCCGCGCGCGGCGCCGAATCGAGGGCCGAGCGGAACGGCCCGTAGAAGGCCGAGGCGTACTTGGCGCAGTAAGAAAGGATGCCGACCTCGCTGTGGCCGGCCTGATCGAGGGCGCGCCGGATCGCGCCCACGCGGCCGTCCATCATGTCGCTGGGCGCCACCAGGTCGGCGCCGTGCTCGGCCTGCAGCACGGCTTGGCGGCAGAGCAGCGCCACGGTCTCGTCGTTGAGGATCCGCCCGTCCTCGGCCACCAGCCCGTCGTGCCCGTCGCTGGAGTAGGGGTCGAGGGCCACGTCCGTGATCAACAGCAGCTCGGGGAAGCGCTGCTTGAGCGCGGTCAGGGAGCGCGGCACGAGGCCGGCCGGGGAGTAGGCCTCGCGGGCGTCCTTGGTCTTGCGCTCCTCCGGCACCTTGGGGAACAGGGCCAGGGCCCGCACCCCGGCCGCCAGGGCCGCCTCGGCCTCGCGCAGCAGCCCCTGGGGAGACAGCCGCCGCTGCCCGGGCATGGCCGGGATGTCCTGATCCAAGGGCCCTTCATGGATGAAGACGGGGTAGGCCAGGCGGGCCGGGGAGAGTTCGGTCTCCGCGGTCCAGGCGCGCTGGACGGGTCCGCGGCGGTTCCTGCGGGGGCGTTCGAGCATGGGGGGAGCTTAAGCCCCGGGGGCCGGCCGCGAGCCGGGCCGGGCCGCCCGATCCAGGGCCCCAGGGCGGCCCCGGCAGCTTGCCCCGCGTTGCATCGGGAGCGGGGGGCCGTATCCTGCTCGGCCCGCATGGGGGCGTGGCCGCGCGCCCGCCCCCCGGCGGGCCCCCTGGCCCCGGCCCTGCCCGGCCACCCCGGGTCTCGCGGGTCTGCGGTCGCGGACCCGCCGAGCGGGCCCGCCCCCCGGGCCGGCACCAAGCCGGGATCCCGCGCGGATTCCTGGCAAAGCGGCCGGACTCTGCCGAGGCGACAGCGCCTCGCATTCGAACCGCCCCCCGTACCGCCCCCACCGAAGACTCCCCCCCTGCGGCCGCAAGCCAGCGCGGCCTGCTCCCCAGATGCTGCTTTACATCTCGATAGCCGCCTCCCTCGGTGCGCTGTTCTTCGCCTTCACCCTCTACGGCAAGATCATGGCGCAGGACGCCGGATCCGAGAAGATGCAGGCCATCTCTCGCAAGGTCCAGGAGGGCGCCGCCGCGTTCTTGAACGCCGAGTACAAGTGGCTGGCGGGCTTCGTGGTGATCGTGGCGATCCTGATGGCCAACGCCCAGGAATTGCTCGGCAAGAGCACCTGGATCGCCTTCATCCTGGGCGCGGTCGCCTCGGGTCTGGCCGGTTACATCGGCATGCACACCGCGACGCGTGCCGCGGTGCGCACCACCCAGGCGGCCACCAAGAGCCTGCAAGAGGCCCTCGGCGTGGCCTTCAACTCGGGCACGGTCATGGGCATGGTCGTGGTCGGCCTGGGCCTGCTGGGCATCTCCACGCTGACGCTGCTGTTCAAGGGCAAAGACGGCTACACCGAAGAGGTCTTGAACCAGGTGCTGGGCTTCAGCTTCGGCGCCTCCTCGATCGCCCTGTTCGCCCGCGTGGGCGGCGGCATCTTCACCAAGGCCGCCGACGTGGGCTCGGACCTGGTGGGCAAGATCGAGGCGGACATCCCCGAGGACGACCCGCGCAACCCGGGCACGATCGCCGACAACGTGGGCGACAACGTGGGCGACGTGGCCGGCATGGGCGCCGACCTGTTCGAGAGCTACGTGGGATCGATCGTGGCCACCATGGCCCTGGGCGCCGTGCTCTACGGCGGCGACTCGACCATGGTGCTGCTGCCGCTGCTGATCTCGGCCCTGGGTATCCTGGCCTCCTGGATCGGCACCCTGTTCGTCAAGGCCGAGGACGAACACCACCTGCACTCGGCCCTGTTCAAGGGCCTGCTGGTCGCTTCCGGGGCGGTGATCGTCCTGACCCTCCTGGCCACCCAGTTGCTCAAGTTCCCCGAGGGCGTTAGGGGCATGAACGTGTTCGGCGCCGTGATCGCCGGCCTGGTCGTCGGCGTCGCCATCGGCAAGGTCACCGAGTACTACACCGGCAGCGGCACCTCGCCGGTCAAGAACATCGCCAACCAGTCCCAGACCGGCGCGGCCACCAACATCATCCACGGCCTGGCGACGGGCATGGAATCCGTGGCCATTCCGGTGCTGCTGATCTGCTTGGGCATCTTCCTGGCCTACGACATGGGCGGGGTGTACGGCGTCTCGATCGCTGCGGTCGGCATGCTCTCGACCCTTGGCATCTCCCTGGGCGTCGACGCCTACGGCCCGGTGGCGGACAACGCCGGCGGCTTGGCGGAGATGGCCGATTTGCCCAAGGAAGTGCGCCACCGCACCGACTCCCTGGATGCGGTCGGCAACACCACTGCGGCGATCGGCAAGGGCTTCGCCATCGGGTCCGCGGCCCTGACCGCCTTGGCCCTGTTCAACGCCTTCTGCACCCGCGCTGGCACGCTGCAGCAGAAAGCCAACGAGGCGAAAGGCCTCGATGCCAACGCCAGCGGCCTGGCGCCGGACGGCACCCTGCTGCTGGACCTCAACAGCACCCCGGTGATCCTGGGCCTGCTGATCGGGGGCATGCTGCCGTTCCTGTTCAGCGCCATGACCATGCGCGCGGTCGGCAACGCCGCCAACAAGATGGTCGAGGAGATCCGCCGCCAGTTCCGCGAGATCCCCGGCCTGCGCGAAGGCAAGGCCGAGCCGGATGCGGCCCGCTGCGTGGCCATCTCCACCACCGGTGCGCTCAAGCAGATGGTGGTGCCCGGTCTCCTGGCGGTCGCCGCGCCCCTGGTGGTCGGCAAACTGCTCGGTGCCCAGGCCCTGGGCGGCCTGCTGGGCGGCGCCCTGGTCACCGGCGTGATGATGGCGATCTTCATGTCCAACGCCGGCGGCGCTTGGGACAACGCCAAGAAGTACATCGAAGGCGGCGCCCTGGGCGGCAAGGGCTCCCCGACCCACAAGGCAGCGGTTGTGGGCGATACCGTGGGCGACCCCTTCAAGGACACCTCCGGCCCGAGCCTCAACATCCTGGTCAAGCTGATGACCGTGGTGGGCCTGGTGTTCCTGCCCCTGTTCATCTGACGCTTCCCAGGCCCGGGGGGGCGCCCCCCGCGGGCCGATCCGGGAACGCCCTGGCCGCGGGCCCGGGGCGGGCGACGAGCCCCGCCCCGGGCCCGCGCGCCTTTCCCTGGGGACGCCCGCGCTCGACGCCCCAGCCGACAAGGCGCCAGCCCCCCCTGCGGTGCACCCCGCTTCGATTACCATGCAGCCTGCTTTCTCGCCCCAGCGACCCCGTTCCGAGGACCCGGCCATCGATCCGCTCGACCCCTCCGCCCAAAGCGACGCCGCCCGCCTGCGGCTGGTGCTCAGCGCCCAGCAGCTGGCGATCGCCTGCGCCCAACTGGTCGAAGCCCGCAAGGCCGAATCGATCGAGGTGATCCAGGTCGGCGAACGCCTCAAGGTCGCGGATTACTTCGTGGTCGCCTCGGGCACCAGCCGGGCCCACGTCAAGGCGCTCTTCGACGAGCTGCACGTGCGCCTGAAGGCCGCGGGCATCCAGCACCGGCCCGCGGAAGGCCAGGAGCTCGGCTGGTGGATCGTGCTGGACTACGGCGATGTGGTCGTGCACCTGCTGCAACCCGAAGCGCGCAGCTACTACGACATCGAGCGCCTCTACGGCGATTGCCCGCGGCTGGATTGGCGCAGCGCCGCCGCCGTGCTGCCGCCGGAACAGACCCTGCGCTCCGGCTCCTGAGAGGCTGAAAAAAAAATCGACTCGGACTGCGCCCGAGCCGTCCCATTTGCCTGCCCGCATGACTGCGGGCAGCCATCCGGCAGCCACAGAAGCTGCAATCACCGCTGCGCGCCGATCGCCACACCGAGCAGGCCGAAAAAGGGGCTTCGGGGAGCCTTCCGAAACCAAAGTCAGCCCGCTGCCGGGCAACCCCTCAAGCGCCATCCGAAAGACCCCCCCAAGGCCCTGGAGGTCCAGAGCCGGGAGCCCCACCACGACGCGCACCGTGAGCCCCACCACGACGCGCACCGGGAGCCCCACCACGACGCGCACCGGGCACCCCACCACGACTCGCACCGGGCACGCCAACGCGACTCGCACCGGGCACGCCAACGCGACGCGCATCGGGCACCCCACCAAACGGCCCCTATTCGCCCGCAGCCACCCGAGCTCCCACGAATCGCCTTTTTTCACCCCCCAGGGAAAACGCCCTCACACCCGAACTCCTCCGCTCGGGCTCGGCCCGAGCGGAAAAAAAAGAAACCTCCGGACATCCCTCAAGAGGGGGGCTTGGCGCTCCGCGCCAAGCCCCCCCCACCGGTCGCCCCAGGCGCCCCCCAAAAAACAACATTGATCGGTTGGGGCTCCGCCCCAACCGATCAATGCGCATGCCCGCCCGCCCCGTGGGCGTGGCCGTGCTGCTGCTCCTCGTGGGTCGCCGGCCGGATGCCGTAGACGTAGACCTCGAAGTGCAGCTCCTGGCCGGCCAGGGGGTGGTTCTTGTCGATCAGGACCTGGTCGCCCTCGACGCCGCCGACGCGGATGCGCAGGGGCAGGCCGTCCGGGGTGCGGCCGGAGAAGACCATGCCGGCCTTGATCTCCACGTTGGGCGGGAACTGGGCGCGCGGGACCCGCTCCAGCAGCTCCGGGCGGTGGGGCCCGTAGGCCTCTGCCGCGGGCACGACGGCCTTGACCGTGGTGCCGCGGCGCTGGCCGAGCAGGGCCTTGTCGAGGCCCGGCACGATGTTGCCGGCACCGGCCAGGTAGGAGAGGGGCGGGCCACCGTTCTTGTTGGTGTCGAGCTGCTTTCCGGCGGCGTCCTTGAGGGTGTAGTAGATGGCCACCACGTGGCCGGCTTCGATCAGTTCGGGGGTCGGGGTCGCCATGGGGTCGCGGGCGGTCGGGCGCGGGCGGTCGGGAACGGGGGGCCGGCGGGGCCGGTCCGGGGACTGGGGGGGCGCCATGCTACGGTCCCGGGCGCCGCGGGCTTCCCTCCGGATGCGCCGCTCGGCATACTCTTCTCCCCCGCAGGGTCGGCCGGCCTCCGCCCGCCCCCCCCCCGGGGTCCCCCGAGCCTCCGATCCTGGGAGCCCCCGGCGCCGCAGCGGCCGGTCCTGCTCCGTCCCCTTCCTCTGCCCTCCGACGACCGTGGCCAAGAAGAGTTCTGTCAACAAGAACAACGCCCGCAAGGCGCGCGCCGAGAAGGTGTTCGCGCGGCGCAGCGAGCTGACCCAGCTGATCCGCAACCCCCAGGTCTCCGACGAAGAGAAGGAGCAGGCCTATCTCAAGCTGCACAAGCTCGGCCCCAACAGCAGCCGCGTGCGCGTGCGCCTGCGCTGCGCCCTGACCGGCCGCTCGCGCGGCAACTACCGCAAGTTCGGCATCTGCCGGGTGACGTTCCGCGAGCTGGCCCTGCTGGGCCAGATCCCCGGCGTGCGCAAAGCCTCCTGGTGAGCCAAGGCCCCGCCGCGGCGCCCCTCGAGACCCAGCTCCAACTCGAAGGCCTCGAACGGCCTTCCCCACGCTCAGCGACAACGACCGCTCTGCACCCATGAAGAAGGACATCCACCCCGACTACCGCACCGTCGTGTTCCGCGACGTGTCCTCGGGAGTCAACTACCTGACCCGCTCGACGATCCGCACCCAAGAGAAGATCAAGTGGGAGGACGGGAACGAATACCCGCTCTACAAGATCAACGTCTCCGCGTCGTCGCACCCGTTCTACACCGGCCAGAAACAGCTGGTGGACACCGCGGGCCGCATCGAGAAGTTCAAGAAGCGCTACAAGAAGGGCTGATCGACTGGCCTGCGCGCCGGTGCGAGCCCTGGCGCTCGGGAGCCGGCGCGATCTTCCGATGTAGAGAGCCTGCCCGGCTATGCCAGGGCAAGGCCCAAAGTGCGGGATCGAACAGCGGGGCGGCCCTCGGGCCGCCCCGCTGCCGTTGCCGGCCGAGTGTCGCCGGCCGAGTGCTCACGGCTTGGTTCTCCCGGCATAGCGCTCCCGGCTGGGTGCGGACGTCGCGATCCTTGGCCGGGTTTGAAGACGCCGCGCGCTCGGGCGTTCGATCGGCCAGAGGCCGAGGTGCCCCAGGCCGCGGGACGCCGGGAGGCCCCGATCCTGCGCCGGGTCAGAGCCCATGGCATGCTCTAGGCGCCGGAGCCGCGCTTGATCCCTTCGCACCCCAGCGCCCCCAACGTCGAACCCGGCCAGCTGCGACCGAATCTCCGCCATCCCTGCGCGCCGGGCCTGGCGCTGCGCGCGGCTTTTGCCGCTTTGGTCGCCCTCTGGTTGTTGTGGAGCGTGCCCCGGAGCAGCGATGCCCAGATCCTGGGCAACGACGCGCTGTTCTACGCCGCTGCGCTGGACTCCGGGGACCGCGGCCAAATCGTCAGCGCCCACCATCCCCTGACGCAGCTGCTGGCCTGGGGGCTCCTGGGCCTGGGCCGCAGCGCCGGCCTCCTGCCGCAGGGACATCCCGGAGCGCTGGAGGCCCTGCGCTGGATTTCCGCCTTGGGGGCAGGCGCCTGCGCCGCCTGGCTGTGGGCCTTCGGCACACGCCGGCTCGAGCGCGCCTCCGGCCTGGCCCTGGCCCTCTGCTTCGCCGTGTCCGCCGGCAATTGGCTCTATGGCGCGGTCGGGGAAACGTATCTGCCCGCTCTCTTCGCCAGCGCCGGCCTGCTGGCCACCCTGATCGAAGCGCGCCTCGCCGGGCAGCCGGCGCCGATCGGCAAGGGCGTGCTGTGGCTGACCTTGGCCTGCGCCCTGCGCCAGGATGCGGTGCTCGTGGTGCCGGCGGTCTGGCTCCTGGCGGGGTTCGCCAGGGGCCTGTGGATCCTGTCGCTGGCCGGCGCCGCCAGCCTGTTGCTGTACCTCGGCTTCCACGGCCTGAGCGGCGTCGAGACCCCCTTCCTGCCCTGGTTGCGCGGTTTGGCGGACACCGGACTGTGGGGCGCGCCCCCGGACCTCCAGCGCCTGGGCATCTCCCTGGCGGTGCAGCAGCACGCGCTCAACTACGCCCTGCGACATCCAGCGACCGCTTGGCTCTCCTACGGCTCCACGGCCCTGGCCGCGCTGGGCCTCCTGTGGCTCGGCCGCGGGGCGGCGCTGCCCGCGGGCGCCGGCCGCGCGCTGCTGGCCCTGGGTCTGTTCGCCCTGACGCGGCTGCTGTTCTTCACCTGGTGGCAGCCCGGCAACATGGAGTACCACACCGGCACCTGGCTGCCGCTGTTCCTGGCGGCGGCCCTGTGGCTCGAGCGCGGCTTCCCGGTGCGCTCAGCCCCGCTGCGGGCGGGGCTGATCTCGGCTTGGGCCCTGCTGCTCTTGGCCTGCAACTGGACGGCCTTGATCGGTCCCCTGCGTTCGGAGCGCCTGGCCGAGCGCGTGCGCGCCGGCCTGCAGTCGGCCGGACCGGGGGCCCTGCTGGTCGCCCTCGACGGGTTCGCCGACTTCATGCTGCTGCGCGACCGCGGCGAACTGCCCTACCAAAGCGCCAGCGCCTGGATCAGCGGCGGCGACCGGAGCCAAGCCCCGGCCCTGCTGCAGGCGGTGCGCGAGCACCTGGCGAGCGGTCGCTGCGTGCTGCTGCTGCGCGAGGCCGATCTGATGGCCGAGCTCGGCTTTCCGGCGCACCCGCTCGATCCCGCGGCTCTGGGCGAGCTGACCGCCCTGGCGGGGCGCGTCGAGCGGCTCGAGAAGCCGTCCACGGGCGCCCGCGGCGCCGAACCCTTCGCGCTGGTGCTGCGCCCATGAAGGGGCCCGCGAGAGCCGCGCAAGGCCCGTGGAGCCGCATCGAAGGCCCGCTGATCGCCCTCTGCCTGCTGCTCGGGCTGGGCCTGCGGCTCCTGGACTTGCGCGCCCCCTTCGATCGCCAATTCGACGGCTTCCAGGGCTCGTTCTTCGCCGTCTGCGCGATCAACTACGAGCGCCTTGGCTTCGAAGCCCTGGCGGGGTATCCGATCGCCAACATCGACCCGCGGCCTGGCGAGCCGCAGACCTACTACGCCTATGCCAACCACCCGCCGCTGGTGCCCTGGATGGGCTGGGCCAGCCTGCGGCTGTTCGGACCCGACGGCTGGAGCGAGGCCTGGCGCGAGCAGCGCGCTCCGCAGGGGATCGAAGGGACCCTGCGGGCCCCGTTCCTGCTCGGGCAGCTGCTCGGCTGGGCGGGGCTATCCCTGGCCTTGGCCAGCCTGGGAGCCCGACGGGCTGCGCTGTTCTCGGCGGCGCTGTACGGCCTGATGCCCCTGACCTGCCTTTATGGGGGGCTCGTCAATTATGAAAATCCGTCCCTGGGCGCCCTGTGCCTGGCCGCCGCGGCCCTGGCGCGTCGGCGCAGCGGCGGTAGCTGGCTCTGGCTGGCCCTAGGCTTGGGGCTCGCGGCGTTGGCCGCGGGTACGACCTTCGCGCCGGTGTTCTTCCTGCCCGGCCTGTGCCTTTGGACCTGGCTGGGCCGCGGGCGCAGAGGCTTCCTCGAAGGTTCGGGGCTGGCGCTGGCCATGTTGGTCCCCGTGGCCCTGCACGGTCGCTTCGCCCGGCGCGCCCTAGCGCTGGTGGAGGCCGAGCCCAGCGGCCTCGCCGAGCGCGCGCAGCAGCTCTTGGCCCCTCTGCTCGACGGCAGCCTGCCCTTCGGGCGCTGGCTGACGCTGCAAGGCCGGATCCTGCTCGAGTACCTGGGCCCCGGCCACCTGGTCTTGGCCGCCGCCGGACTGTTGCTGGCAATGCGCGGGCTCACGCGGCCGGGACCCATGCGGGCCACCCACTCCCTGGCCCTGGCGCTGCTCTCGGGAGGCCTGCTGGTGCAGCTCGGCTTCTATCGCCACACCGGCGACCCCCAGGAGCCGTTCTTGCTGAATCTGGCCCCAGCCTTGGCGGCTTTGGGCGGTCTGGCGCTCGCCAGCCTGTCCGAGAGCTTCCGCGCCAAGCCGCGCCTGGGACTGCTGGCACCCTTGGTCCTGCTGCTGGCGGCGGCCCTGGGCCTCCCGAACGGGCTCACGCTGCACCGCACCTGGCGCGGAGGCGACTCGCCAAGGCCCGACGACGTCGGTTCAGAACTCGCCACCTTGCTGCCGTCCGGCGCAGTCGGCTGGTATCCCGAGGGCCTCGGATTCAACAACGCGGTGTTTTTCTACGCCTGGCGCACGCTGCTGCCGGTGGGGCCTGCCACCTATTCCGTGGCCGTGGAACAGCAGCAGCGCTTCGGCCTGGGAGCAGCGCCGGTGTACCTGTTGCTGCCTAAGCAGCCCGTCGGTGCCGCTGTCGCCAGCACGGCCGCCGTGGCCGCCGATTTCGAAACGAAGCGTCCGGGGCAACTCGCCAGTCCGGACACCGAAAGCGCCCACTTCCGCGCCTACCGGGTCTCGCGCTAGAGCCGGTCGAAGGGGCTCTGGGAGCTCGGGCGCGGCCCGCTGCGACGGGTTCTGGCCGGTCAGGGGCGCCGCGGTCCGCCGCTGAACAGCGGCAGCAGGCTGTGTTCGAGCTTGCGGTACAGCTCGCCGGTCGCGCGCACATCCCGCAGGCAATACTCACCGATCTCCTCGATCCGGCCTTCGCGATAGGCGCGGCCCACCTGCGACCCGTCCAGGCCCCCCTTGGGGCTCTCCACTCCGAACCTGCGGCACCAATAATCGAGCCGGAACATCTCGCGCCGCGCGCCCATGAAAGACAGTACGTCCGACAGATCGCAGTGTTCGGCGATCGAGTAGCGGTTGGGCACCAGATTGCGCGAACAGGCCACGCCCAGCTGAGCCGAACGGATCATCAGCATCGGCCCGTCGTAGCCGCGGCCGTTGAACGAAACCAGGCGCGGGCGCTTGCGCTCGAGCACGTCCCAAAAGCGCTGCAAGAGCTCGGCTTCGCCGCCGCAGAACAAGGTCGCGCGCGGGACCCGCTCCCAGTCGCGCTCGGCGGCGCTCTGGCCTTCGAGCAGCATCATCCCGCGATCGGCCTCCAGGTTCCAAAGTCCGATGGCGATCACCTGGCCGAGCCCTGGATAGAGCGCCAGACGCTCGGGAACCGCCTCGCGCTCCGCGTCGTCGCCGGCCCGGCTCAGCAGGTAGTCGCGGGTGGCTTGGTCGACTTCGGCCCACGGCAGGCCGGCCACTTCGATGTCGAAGACGATGGTGTCCATGGGTCGGCGACGAGGGGCTGCGCAGCATAGCCCTTCAGCCGCCGCGGCAGGACCGCGGGCCAGGGCGATCGGCCGCCGCCGCGGGCCGCATTGCCCGCGGAGCTGCACGCGGGCGTTTGCCCCGGCCGGACGAGCGCTGGGGGCCCTCGGCCTCCCCCACGGCGGGCGAAGCTCCCGCGCGCCAGCCGCCGAGCCCGGTCCCTAACGCGGCGGGAACTCCGCATCCCGCGGTTCGCCTTCCCGATTCAGGTAGCCGAGCTGGATGAAGGCCTCGAGGAATCCGGCGTTCATGGCGGGGCCCGGGTCGATGGGCAGGGACGGCGGGTGCGCAACCCGCCACTCCTCATCCGGCGAGGCGCGGAAACGGCGTGGGCGCTGGGCCGCAAAGGCCGGGGTCAGCACGTCTTCGAGCGGATTGCCTGGGCGGGCGAAGGGCCAATGCTCGGGCACGCGCTGGCCGAGCAGACGCAGGACCAGGGGCGCGACGCCGCGGATGTCGCCCAGGAGTCCGCGGGGATTCTGCGCATCGAAACAGGGACCCAGGGCGCTGAAGGCGGGGCCCAGGGCGCCGAACAGCCCGGAAGGCCCGGTTTGGTGGTGACCCGAGGTCAGCGCCGCGGGGTCCTGGAGCGTCTCGATGTCCCGATGCATGCCATGGTCGCTGACCAGCAGCACGTTGGTGCCCGCCGGTGCGGCCGCGATCAAACGGCCCAGTTGCCGGTCGGTCTCGGCGTAGGCGCGTTGGATCACACCCCCGAGCCGGGCGACGTCCTGGTCGGAGACCGGGTAGCCCATTTGCTCCGGAAACAGATAACGCCAAAAGCGATGCCCGGCCACGTCCGGCAGCGAGAGATAGACCAGCGTCAGGTCGGCGGGATCCTGGCGCAGGAAGCGCTCGGCGATGCCCGCGTAGGAGCGATCGCCCATCAGCGTCCAGGCCAGGTCGATCAGCAGTTTCTCCTCGTGGGCCGCGGGTGGCTCGGAGAGTCCGGTGAGATCGCGCAGCGGGCCGGCGATCGCGTCGGCTTGATCCGTGAAGGTGATCAGCGGGGCGATCTCTTCGAGCAGCTCCTCCGGATGGGTCTGCCGCGCCAGGCTGCGCCAGAGCCCGGGCTTCCAGATCACCTGGGCCTGGGCCTGGGCCGCGTAGCTGGCGACCATGCGGCCGGAGACCGCCTCGGCGGGCCAGGTGACCCAGTAGCCGACCGTGTCGACCTCGAGCCCTGCCTCGCCGACCAGGTTCCACAGGGCCGGCACCCTGCGCGCGTTGCTGGTGTAGGGCAGGCCGCTGGTGGGCTCGAGGAAGCCGATCACGCCGTGTTCGCGCAGACCCTGGCCGGTGGCGATGGTGGTCCAAAGGACCGGCGACCAGGTGGGCAGCTGGGTCTCGAGGGAACCGAGCAGGCCCTCTGCGGCGAAGCGCGCCAAGTTCGGCAGGGATCCCTGCGCCAGGAAGCGCTGCACCAGCTCGGGCTCGAGGCCATCGACGCACAGGAGCAGCACCGGGGCCGGCTCGGGGGCCGGGCCGCCGCAGGCCGCCAGGCTCAGGCCAAGGGCCAGTCCGGCCGCCGGGACGCGCAGGGAAAAAACCATGGGCCCGGTATACGGCGCCCCCGGTCCGGGCGCCAAACGGAGATCAGCGGGCCTGCGCTCGCGGCACGGGCATCCGCAACAGCCACCAAGCGACCACGGCCAGCAGCAGCAGCCCCGGCCAACCGCCGGGGCCCCCAGCGCCCCGAACGGGCGCGGTCGTGCAGCCGCCGCCACCCTGGGCGCTCGAGTACTGAAAGCTCTGCGGCGCCAGCCCGGCCTGCCCGGAGCCCGGGGAGCGCACCAGGACCGCCGCCTGGCCGCTGCCGGCCGGCGTGATCACCTCGAGGGTCTCGGAGTCGATGCGCACCACCGACGGGGCCGCCTGGCCCCCGAGGCCGGTCAAGGGGTCGACGCCGAACCACACCTCGGCATCCGCCGGAAGGTGCTGCCCGCGCAAGGTCATGGGCTCGCCTCCGGAGCTGCCCCCGCTGGCGGGCTCGAGCGCGGTCACCAGCGGATCGGCGGGGGCGGCGATCACGAAGGCCGAGGTGGCGCTCTCGCCGCCCGGATTCTCGAGCTCCAGTTGATAGAGGCCCGGGGCCAGGCCGGGCGCCGTGGTGAAGCGCGCCACGCTGCCCAGGGTCACCGAGAGCACCGTCTGGGGCTGTCCGTCGAGCCGCACGCTCAAGCCGGGCGCGAAATCTTGGCCCGTCAGGGCCACCTCGGTGCCCCCCTGAACGGACCCGGCGGGGGGGAATACGGTCTGGATCGCGGGCACGAGCCCCGCCTGGAAGCCGTCGACGAGCCGGCCCTCCACGCCGGTCTCGTCGATCACGATCACGTCGTGCTGGCCCGCCAGCGTCTGCGCGCTCACCAGTTGCAGGGTGTTGGCATCGAGCCGCGTGGCGCCGCCCGGCTGTCCCTCGGGGTAGATGCGGTCGCCGATCACCAGCGACACGCCGGGTCGAAAACCCTGCCCGCTGACCGTCAAGAGCGTGCCCCCCGCCGCCGAACCCAGGCTCGGGGTGATCGACTGGACCACGGGATCCGGCGGGGTCAGCTCGACGCCCCCCACCAGCACGGCGCGATCCCCCGCCAGGTTCTGCACGATCAAATCGACGGCGCCGAGCGGCGCGTCCGGCGGCGTGGTCAGCTGGAAGGACACGTACGAGCCGAGCCAGGCCAGCGGGGTGATCGTCAGGTCGGGCGCGCTCGAGGTCAGGCTGCAGGACGAATTGAGCCCTGTGCCGCGCACCGACAGGCTGACCGTCTGGCCGCGGATCGCGCGCAGGGGCAAGCGGTCGCTGCTGCGCCCGAGCTGCAAGCTCACGTCCGGCGCGACCACCAGGTCGCCGACGGCCAGGGTCTGACCGGCGGCGAGCCCCAGGGCGGCGCCGGGCACCGTGGGCGCGAAGGCGGCGTCCAGCGCCGGGCTGCCGGTCAGGTTGGCGCCGGAGACCGGCAACTCGAGCGGCGACACGTACAGGCGATAGCTGCCCGCCGCGAGGCCCTCCACCAGGAAGTCGCCGCTGGCGGCGCTCAGGCCGGCGGAGGCCACGCGCCCCGCTGCATCGAGGGCCACGACCTGGGCGCCGAAGACCGGGCTGCCGTCGGGGCGCTCGACGCGCCCGCTGAAGCGCGCCCAGGTGCCCTGGGGGTAGGCGGCGCGCAGGCCGCCGATGTCGTCGAGCGCCGGGCTGCGGTGCAGGATCACCGTGGTGTCCACGTAGGGATAGAGCGTCGCGCCCGTGACCCCCGAATGGTCGAGGCCCAGCAGGTGGCCGAGCTCGTGGGTGGCGACGTCCTGGATGTCGAAGCGCCCGCTCTGGCCGCTGGTGGTGAAGGCGAAGCCCGAGCCGTTGAAGAGCACGTCCGCGTCCGAGATGCGGCCGTCGGAGAAGAACCACAGGGGCGTGACCGCGACGGTGCCGGTGCCGCCCGGGAAGTACCCCGAGGCGTTGGTCTCATCGAACCACAGCAGGTGCACCGCGCTGGAGGACCATTGGGTTCCGCTCGCAAAGCTCGAATCCGGGTCCAGGGCCAGACGCGCGATCGTGCCCGGGGCGCGGTTCCAGGCGGCGATCGCCAGCTCGAGCGCCACCCGGTCGCTCTCGTCCGGCACATCCGCGGAGCCGTCGGCCTGGATCACCACGGAAACGTTGGCGGGATCCTGCCAATACAAGGGCGCCTTGGTGCTCGGATGCAGGATGCGCAGGTGGGCGCGGGCCCCGGCGACGAATGCGCCCAGGCCGAGGCTCAGCAGCAAGAGGCGCTTCATCGGCCGGCCCCCGGGCGCGCCGCGCGCACCGCCAGAGCCGCGTGCACCTCGGCCAGCAGCTCGGCGTGGGGCCGCACCAGATGGCTGCCGCCGGAATTGCCTCCCCCGGCCGGATCGAGCAGGGCCACGCCAGCCCCGCCCCGCACCGCGAGGGAGCCACCGCTCGCGGCGGGCAAGACCCGCCACAGTCCCTGGCAGAGGCCGATCGGCATGCGCCGTCCGGCCTGGCCCTCGGCGCTCAAGAACCACAGCAGGCGCGCTCCGATCGGAGGGTGTTCGATGCCCGGCAGCAGCATGCCGCGGCCATCGGGCAGCACGCCCCCCGGCAAGCGCAGGCGCCGGGTCGGCAGGTCCTCCCCCAACAGGGTGCGCTCGACGGCCAGGTCGTACTCCGTGTCGATGGTGCCATCGGGCTGGAGCACCGCACGGGCAGCTTCCACATGGCCCTCCAAGATCAGGTCGGCCCCATCGACCAAGGCCTGGGTGTCGAGGGCCAGGGCCGTGGAGGCCTCGAGGACCGCGCCCCGCGCGCTAGGCCGCGGGAACAAGCACACCGACAAAAATCCGAGCACGGCCGCGAGGCACAGGCGGGCGACGATCTTCGACATGCGGGATCCGACGGAAAGCCGGGAGGTCGCCCCCCCATCGGCCAACCGCACGGACCCCTTGAGCCCCGCGGGGCACCCCCGTCCGCGGTGGACCGCCGCGCGCCGGCTAGCCGCAGCCATGAACCGCCTGCGGGCCCCTCCCTTCCCTGGGGCCGATCCGAAGCCCCGCTGGCAGGAACCTGGGCGCGCCGGCCGGATCCCGGGGCGCCGGCCGCCCAGCCCCGGAAATGACCGAGGGGCCCCGCTGGGCCCCTCGGAAGATCTCTGGAGCGCCGATCGGGGCGGCCGCGCGCACGCGCTCCCCGAAGGTCGGCGGACTGTGCCCCGCGCCCGGTCCGTGCCCAGGCGCGGGCCGTCAGAGGATCAGAAGATCGTCACGTCCAGACGCCAGGTCAGGTTCGAGAGGATCGAGGTCGGCAGAACCTGGAAGGCACCGGCCTGCAGGGGCAGGCTCTTGCCGACCAGGGCCGGGTTCGAGGGCACGGTCAGGGGGAAGGTCGCCAGGCCCGCGCCGTCGGTGATCCCCGAGAAGTTCAGGGTCAGGTCCTGGTAGAGGAAGCAGCCCGGCAGACCGAAGCCGGCCAAGTCCAGGGGCAGCGGCAGGCCGAGCCAGTTGGTGGAGCTGGCGCCGACCCACAGGATCGCCACGGAGAAGGCCGGGGCGTCGAAGAGGCGCGCCTGCAGGTTGGCGGAGGAGACCTGCACGTCGCCCCACAGGGTCAGCACCGGGGTGACCGGGCCGGACTGGGAGCAGGCCGCGCCGAAAACGGTGGCCTGGGGGCTGATCGGCTCGGGCAGCGCGTTCGGAGCGATCACGCCGAGGCCATCGCCGAACAGGAAGTTGAGGTAGGGCTTGACGCCTTGGATCAGGGACTCGTCCCAGACGAAGCCGTCCTGTTCGCCCGCGTCGCTGGCGTCGCCGTCGCCGTTCAGGTCGGTCAGGCGGTGCAGGCACACGCCCCCGTTGAGGCTCAGCACGTAGATCGAGGTGCCGTCCGTGTCGAGCCCGAGGATCTTGTTGAACTGCAGGGCGGCGCCCGTGATCGCGCTGCCGTCGTAGAACAGGTTGACCTCGCCGCTGTCGTTGATGTCGCCGTCGAGGTTTTGGTCCTGGCCGCGGAAGATCAGGCCGTTGAGGCCCTGGCCGTTGATGTTGACCGCGAACTGGCTCGTGTTCGACGAGTCGCAGCCCATGTAGTAGGTCTCGACGCCGGATTCGACGCGGGTGGTCAGGTGGTTCAGACGGCCGACGAAGAAGGGCGGTTGATTGGGCTGGCCGGCCGAGCCGTTGGTGATCTTGAGCGAGGGCAGGACCGTGCCGAAATCCGGGTTGGCGGCCCAGTTGGCGTTGATGTCGGTCGGGATCAGGAACGGGGTCAGCTCGTTCTGGTCGTTGAGCACCCCGTCGTTGTCGAGGTCCTCGTACTTGAAGATCGCCTCGGTGCGATCGGCGTTGATGCCGTCGATGAAGCTGATGATGCCCGTGCGGGCCCAGGTGGCGCGGGTGAAGTCGTCGGTATCGACGTTGGCCAGC
>JBILNK010000030.1:0-30867 GCA_044375105.1 Planctomycetota bacterium
AACTACTTCCGCCTGTACAAGAAACTGGCCGGCATGACCGGCACCGCGATCACCGAGGCGGGTGAGTTCCACAAGATCTATGGCCTGGCGGTGATCCAGGTCCCGACCAATCTGCCGATCGCCCGGCGCGACGACCAGGACATCGTCTACCGCACCGAGCGCGAGAAGTGGAACGCCATCGTCGAGGAGCTCAAGGGGGTCCACGAGCGCGGCCAGCCGGTGCTGGTCGGCACCACCTCCGTCGAGAACTCGGAAAAGCTCTCCAAGCTGCTGACCGAGGCGGGCTTGCCCCACGAGGTGCTGAACGCCAAGAACCACGAGCGGGAAGCCCAGATCGTGGCCCGCGCCGGCGAGAAGGGCGCGATCACGGTCTCGACCAACATGGCCGGCCGCGGCACCGACATCAAACTGGGAGGCAACTTCGAGTTCCGCCTGCAGCGCGCCTTGGCCGAAGCGGGTCTCGAGCAGGGCGACCGCGATCGTCTGGCCGAGATCGATGCGATCCGCGAGCGCGTGCGCGCTGACTGCAAGCGCGACGAGGCCGAGGTCCTGGCGCTGGGCGGTTTGTACGTGCTCGGCAGCGAGCGCCACGAATCGCGGCGCATCGACAACCAGCTGCGTGGCCGGTCCGGCCGCCAAGGCGACGTGGGCGCGTCGCGGTTCTTCCTGTCGCTGGAGGATCCGCTGATGAAGCGCTTCTATCGCGACTGGGTCTCGGGCTTCATGGAGAAGCTCGGCATGACCGAAGGCGTTCCGATCGAGAGCGGCATGGTGACCCGCGCGATCCAGCGCGCTCAGCGCAAGGTCGAGGAGTACAACTTCGAGATCCGCAAGAACCTGCTCGAGTACGACGAGGTCATGGACCAGCAGCGCAAGGCGATCTACGCCGCGCGCCAGGACGTGCTGGAGGGGGTCGGATTGCGCGAGCGCGTGCTCGAGATGCTCGAGCGCGCCACCGCGCGGGCGCTCGAGATCTATCGGGACGACGGCAAGGGTCTGGGCGAATGGCTCAAGCGCTCGTTCGGGCTCGAGCTCGAACCCGAGCTGCTGGCGGTCACCGCCGAACGCGGCGGTGAGCCGGGCGTGGTGATCGAGCGCGTCGTCGCAGCCTACGAGGAGCGCGAAAAGCAGCTGGGTGCCCAGGCCATGCGCCAGGTGGACCGCTATCTGCTCCTCAAGGTGATCGACGACAAGTGGAAGGATCACCTGCACGCGATCGACGCCCTCAAGGCGGGCATCGGCCTGCGCGGCTACGCGCAGAAAGACCCCAAGAACGAATACAAGGCCGAGGCCTTCACCCTGTTCGAGAAGCTGTTCGCATCGATCGAGGACGAGATCGCCAGCTTGGCCCTGCAGGTGCGCATCAGCAACGAAGGGGGCCGCGGGTCCGCCCGCGCTCGCGAGGAGCTGCCCGAGGAGGATTCCGACGAGCTGGCGGTCGAGGCGGCTTTCGACGAGCCGGCTCCGGCGGCGAAGCCCGCGCCCGCGGCTGGCCCGGCCCGGCCCGCGGGTCTGCCGGCTTCCCTGGCCTTCGACGCGGCTCGACACCGCCAGGCCCGCGCGGGCGGCGAACCCCGCGGCGGGGAACCCGGCGACGGCAAGTCCTCCAAGAAGCGCGGAAAATAGTCCGCGGCCGCCGCCGCGGGCCTTGGACCCAGGCGGCGACCCGCGCCCATGCGCACCGAAATCCAGGCTGTCCAGGGAGCCCTGCGCTCGATCCGGCGCGACCCCCTGGGGGGGCCGCGGGCGGCCTTGCTGCATGGCCTCTACGATGGGGCCTGGCTGGCTGCGGGCTTGCTGAGCGCCCCCTGGTGGCTTTGGCGGGGCGCGCGCGAACCGGCCTTCCGGCGGCTGCTGGAAGAGCGCGGCGGTCGCTGTCCGGTGCCGCCGCCGACCGAGCGACCGCGGGTGCTGATCCATGGAGTCTCGGTGGGGGAGATCAAGGGCGCCGCGTCGCTGGTCGGGCGACTGACCCGCGAGCGCCCCGACCTGGACCCGGTCCTCTCGGCGATCACGGACACCGGGCTGGCCATGGCGCGCCAGCAATATCCGGGCCTGGAAGCGATCCGCTTTCCTTTCGACCAGTCCTGGCTGGTGCGCCGGTTCCTTTGCGAGCTGAAGCCGGCCGCGATCGTGCTGATCGAGCTGGAGGTCTGGCCCAACGTGCTGCGCGAAGCCAATCGCATGGGCATCCCCGTGGCGGTCGTCAACGGCCGCATCACCGAGCGCAGTTTCGGGCGCTACCGGCTGCTCGAACGCCTGTGTCCGCAATTTCGGCGCGTTTCGCTGTTCTGCGCCCAGACTCCGGCCTACGCCGAGCGCTTCGCCGGTTTGGGGGTACCCCGGGAGCGCATCCGGGTGACCGGCAACGTCAAGGTCGACGGCCTGCGCGTGGGCCGCGCGGACCCGGGGGACGAGCTGCGCCGGCTCCTCGGCGGGCGGGAGGGTCAGCCCCTGTGGGTCGCGGGCAGCACCCACGCGCCGGAGGAGCGCTGGCTGGTCGAGGCCTGGGCCCAGGGCTGTCGCGGGGCGCGCTTGGTGCTGGTGCCGAGGCATCCCAGGCGCGCGGCGGAGATCTGCGCGGAGCTGACCGCCCAGGGCTGGCCGCCCCAGCGCCTGAGCGACCTGCGCTCCGGCCTCGAGGCCCCGGATCCGAGCCGCCCGGCCCTGGTGGATTCGATCGGCGAGCTGGAGCGCATCTACGGCCTGGCGGACCTGGTTTTCGTGGGCGGCAGCCTGATTCCCCATGGCGGTCAGAACCTGCTGGAGCCCGCGGCCCAGGGCATCCCGGTGCTGCACGGACCCTCGATGCAGAACTTTCTCCAGGAGGCCCAGCTGCTGCGCGAGGCCGGCGCCAGCCGCCAGGTCGGCTCGGGCGGGGAGCTGGCCCGGGCGGCGGCCGAATTGCTGGCCGATCCCGAGCGCTGCCGGAGCATGGGCCTGGCGGGCAAGGCGGCCGTCGAGCGCCAGCAGGGGGCTACGGAGGCCACCTGGCGGGCCCTGAGTGCATTCGGGGTGCTGCCGGAGGCGCGGGCGGGCGCCGGGCTCTCCGCGCCGGGTATCATCTCCCGTTCCTGACGTCCCCGCGGACGCTCCAGTGCCCCCCCTCGGCCAGCGGGAGCCCTCCCCTTGGCCTCGTCCCCCCGCCACACCTCCCGCGGCCCAGCTCCGCTCGATTCCATGGCTCGACAGCTCTTCACCTCCGAATCCGTGTCGATGGGCCACCCCGACAAGGTCGCCGACCAGATCTCGGACTCGATCCTCGACGCCCTGCTCAAGGAAGACCCGAAGAGCCGAGTGGCCTGCGAGACCCTGGTGACCACCGGCATGGCGATCATCGCCGGCGAAATCACCACCAACGCGCGCATCGACTACGCCCAGGTGGTCCGTAACACGATCAAGCGCATCGGCTACACCAACGACGCCTTCGGCATCAACGGCGATACCTGCGCGGTGCTGGTCAGCTTGGATCGCCAGTCCCCGGACATCAGCCAGGGGGTCGACCGGGACGGCGCCGGCGACCAGGGCCTGATGTTCGGCTACGCCTGCGACGAGACCCCCGAATTGATGCCCTTCCCGATCCACTACAGCCACCGGCTGGTGGAGAAGCTGGCCGAGTACCGGCAAAAGGGCCGCTTCAATTGGCTGCGGCCCGACGCCAAGAGCCAGCTGACCGTCGAGTACGAAAACGACAAGCCGGTGCGCGTGCACACGGTCGTGATCTCGACCCAGCACGCCCCGGAGATCAACGGCCAGACCGACGAGAAGGCGGTCCACGCCGAGATCGCCAAGATGGTCAAGGAGGTGCTGGTCCCCGAGGTCCTGCCGAAGAACCTGGTCGATGCCAACACCATCTATCACGTCAACCCGACCGGCAAGTTCGTGATCGGCGGACCCCACGGGGACTGCGGCCTGACCGGGCGCAAGATCATCGTCGACACCTACGGCGGCATGGGCCGCCACGGCGGCGGTGCCTTCTCGGGCAAGGACCCGAGCAAGGTCGACCGCTCGGCGGCCTACGCGGCCCGCTGGGTGGCCAAGAACGTGGTCGCGGCGGGCCTGGCTCGGCGCTGCGAAGTGCAGCTCTCCTACGCCATCGGCGTGGCCGAGCCGCTTTCGATCCGGGTCGAGAGCTTCGGCACCGGCAAGGTCAGCGACATCGCCCTGACCCAGGCGGTCGAGAAGGTCTTCAAGCCCTTGCTGACCCCGCGCGCGATCATCAAGACCCTCGATCTGCTCAAGCCGCGCTACGAATCGACCGCGTACCACGGGCACTTCGGCCGCCCCGAGTTCCCCTGGGAGCAGACCAACAAGACCGCCGATCTGACCAGCGCGGTCGGCGCCGGCGTGCGCTGAGCCCTCCGGTCGGGGGCCGCCCGGGCCCCCGGCCTTGCCGAGACTGATCGATTCCGGCGCGCCCCAGCGGTCCAAGCCCCTGTGGCCGCCGGAGGGCGGACGGGGGCGCGGACGAGGGCTGGCTGGGGCCGGTCCGCCTCGCAGTCCCGGCCGCCGATCGTCTCCGGGGTACGGTGCTGGACTGGGCACCAGCGCGCGGCCGACGGTGACCTTGGGGCCTGGCTGGGGTAGGTTAGCGGCATGCGTAGACCGCGCCGATTCCACTTCTCCTCCAGCCGCAGTTCGGGCTTCACCCTGATCGAGCTGCTGATCGCCATGATGATCCTCGGGATCTTGATGGCCTACTTGGTCCCCAAGATCCCCGAGGCGATCGAGGAGGCCAAGATCACGGCCTCGCGCAAGAACCTCTCGGATATCTATCAGGGGCTGACCACCTACCAGGCCAAGTTCGGCCGCTTGCCCAGCGAGTCGGGGGTCAAATTCTTCGCGGTGCTGATCTCCAAGGGGGTCTGGGAGAACACCAAGGCCTCCGCCAAGAAGCTCACCTGCCCCGGGGTCGACATCGGCGCCCTGGCGATCCGGGACCTGCCGCCGGAGGAGTGGTACAAGGACCTCGACGCCGTCAATGGGGACTATTCCGCCTACGCTGGCCGCAACTGCAAGGACTATCCGCTGCGCAATGCCAGCGGCAAGGACTGCTGGATCGCCACCGACAACGATCCCGAGATGAACTTCCGCACCACCACCCTGGTGCTGATGGGCGACGGCACCACGGACCGTCTGGAGATCGCCGATCTCCAGGAGCAGGGCGTGCTGGCGAAGGATGAGGAGTACCTCCAGGTGGGGCCCGATTCGCCCTACGAGATGCTCCAGAAGCTGTCCTTGGACTGAGCCCAACGGGCCCTCTGTGGGGAAACGACCGCCGGTCGCCCCCGCGTCGCAGGGCGCTGTTCCGACCCGTCTCCGCGCTCGCCCATGAGTTTTGCGGCCCACCTCCGGGCGCTGCGGCCCCATCAGTGGTCGAAAAACGTCTTCGTGCTCGCGGCGATCCCCTTCGCCTGGGGCGATCGCATCCTGGCGTCGGCGGGGCGCGATTGGAGCCACGCGGCCGGAGGGGTCCTGGTGATCGCCTCGGCGTTTTGCTTGGGGTCTTCGGCGATCTACCTGCTGAACGACATCCTGGACGTGGAGAGCGATCGGCTACACCCGGAAAAGCGTCGGCGCCCGATCGCCGCGGGGGAGGTCTCGATCCCGGTCGCCTGGGGCCTCTCGTTGGTCTGCGCCCTCTCGGCCCTGACCCTGGCCTTCCTGCTGGCGGGTTCGGCGCTGCCGATCCTGGCCAGCTACATGGGCCTCAACCTGGCCTACAGCCTGTGGCTCAAGCGGGTGGTGCTGGTGGATGCCTTTTGCATCGCCGCCGGCTTCCTTCTGCGCGTGCTGGCCGGTGGCAGCGCCGCCGACATCCAGATCTCGCGCTGGCTGCTGCTGTGCACGCTGTTCCTGGCCCTGTTCCTGGCGCTCAACAAGCGCCGCAGCGAGATCGCCCTGCTCGGCAGCGACAGCGCCGGGCACCGCGCGATCCTGGCCGAATACAGTCTGCCGCTGCTCGACCGGCTGGTCACGATCCTGGCGGCCTGCGCGATCCTCGCCTACGCGCTGTACACCATCGACGCAGCCACGGCCGAGAAGTACGGCCGGGACAACGGCTTGGTCTGGAGCGTGCCCTGCGTGGTCTTCGGCATTTCGCGCTATCTGTTGCTGGTCGAGAAGGGGCACCAGGGCGGGAATCCGACGCGGGTCTTCCTAGGGGGCGACCGGGCCTTTCTGGTGAACACCCTGCTCTGGTTGGCGCTGGTGCTGGGCGCGATCCGGGGCTGGATCTGAGGCCCGCATGGCGAGGCCCAGGGGGCGGCTTGCCTGGCCCAGAGCTTGCGCCTGAAGCCCCCGCCCTGTGGCCCTGGCCCTCGCTTCACCCGCGGGGCTAGAGCCCGGCGAGCATTGGCCGGCGTTGGAGGACCCGCTCGGCTTCCGGTAGATCGGCGGCCGCCTGCCAGGCCTCGAATCGGACCGCGAAGTCGGCCTCGCCCGCGGCGGCTCGGCGGCCCAGGGCGAAACCCAGGGCCGCTTCGATCGGACGCTGCTCGTAGTCGGCATCGCCCCAGGCGGCGCTGAGTACCTCGAGGGCCCCGCGGTCGTCCTGGACGTAGACCAGGGCCTCGGCCAGGGCCAGGCGCAGCTCGGCGGGCAGCTCCGGCAGCTCGAACTGGCGGCGTAGGGCCGGCTGGGAGGCGGCCAGCCCGAGGCGCGCCAGGCCGCGGGCGGCGGCCACGCGCAGCTCGAGGGACTGCTCGGCTCCGAGGCGTGCTTCGAGGGCTTCACGGCCCTGTTCCGCCCCCAGTTGGCCGAGGGCCTCCGCCACCACGGCGGCGGTGTCCGGGCGCCGCAGGGCCTCGATCAGCGCTGCAGCTCCCAGGGCGCCGCGCCGGCCCATGCGGCCCAGGGATTGCGCCGCGTGGTAGCGCACGTGCACGTCCTGATCGTGCAAGGCCAGGGCCAGCAGCGGGGAAACGCGCGCATCGCTGCGCTCGAAGATGAAGCGCGAGTCGTCGACGCCGCGCAGCTGGTATTGCTCGAAGACCTGGATCCTACGCCAGTACTCCCGCTGCAATCCTGGGCTCGGGGCCTCAATCGGCAGGCGACCTTCCGGGTCCCCGCGCGTCCAGGTCCAGCCCAGCAGCCCGCCCGATCCCAGGCCAGCGGCGTCCGCCAGGGTCTGCAGCATGCCGGCCGCCGCGGGGGCCTGCGGGTCGCTGGGCTTGGCAGCGATGACCTCGAGGCCCGTCAGCCCGGCGTAGTTCTGATAGCGAGCCAGGGCCCAAGCCAGCCACAGCACGGTCTCCGAGTCGGTTTCGTATTTGAGCCGCAGGCACAGGATCGGCAGGGCTTGATCGAGGCCCAGGCGTCCGAGATGCCAGGCTGCGCGGGCCCGCTGGGGCGCGAAGCGGGAGTGCACCAGCACGCGCCCCAGGGTTTCGACCACGTAGCGGCGGCGAGCGCGAGCCTCGGGATCCTCTTCGAGCGGCGCGGGCCGTTCCTCGAAGCCCCCGTTGCCGATCACCCAGAGGGCATCGCTGGCCGCGAACAGGCCCGGCTCCGAGGTGTCGGGGCTGCGCAGCACCTCCTCGAGCAGGCCCACGGCGGCGGGCCCGATGCGCCCCAGATCCTCGAGCCCCGTGCGCCGCAGAGGGTCCCGAGACCCGGCCACCAGCTCGAGCAGCCCGAGCACCTGGCGTTGGGTGGCGGCGTCCGCCGGCTGGCTCCAGGCCTCGATCTGCTGGTCCTCGGCGGCCAGGGCCGCGTCCAGTTCCGCCAGGTGTCGGGTCACCACCGGTTCGAGGGCCCGCGGGGCCGGCGGAGCGCTGGCCTCGCGGGCGCAGCCGGACAGGCCCGTCGCCAGCAGCAACGCAGCCAGGAGCGGGGAAAGGGCGGCGAGCCGGGCCCTGGTCCAGGGCGCGGGCGGAGGCCGCCGCCGCCTTCCGGGCAGCCCATGGGCCCCGGTCGGGGTCATGGGATCAGCTCCAGGCGCTGGAGCACCGTGGCGTCCGGGTCGCTCTCCGGCTTCGACAGACCGCCGGGATAGTAGGGCGAGCGCTTGTAGACCAGCAGCACCTCGATCGGGCCGGCGACCGGCTGGCCCGGGGCGTTGTTGAGCAGCAGACGCTCGCGCGCCTCCGGCCCCCGGTCGAGCACCGGGATACGGCGCTGCTCGTGCACCAGCAGCAGCGTGTCCGGCAGATCGACCTCGTGGCGGTAGGGCGAGCGCAGGCGGTGCAGGTGATTCCAAGGTCCGCCATCGCCGCCTGCGCTCGGCAGGGGCCGCCAGAACAGGTCCGCCGCGCGGCTGCGCTCGTCGGTGGGGAAGGAGTGCCCCGCGCCGGTGTTTTCGAGCAGCAGCACCCAGCCCTCGGGGCCCCGTTCCACGCTCAGCTCGACCGCCTTCGCCAGCAGCTCGGGGTCGTTGCCGCCGGGCATGGCGTGGCTGCGCCTGCCATCGGGCCCCTCGGGCATGTGGCAGTCGATGCAGGTCACGCGCTGCTCGGCCCAGCGCGAGTTCTTCCACTGCGTGACGGTGCCGTGCAGGTTGTGGCAGGAGCCGCAGTAGTCGGCGCTGAGCAGCTCCTTGCGCTCGACGGGTTGGCAGGCGGCCTTGGGATCGTGGAAACCCCCGGCGACACCGCCCTCCGGCAGGCTGTGGCAAGCGATGCAATCGACGCCCTCGGGCCGGCGCGTCGCGCGGCCCAGCACGCGCTCGCCCAGGGCGAAGGAGAACACCGGCTGGGGCGCGTGGCAATCGATGCAGTCCTGGTTGGCGAAGTCGTTGGACTGGGCGCGCACGGCGTGGCCGGTCCAGGCGTTGGCGTGTTCGCTGCGCTGCCAGGTCTCGAATGCATCGGGATGGCAGCTGGCGCACTGTTCCGAGCTGGTCCAAGCGGTGGTCTGGGCCACGGCAGGTTCGCTGCGCAGCAGGACGAACAGCAGCCAGCCCGTGGCGCACAGCACGAGCAGCCCGAGGATCGGTCGGAGGGAGAGCATGGCGGGTCGAAGGCGCGGACGGCCCCCACTCTATGGGGCCGCTGGGGCCCCGGGGGAAGGGTCGGCGAGGGGCACCAGCCGGCCGCGCTCCAGCCGCAGCAGGCGGCTTTCGTCGGCGGCCGCCTCGGCCGGGTCGTGGGTCACGTGCAGGCAGGCGAATCCGTGGGCGGCGCGCAGCTCCCCGAGGCGCACGACCAGGGAACGGCGCAGCTCGGCGTCCAGGGGCCCCAAGGGCTCGTCGAGCAGCAGCAGCCTGGGCCGCGCGACCAGGGCGCGGGCCAGGGCCAGGCGCTGGGCCTCGCCCCCGGAGAGGGTGCGCGGCAGGCGGCCCTCGAAGCCGCTGAGCTCGACCTCGGCCAGCACCTCCTGGATGCGCGCGCGGCGCGCCCGGCGGTCGAGCCCCCGGCCTGCCAGCACGAAATCGAGGCTGGCGGCGACGCCGAGGTGGGGCCACAGGGCCCCGCCCTGGAACAGGTAGCCGATCGGGCGGCGCTGGGGTGGGATCAGCAACCGCGGACCGTCGCTGGCCAATTGCCCCAGCAGGCGGATCTGGCCGCGGGTGGGGGACAAGAGCCCGGCGATGGCCCGCAGCAGGCTCGACTTGCCCGAGCCCGAGCGGCCGACCAGCAGCGCCTGCTCGCTCGCCTCGAGGCGCAGGCAGGCGCCCTCGAGGATCGGCCGGCCGCCGCGCTCGAGGCACAGGTCCGTGAGTTCGAGCACCGCGCTCACGGCAGCACCTCGAGGCGCTTGCGCGCCAGCAGGGCCCACAAGAGGCCCGGGGCCAGGATCGTGAAGATCAAAATCAACGAGAGCCCCGCCACATAGCTGTCCCGGGAGAAGTGCACGCCGTTGTAGACGCGCAGGATCGCGGTGCGGTTGGCGGCCGGGACCAGGATCGAGGTGTCGAGCTCGCGCAGCGCGAAGGCGAACACCAGGAAGCCGCTGGCCAGGAGCGTCGGCCAGAGCGGGGGCGCCACGAGGCGCACCAGGCGCCGGAGCGGCCCGGCGCCGGACAGGGCGCCGGCGGCTTCGAGGTCCGGATCCAGGGAAGCCACTGCGCCCGAGAGGATCAGCACGGAGAAGGCCATCAGCCGGCCCGCATAGACCATCACCGGCATGGCGTTCGAATGGTAGATCTCCGCCAGCCCAGGCCGCGACCAGAGCACGATCACGCCGATCCCGAAGAGCGTCGCCGGGGCCAGCACCGGCAGGGCGCAAAGCAGTTCGAGGGCCCGGCCGAGGCGGCGCGGCGCGCGCTCGATGGCGTGTCCGAGCACCAGCCCGAGCGGCACCGCCAGGGCCGCTGCACCGGCCGCATAGCCCAGGCTGCGCAGCAGGTCGGGGCGTGCGCGCTCTAGGGCCGTGCGCAGGGAATCGGCCAGCTGACCCAGGCTGAAGGCCTGCTTGCCGCCGGCTTCGTAGATCAGCCGCCCGAGCGGCAGCCCGGTCGAAAGACCGACCACCAGCAAAACGAACAGCAGGGCCGGCCAGCGCCAGGGCCCGAGCGCCAGGCGCTCGGGCGGCTCGAAGGCGGAGCTCAGCGAGGCCAGGGCCCCCTGGCGGCGCAGGCGCAGCACCGGCCAAAGCACCGCCAGGGACAGCAGCACCAGCGGCAGGGCGGTCACCACGGCCAAACCCGGGCGCTTGACCTGATTCCAGTTGGCGAAGATCTCGTCGGCGTAGACGTTGAACTTGCGGCCGACGGAGGAAACGTAATCGGGCACGCCGAAGTCGTTGATCGCGAAGGCGAAGGCCAGACAGGCCCCGGCCGCCACCGCGGGCCAGACCAGCCCCAGGTCGGCGCGCAGGACCCCGCGCGGCCCGCGGGCGAGGCGCGCGGCTTCTTCGAGGCGCCGGTCGATGCGCTCGAAGGCCCGCGCGGCGAACAGGGAGACCAGCGGGAAGTAGCTGATGCCCAGGATCCAAGCGGTGGCCGGGGCGCCGCGCCATTCCACAAACACCACCCAGGTCATGGCCTGGATCAAGGTCGGGATCAGCAGCGGCGCCACGGAAAGCGTGCGCCAGGCGGCGGCGCCGGGCAGGTCGGTGCGCGCCACGAGGAAACCGAAGGGAAGCCCGATCAAAGTCGCCAGCAGCGCCACCGAGAGGCCCAGACCCGCGGTGCGTCCGAGCAGCGACAGCACCCGGGTCTGGCCCAGCTGGGCCCAGTCCGCCGCTTCGATGCGCGGCAGCATGGCCAGCAGCGGCCCGAGCCCCAAGACCGCGAACAGCACCAGGGCCAGGATCAGCAGGGGGCGGCTGGCGCTCACTCGAGGAAGCGCTCCTTGAGGCGTCGTTGCGTCTCGGGCAGCCGGCGGCCGACCTCGGCCCAATCGACCGGCATCAGCTTGAGCCCGGCGAGATCCAGGACGTGGGCCGGCCGCGGCACGCTGGCGCGCACCGGGATCTGCGCGGAGTCGCCGGCGGCCAGCTCGGCCTCGACCGCCTCCGAGAGCAGGAAATCCACCAGCCGGCGCGCGTTCTCGGGGTGCGGCGCCTGGGCCAGGATCATGACCGTGTTGGGGATCAGCAGCAGGCCCGGGTCGTCGCTGCCCTGGTCGGGAACGATGCGCTCGACCGGATAGCCCTGCACCTCGGCCACGCGCAGGTCATCGGTGTCCGTGTAGCCCCAGACCAGCTCGCCGCGGCCCACGTTGGTCATCAGCGGCCCGTTGCCGCTGGGCAGCGACAGCTTGCCGGCGCGGTTGAGCTCGACCAGCCGCTCGCACAGCGGCCCCCAGCGCTCGGGGCCCCACAGGACCTCCAAGGCCGCCAGGTGGGTCAGGGTCGTGCCGGTCAGGGGCCGGGCGATGGAGCCCCCGGCGAAGCGCTCGGGGTCGAGCAGGTCCGAGAGCCCCCGCGGCCGGGGGGCTTGGCCGAGTTTGTCCGTGTTGACGATCAGGATCCGGCCGCGGGCGGCGAAGCCGGTCCAACGCCGCTCGGGATCGCGGAAGGACTCCGGGATCGACTTGGCCGCCGGAGAGTCGTAGACCGCCAGGAGGCCTTCGTTGGCCAGGGCGATCGTGTTGGCCACCTCGTTGTTCCAGAACACGTCGCAGCGCGGGGCGCGGGCCTCCTCGCGCAGGCGCGCCACCAGCCCGACGGTCTTCGAGGCCTCGGTGTCGAACTCGAGGCGCACCTCGAGGCCGGTCTCGCGGGCGAAGCGCTGCAGGATGGCCTCGGAGTGCACCTGATCGACCGAGGTGTAGACGACCAGATCCGGGGTGCGCCCACAGGCGCACAGCGCCAGGGCCAGCAGCAGGGGCGGGAGCCAGGCGGCGCCGTGCGGAAGGCCCGAGGGACGAGGGGAGGACATGGTGGGTGGGCGGAGTGGGGCAGCTGGCCGTTGGGCGGGGCGGGTCCGCTCGCAAGGGCCGTGCCGAGCAGCTGACCCTACCAAGCGGAGGCCGGCGAGCCTTGGGGTCGTTATCCTGCCGGGCCCCCTGGGACGCCCACGTTCCCTGGACCACCCAGCTTTTGACTCGGTCCTCCGCCGACCCGCTCCCACCGACGATGTCCGTGCCCCTGACCAGCCGCATGTCCCAGCTCGGGACCGAGTCCGCCTTCGACGTCCTGGCGCGGGCGCGCCGCTTGGCCGCCCAGGGCAAGGACATCATCAACCTGGGCATCGGCGCCCCCGATTTCCGGACGCCCGAGAACATCGTCGAAGCCGGCGTGCGCGCCCTGCGGGACGGGTACCACTTCTACACGCCCGCCAAGGGCCTGCCCGAGCTGCGCCAGGCCGTGGCGGACGACATCCAGCGCTGGCGCGGGGTCCAGGTCGATCCCGAAAACATCGTCATCGTGCCGGGCGGCAAGCCCACGATGACCTTCGCCATGTTGATGTTCGGGGAGCCGGGGACCGAGATCCTGTATCCGAATCCGGGCTTCCCGATCTACGAGTCGATGATCAAGTTCAGCGGGGCCACGGCCGTGCCGATCCCGCTGCTCGAGTCGAAGGGCTTCAGCTTCGACGCCGACGAGGTCTTGAGCCTGATCACCCCGCGCACCCGGCTCCTGATCGTGAACACGCCGGCCAATCCGACCGGCGGCATCGTGCGCCGCGAGGAGCTGGCCAAGTTGGTGGCCGGCCTCGAAAAGTACCCCCAGGTGGCGGTGCTCTCGGACGAGATCTACTCGCGCCTGCTGTACGACGGCGAGCGCCATGCGAGCCTGCTCGAGTTCGAATCGATCCGCGATCGCCTGATCGTGCTGGACGGCTGGAGCAAGACCTTCTCGATGACCGGCTGGCGCCTCGGCTGGGGCCTGTGGCCCAAGCAGTGGGCTGCCGCCGCCGAGCGCCTGCAGATCAATTGCACCTCCTGCCCTTCCGCGCCGGTCCAGGTGGCCGCGATCGAGGCCCTGCGCGGCCCGCAGGATTCGGTCGAGCGCATGTGCCGAGCCTTCGACGAGCGCCGCAAGCTGATCGTGCGCGAGCTCAACTCGATCCCGGGATTCTCCTGCGTGATGCCCAAGGGCGCCTTCTACGCCTTCCCCAACATCACCGGCACCGGCATGAGCTCCGCGAAGATGCAGGACTACCTGCTGAACGAGGCCGGCGTGGCGGTCATCTCCGGCACCAGCTTCGGGCAGTTCGGCGAGGGTTTCATCCGCTTCAGCTACGCAGCCAGCAGCGAGCAGATCAGCGCCGCCCTGGCGCGCATCCGCCGGCTGCTCGAGCCCTCGCGGGCCTGAGGCTCGGACGGGGCGAGTCCGGCTGGCTCGGGCCCAGCGCCAGGGCGTCGAGGCCTGGCCGGCCGCGGGCCCCGGAGCCCGGGGCGCCCCGTTCGATCGCAGCCCGGGGCCTGTGAGCCGGCCCGCGCCCAGCGACCGAGGCAACCCATCCCATGCCCAGCAACGATCCGCGGCCCAGCGACTTCCGCAGCGACACGGTCACCCGGCCCTGCGCGCGCATGCGCGCCGCCATGGCCGAGGCCGAGGTCGGCGACGACGTGCTCGATGGGGACCCGACCGTGCGGCGGCTCGAGGCCCTTGTGGCCCAGCTGCTCGGTCAGGCGGGAGCCCTGTTCGTGCCCTCCGGCACGATGGCCAATCAGGTGGCCGTGGGCGCCTGGACGCGGCCCGGCGACGAGCTGATCTGCGAGGCGCGCGCGCACGTGCTCGATTACGAGGGCGGGGCCCTCGGTTACCTGCACGGGGTCCAGGTGCGCGCCGTCGAGGGCCGCCGCGGCGTCTTGACCCCGCAGCAGATCACCGCCGCCAAGCGCCCCGACTCGATCCACTGCGCGCCGACGACGCTGCTCTGCCTCGAACAAACCCACATGGGCGCGGGCGGGGCCGTTTGGCCGATCGAAGCCTGGGACGCGGCCATCGAGGCCGGGCATCGCCTCGGGCTCAAGGTGCATCTGGACGGCGCCCGCCTGATGAATGCCGCGGTCGCCAGCGGCCTGCCCGCGCAGCGTTTTGCGGCCGGGGTCGATTCGGTTTCCCTGTGCCTGTCGAAGGGCCTGGGCGCGCCGGTCGGCTCGCTGGTCGCCGGCTCGCCGGAATTCCTGGCCCGCGCGCGCGTGGTGCGCAAGCGCCTCGGCGGCTGGATGCGGCAGGCCGGGCACTTGGCGGCCGCCGGCCTGGTGGCCCTCGAGCACAACGTGGCGCGCCTGGCCGAGGACCATGCCCTGGCCCGCAGCCTGGCGGCGGGTCTGCACGGCCTCGGGGGACTTTCCTGCCCGCCCGAGGGGGTCCAGACCAACCTGGTGTTCGTCGACCTGCCGGATCCCGGCCCGAATGCGGCGGAGCTGGCCCAGCGCCTGGCGGCCGATTCGGTCTTGGCCATGCCGCTGGGCCCGCGCCGCCTGCGCTTCGTGACCCACCTGGACGTGGGGCCGAGCGACGTCGAGCGCGCCCTTTGGGCCCTGCGCCGGGCTTTGGCCTGACGCTCCTCGACCAACGCATTCTGGGCCGGATCGCAGCGGGCACAACGCCTCGGACGGCCGCTCTGCCGGTGGGCTAGGGGCCCGCGCCGTGCCGCTCGGGCGACGGGTGCCCGCCGGCGGCGCCGGGTGGAGCTGGGCCGCTGGTATGCTCGCCAGACCAGCGCCTTGGCGCCGGCAGCCCCCCTCAACCCCTCTCCTTTCCATGGGCATCTTCAAGGCGTACGACATCCGCGGTGTGGTCGGCAAGGAGCTCGACGAAGCCCTGGCCGAGCGCATCGGCAACGCGTTCGCGCGCTTCCTGCGGGCCAAGCGCCTGGTGATCGGTCAGGACATGCGCACGCACTCGCCGCGCCTGGCCGATGCCGTCGCCAAGGGCATGCGCGACGCCGGCTGCGATGTGATCCGTCTGGGTTTGGCGTCGACGCCCATGACCTACTTCGGCATCGCGAGCCTGGAATGCGATGGGGGCCTGTGTGTGACCGCCAGCCACAATCCGGCCGAGTACAACGGCATGAAGCTGTGCGGCCCCGGGGCCACCCCGATCTCGGCCGCCAACGGGATCAAGGACATCGAACGGATGTGCTCCGAGGCCGCCCCGGCGCCGGTCGCCCAGCGCGGCCGCGAGGAGCGCGTCGACCTGCTGCAGCGCTATGCCGCCCACGTGGCCAGTTTCGCCGAGCTGTCCGCACCGCTCAAGGTGGCCATCGACGCCTCCAACGGCATCGCCGGCTACACCCTGCCCCCGATCCTCGAGAAGCTGCCGCTGATCCGGGCCCACTCGATCCTGATGGAGCCGGACGGCAATTTTCCGGTCCACGAGGCCAATCCGCTCAAAGAGGAGAACCTGCGCTGGGTCCAGGAGCTGGTGCGCCAGAGCGGGGCCCGCCTCGGGGTCTCCTTCGACGGCGACGCCGATCGCTGCTGCTTCGTGGACGAGTCGGGCCGCACCGTGAGTGCCGACCTGATGACGGCCCTGATGGCGCGCTACCTGCTGGCCAAACATGGCCCCGCACCGGTGGTCTATGACCTGCGCTCCTCATGGGTCGTCAAGGAGGTCATCCAGCAGTCCGGAGGCCGGGCCCTGCGGGACCGGGTGGGACATTCGTTCATCAAGGCCACCATGCGCCAGCACGGCGCGTTGTTCGGCGGCGAGCTCTCGGGGCACTTCTACTTCCAGAAGAACTTCACCACCGATTCCGGGGTGATCGCGATGATGACGGCCCTCTCGCTGCTCGAATCGCAAGCCAATCGGGGCCAGCCGCTCTCGGCCCTGGTGGCCGACCTGCGCCGTTACCATTCGACCGGGGAGATCAACTTTCATGTCGAGGACAAGGCCGGCAAGATCGCAGAGCTCAAGCGTCGCTACGCCGATGGGCGCCAGGACGAACTGGACGGCATCACCGTGGAGTACGGGGATCTGAGCCGCCCCGACTGGTGGTGGTTCAACGTGCGCCAATCGAACACCGAACCGCTGCTGCGGCTCAACCTGGAGGCCCGCACCGAGTCCCTGCGCGATCGCAAGCGCGACGAGTTGGTCGCTCTGCTCGGGGTCCCCGAATGAGCGGGCTTCGGCTCGTTCGCCGCCCCGGGCTCGAAGGGGCCTCCGGCGTCCGGTCCGCCGCCGACCCGGTCTGCGGGGCTGGCCCGTGCTCCGCGCCCGGCAGGGTCGGGGGCGCTCCTCGCCGGCTCGGGCCGCTGGCCTGCCCGCCGCGGCTGGTGCTGCTGACAATGCTGGGTCTGCTGGGCCTGGTGGGCCTGGTGGCGGAGCCTTGCCGAGCGGGAATCGGCGCCGAGCCTCGATCGGTCGCTGCCGACTCCAGAGCTAGCCCTCAGGCGGCCGCTCCGGTCCTCCAGCAAGCGCCGCCTGGCGCGGGGCAGAGCGTCGCGGGGCCCGCGGGCGAGCTCACGGACGGCGCGCTCCAGTCGGGCGCCATGCGGCTCGCTCGACTGGGGTGGGAAGCGCTGCTGCGCTACCACCGCCGCCTGAGCTTCAGCCCGGCGGGCTCCCGCAGGGCCGTTGCCGCCCTGGCGGGTCAGAGCAGCGACCTGGACCGCGCGGCGGCCCTGTTCGCGCTCGGGGCCGGTGGCTTGGTCTCCGAGGAGCAGAGGCTCCTGCAGGTGGCCGAGCGAGGTGCGCCGTCCGAGCGCCTGGCGGCGCTGTTCGCCCTCGGGGAGCTGCCCAAGGTGCCCGCGGCCTTCTTGGTCCAACGCGCGCTCCTGCGCCCGGGCCTCGAAGGCAGCGCCGCCCTGCTGGCTTTGCTGATCGGCGAGGACCGCCTCGAGCCCGGCTTGATCGAGTCCTTGCTCCTGGCAGCCCCCGAGCTCGGACCGAAGCTGGAGGCCCTGAGGAGCGCGCTGGAGGCACCGGCAAGCGCGCTTCCGACCCCCGTGCTCGCGGCCTACCTGGGAGCGCGCTACGAGGCCGCCAAACGCTATGGATACATCGACCGGCAAAGCTACGCCTCCCTGCGGGCTACCGAGCTTGCGCAAGTCCCCGAGTTCCTGGAGAACTTGGTTCTGTACGAGGCCGCTACCAGCGGCTATCCGGGGGTCGAAGACCTGTTGCTGGAGCGGCTGTTGGCCGGCGGCAGCCCCGCCTGTCTGGAGGCGGCCCTTTCGGGTATGCCAGAGGCCCTGGATGCCCTGGTCGGCAACGGCCTCTGGCTGCCCAAGGACGATCGCGAGCGCGAGGCCCTGCTGAGCCTGCTCGAGCGGCACGGCGCGAGCATCGCGCACACCCAGATCGTCTCTTACCTCCTGGCCCAGCCGGCGCTGCGCACGCGCGCCGCCGCCCTGGCCATCGAGCTGGATCCCGAAGGGCGCACTTCGGGCGTTTTCGAGCTGCTCGAACCCCTGCTCAAGGCCGGCGAGCCCGAGGAGCGCGTGCGCGCCGTGCTGGCGCTCGCTCGCTCGGGTTTCGCGGGCTGGTTGCCCGAGCTCGAACGGCTCGACCTGGACGTTGAACCACGCGTGCGACTCGCGGCCCAGGTTGCGCGTTTGGCCCTCGGGGACGAGCGCGGCCTCGAGGCCCTGCTCGAGCTGCTGGAAGCGCCCGAGGAGCCGCTCTGGCCCGCTGTCATCGACGACTTGTGCCGCTTGGCCCACTCGGGCCGGGTCTTAGCCTTGTTGGAGGAGATCTTGGTGGACCTCGAAGGCCCAGCGGCCATCGAGGTGGCCCTCGCCGTTACCCGGGCCGGCCGCCCCAGCGGTCGCGAGTTGCTGAGGTCGGCCTTGGAGGATGGCAGCGCGGGGGCCGCAGCGGAGGCTTGCGTCGAGGCCCTGGCGCTCCAGGCCGGTGCCCAGGAAGCCGCCCTGTTCGAGCGGCTGTTTCCCGATGATGCGGACGAGGCATTCAATCGCGCTTTGGGCCGTGCGCTGATCGAGCTGGATCTACCCTCGGGCCGCCTCTTCCTGCGCGCCGCCCTGTGGCGGGGGGATTTCAGCCTGGGGGTCCTGGCCGCGGCGGCCCTGGCCCGCGGACATGGCCTGCCGGCCCTGTACGACGAGCTCGATTCGCCGCCCTCAGAAGCACGTCCCGCCGACCTGCGGCGGCTGGGTTTCGCGATCGGAATGATCGGCGGACTCGGCGAGCTCGAACGCATCTGCACACGACGACAGAACTCGGATCCGAGCGTCCAGGGGGCCTATCTCGGGGTGCTCACGAATCGCACGCGGTGCGGGACGGGGGGGGCGGGGCGCGGGCTGCGCCCGCGCTCTTGAGGCGTGCGATCCAGGATTCCGTGTCGCGCGGCATGCGCCTCGAGGGTTCGAGACCGCCGCTTCCTTGGAGATCGAGCGAGCTCGGGCGAATCGAGAAGCGCGGATCGGCTGACCCGCTGGACATCGGCGGGGCTCTTCGCCAAGGACCTCGAGGGGCTGCGCGGGTCCTATCGGGGCGACGCGGACCAGGGCTCGACCCATCGCTGGCTCGGCACCAAGGGACCGGTGCGCTGCCGCCGCGCTTGGCTCCCCTGCATCGGGGGCTGCTACGGCCCTTGACAGGGGTTTGTCCGATGCACTACAGCTCCCCCAAGGCCAGACGCGCTCGAAGGCACACAAGGACGCGGCCACAAGCATTTCCTCGATGACCTCCCAAGATGCACGGCGCGGCCCGGCGCCACGTTCCGGCCTGGTCACCTTGCTGACGGACTTCGGGCTGGTGGACAGCTACGTGGGGCAGATGAAGGGCGTGCTGCACAGCCTGGCGCCCGAGCTCCGCTCCGTGATCGATCTCACCCATGGCATCCCCGCCCAGCAGGTGGCGGTGGCCGCTTTCCAGTGGGAGACGGTCTGGTCGTATTTCCCCCAGGGCACCGTGCACGTGGCCGTCGTCGATCCCGGGGTGGGCACGGCGCGCCGAATCCTGGGATTCGAGCGCGAGGGCCACCTGTTCCTATGCCCGGACAACGGTCTGGCCAGCGGTCTGCTCGCAGGCGCGCGGGGCTTGGTCCAGCTCGATCTCGAGCGCCTGTCTCTCCCCGAGCGGTCGTTCACCTTCCACGGGCGCGATGTGTTTGCGCCCGCCGCGGCGCGCCTGGTGCAGGGCGCCCGGATCGAGGATCTGGGACCCGCCCTGCCGGCCGGGGACCTGCCGATGCTTCTCGATGGCTTCGAGGCTTCCGAGGCCGCTGGCGTGGATTCCTTTCGGCTCGAAACGCGGGTCCTGTTCCTTGATCGCTTCGGAAATGCGATTACACGACTGCCTGCGCGGAGCCTGGCGCCAGACCCTGGAGCCTGGAGCGTGGTGCTTCCGGGCCATTGCCTTGCGGTGAGGCAGACCTATGGGCAGGTCCGAAGCGGCGAGCCTCTTGCGCTGACCAGCTCCTTCGGGACGCTGGAGGTCGCCGTCCGCGATGGCGATGCCGGCCGCACCCTCGGGCTGGGACCGGGTTCGATCCTGCGCCTCGAGCGGCGCGGACAAGCCGATCGCGGGTGAGAGGGATGCGAGCTGCGCCCGAGACGTCTCACCCGCCCGTCCGCCGGCCTTTGGGCCTCGATCCGTCGGCCGCGGAGGCCGGTGTCGGGGCTGACAGCTTTTTTCCAGCCTCTGGTCGGGTGCGGGTGGTTAAAACCCGAGGCGCGCAGCGCCACGGAACTTCCCGCGGCATTTTTTTCTCCGACAAGCCGATCCCTGCCGAGCCGTCGAGCCCAGCGGATGTTGCTCCCTGAGCCTCGGCGAGGGGGGGCCAGGAAGTTGTTTCCAGGCAGCCGAGAGCCTCAGCGCCGCGCTTTGGGCGCAGGGCGGCTGGAGCCGATCCAGCGCGGTCGCCTCGCTGGACGAAGAAAGTGCCAGGCTCAGGCCTCGTAGAACCGCCATGGAACGGGCCCGCGATCGCCGCTGCCCGGAGCTCCCCGCCAGCGCGGGGACGTCCGCGCCGCGCAGCGGGCCGCGCGAGCGCGGCCCCCCCCGATGCGCAGGCCCCGGCCGGCTCCAGCCAAGGCCAGCCCCGCCGGCGCCCCTCGGAGTCCCCGTTCTGGCTGCTACGATCGAAAGCGCAAGCGTCCGTCCAACGCCATGATCCTCGACCGCAAGGTCTCTCTGATCGGTGCCCCGCTGAGTCTGGGGGGCAGCCACCCCGGCGCCGCGCTGGGGCCTACCGCCGTCCGGCTCGCCGGTTTGGAGGCCAAGGTGCGCGCCCTGGGGCTCGAATTCGAGGATCTCGGTGACGTTCCCGTACCCAAGCCCCTGGCGGAGCCGCGCAACAAGCGCGCCCGCTACTTGGAGGAGATCGCCGAGCACTGCGCCGGGCTGCGGGATGGGGTGCGGGCCGCGCTCGAACGCGGGCGCTTCCCGATCGTGGTGGGCGGAGACCATGCCATGGCTTGCGGCACGATCTCCGGGGTGTGCAGCCACTTCCAGGCCCAGCGTAAGCGCTTGGGTCTGATCTGGTTCGATGCCCATGGCGACATGAACACCCCCGAGACATCCCCCTCGGGCAATGTGCACGGGATGCCCTTGGCCGCTTGTCTCGGGTACGGGCCGCGCGCCTTGACCCACCTCAGCGGGGCCGCCCCGATGCTGGCGGTCGAAAACTGCGTCCTGGTGGGCGTGCATTCCCTGGACGCCCGCGAGAAGGAGATGATCCGCCAGGTCGGGATCCGGGTCTACACCATGCGCCAGATCGATATGATGGGCATGCAGCGCGTGATGGAGGAAGCGCTCGAGATCGCTTGCGATGGAACGGATGGGTTCCATCTGTCCTTCGACGTGGACGGCTGCGACGTATCGATCGCGCCCGGGACCGGTACGGCTGTGCCCGGCGGCGCCGACCTGCGCGAGGCCCACCTGGTGATGGAAAACGTGGCCGACACCGGCAAGCTGGTCAGCCTGGAGCTGGCCGAGGTCAACCCGATCCTCGATCTGCGCAACCAGACCGCCGAACTGGCCGTGGCCCTGATCGAGTCGGCCCTGGGCAAGCTGGTGCTCTGAGACTGGGTCTCCCAGCCTGAGAAAAAAACGATCGACTCGGGTGCGCCCGGGCCAGATGTCCGCCCGGCCGCATGCCTTCGGACCCAAACCCGGCGGCAGCTGGGGCCGAGCTCGTCCCTGCGCGCTGATCTTTTTGTTCCAGGTCGAGCGTCGGGGGTGGGGGCGCTGGTCCGCGCCCGTGGCCGTGCAGGCTGCACGGGGCCGGGTGCCTCCAGCCCCCGCAGCGCACCGGGGGTGCCCGGAGAGCCTGCGGCCGAGGAGTGCCAAGGTCGGCCGACGACCGCTGCAGCGATCCGCGGGGATGGGCGGGGGCGATCCGTTCCAGGCGCGGGACGCGGGCCGGCCAGCGGCTCCCGGAGACCATCGGGGAGCGCCGATCAAACCAGCCTCTTCCGCCTGCGGGCCCGACCCCTTCTTCCCCAGTGTCCAAGTCCCTGCGCCTACCCTTCGAGCGTTTCCAACGCCTGCGCCTGGCCGCCGAAGCGGTCGAGCGGCTATGGGGCGGGGCTTCACCAGGTCGCATCTTGGACGTGGGCGGCGGGCTTGAGTTGCTGCTGCCAGGTCAGCGAATGGTCGAGCTGTGCAGCGAACCTGGCGGCGGCTCCGCGGGTTCCAGAGTGCAGGCCGCGGCTCTCGAGCTGCCCTTCCGGGACGGCAGCTTCGACACGGTCGTGGCCGTGGAGAGCCTGCAGCTACAGCCGGCTCAGCGGCGCTCCGATTTGCTGCGAGAGCTGTGGCGGGTGACCCGCGGCTATCTGGTGCTGGTCGGGCCCTTCGATGGCCCGCGCCTGCGCCACGCCGAGGTGATCCTGCGTCGTTTCCTCAAGGAGAAGCTGGCCAGCAGCGATACGGAGCTCGAGGTCCACCGAGCTCTCGGTCTGCCCACCCGCGAATCCTGCGCGCAGGTGCTGGCCGAGCTCGGCGCCCAGACCGCCTGGGTCGGGGCCGGTGACCTCGAAGGCTGGTTCCTGCAGCGTACTCTGCAGGCCTATCTGCTGCACGACCCAGACCTGGCCCGCTTGGCCGAGTCGGTATTCGAGTTCTTGAACGCCAACCTGGCGGAAGGTCAGGGGAGCGGCGATCCCTATCGGCATTGCCTGGTCGCGGCTCGCCCTGGCCTGAGTCTCTCGGGATTCGAGCTCATGGCCACCCCGGATCCGGCACCGCGCGGCGTCGCCGAAGGCCTGTCCGAGCTTCTCAAGGCGCTGATCGGCTTCGACTTGGATCGGCGGCGCTGGCGTGCCCAGCGGGTTGCGGGGAGTCCGCCTAGCGAGGCCGCACCGCAGGAGCCGCAGCTTGCAGATTCGGCGCTGCGCATCGAGCAGCTCGAGATCGAGCTGGCCTACATGGGGGAGCGGTACGGCGAGGAGCAGGCGGCCCGGCGCGCGATGGAAGCCGAGCTCGAAGGCCAGCGCAACCTGCTGCGCGAGCACCAGGAGCGCGTCAGCGAGCTCGAGCCGCTGGCCCCCAGGCTAGTGGAGCTCGAGCCGCGGCTGGTCGAGCTGACCGAGCGTGCCGGCCGGTTGGAGACCGAGCTCAAGGCCGAATCCGTGCGCGCCCAGCAGCTGCACGCGGAACTCGAATTCGTTCGTGAACGGGAGACCGAAGAGCGCTCCGCGCGCCGGGCCATCGAAGAGGATTTCAAGCAGCATCTCGAACGTCTCCGTTCATCCGATCGGCAGCGCGAGCGAGTCGAGCAGGCCCGTGCCAAGGCGGAGGCTTCCCAGCTCGAGGCGGAAGGGCGCGCAGCTGCCTTGACGAGCGAATTGGCCGGCGCCCGGAGCGAGTTGAAGCGTGTACGTGAGCTGATCGGTACCGAACGGGCTCAATTGGAGCAGGCACGACGGGAGGCGGCTGCGGCTGCCGTCAAAGCTCTCGAGACCCGTCACAGGGAGGAAATCGCTGCCCAGCGGGGCCAAGCCGCTGCGCTCACGGCGGCGCGCGACGGGGCGGTTTCCCGCTTGACCGCCAGCGAAGCCGAGCTGGCGCGTTTGGGAGGCGATCGCGATCGCCTGGAGGCTCGCTGTGCGCGAGCGGAGCAGGAGCGCGACCGCCTGGCGGCCGAGCTGGCAGCCGTTGGCGAGGAGTCGCAGCGCCTCGAGGAGCAGCTTCGCTTGCAGGGCAATCGCTGCCAGCAGCTCGAGCAGCGCGCGCTTGCGGTTGCCGAGCAGGAGCGCGCCTGGGATCAAGAGCGCGAGGGCTTCAACCAGTCCATGGGGGAAGTCTTGGCTGATCTGCAGCACCATCGCGATCTCTTGGTCGACCTGCGCGGGGATCGCGAACGCATGCGCCTCGTGATCGCTGGGCTCGAGCGCGAACTGGCGACCCAGCGCGGGGTGCTCGAAACCCTATCCTCTGAGCGCAACCGCTCGGCCGCGGTCCGGGAAGCCCCTCCGGTCGATCCCGAGCGGATGGCGGGTTGAGGCGCCCGGCCTCGTCCGCGCCGCTGTGTTCAGCTCGGCCGTGGGTGGTTGCAACCCTCCGAGTCTGCCTGTCTGCTGCGCGGGGGAGCCCGATCGAGGCACCGGAGCTCGCGCGAAGGTCGATCCGGTCCTCCTGCGACCACGCGGTGGCGGCCCCCTCGTCCAGGCAGCCCGGGGAACGGCTCCACAGCCCGTAGGGCGCCCCCCCCTGTCGCTGGCCAGGCGGGCGGGGTAGCGGTGCGGTCTCCGCGAGCCAGGCCGCAAGGGGCCCCTCGGGTGCCCTTGAGTTTCCCGCTCGCCCTGGTTGGAATCAGGCCTCACGCGTCTTCTAATCCACCGTGGCCTACGCACCCCTCGAACCGCTGCATTTCGTGCGCCGACTGGGCGCCTGGATGGAGCAACCGGGACCCGAACCGGACGTGGTCGTCTCCTGCCGGGTGCGTCTGGCGCGCAACCTCGTCGGCTATCCCTTCGTGACCCGCTTGGAGGAAGGGCCGGCGACCCAGCTCTGCCAGCGCCTGCGCGAAGTGCTCGGCGAGGTGCGTTTGGAGGGCGGGGAGCCCCTGTGGGTGGACCTGCCCAAAGTGACCCCCTGGGTCCGGCTCCTGCTGCGCGAGCGGCACCTGATCAGTCGCGATCTGGCCGGGGTCGACGACGGCCGCCGACCGCTGCCCGGGCGCGCCGTGTTGTTCAGCGCCGCTGAGACCAGCGCCGCGATGGTCAACGAGGAGGACCATCTGCGTCTCTCAGGCTTTGCCGCGGGCTTCGATCCGGGTCTGGCCATGCGGCGGGTACGAGAACTCGAAGGCCTGCTGGAAGATCGGCTCGAATTCGCCTGCACCCCGCAGCTCGGCTTCCTGACCGCTTGCCCGACCAACGTGGGCACCGGCCTGCGCGCCTCGGTGATGCTGCACCTGCCGGCCTTGGGCCTGGTTCGCACGGAACTCGAGAAGGTTTTTACCGCGGCGGCGCGCACCGGCCTGGCCGTGCGCGGCATGTACGGCGAAGGCAGTCGGGCCGCCGGCGACTTCTATCAGATCTCCAACCAGGTCACCCTGGGGCGCCGGGAGGAGGATCTGCTGGGCGACCTCTCGAGCTTGGTTCCCTCGATCGTGGCCTTCGAGCGGCGCGTGCGCTCAGCGCTGCTCGAGGAGCAGCGCAGCGCCCTGGAGGACCGCGTGGGCCGCTCCTTGGGCATGCTGTGCAACGCTCGCTTGCTGCCTTCGGAGGTCGCCTTGCAGCACCTCTCGAATCTGCGCTTGGGCGCCGCCCTGGGGCTCTTCAGCGGGCACGACTTGAACGAGCTCAACGGGCTGACCGTCCGCATCCAGAAGGGTCACGTCCAGGGTCTGGGCAGCGCTGCCGGCGAGCCTGCCTCCGCAGACCTCGAACTGCTCGACGCCCAGGAGCGCGACCGCCTGCGCGCTTCCTACCTGCGGCGCCAATTCGGCCCCCCGTTGGAAGGGGGCGGCCCCGCGGGGGGTAATTGACCCGGAGTGGGTCCCCCTGGCAGCAGCCGGCAGCTCCCCGGGCTGCTAACGTGGGTGCAAGTCCCCACGACCCAATCCGGCCATGATGGATCGCTTCGGGCGTCGCGTTACCTACCTGCGCGTCTCCCTGACCAACCGCTGCCAGCTGCATTGCAGCTACTGCACGCTGCCCGAGGAGCCTAGCTCGGTCATGCGGCCGGACGAGGTGACCACCCTGATCGAGGTGGCCTCCCGGAGGCTGGGCTTTCGCAAGGTGCGCCTGACCGGCGGCGAGCCCACGCTGCGCCGGGATCTGCCCGAGGTGGTACGCGGGCTGGTGGCGCTGCCCGGCATCCGCGAGGTGGCCCTGACCACCAACGGCATGCTGCTCGAGCGGCGGGCCGAGGAGCTCCAGGCGGCCGGCCTGCGCACGGTCAACGTCTCGATCGACAGCTTGGACCCGGACCGATTCCGCGAGCTGACCGGCGGCGGGGATCTCGCCACCGTGCTGGCCGGTTTGCGGGCGGCTCGGCTGGCCGGCATCGAGCGTCGCAAGGTCAACTGTGTGCTGCTGGGAGGCGTCAACGAACAGGAGATCGACGGCTTCCTCGAGCTTTCGGCGCGGGAGGGGGTCGAAGTGCGCTTCATCGAGCACATGCCCATGGACGAGGCGCGCCTTGCGGCCTGGAAGGTCGAGCCCCGCACGGTGCTCGAACGCCTCGCTCGCGGGCGAACCCTGGTGCCGCTGGCGGCCAACCAAGATGGGGGGCCGGCGGAACGTTTCGCCGTGGGCGAAGCGCGCGTGGGATTCATCCACGCCATGAGCAATCCGTTCTGCGACCGCTGCAACCGCTTGCGCATCACCGCCGAGGGCAAGATCCGCTCGTGCCTGCTTTCGGGCGGCGAGGTCGATCTCCTGGGCGCGATCCGCTCCGGCCTGCCCACGGCCGAGCTGGAAGAGCGCCTGGTGGCCCTGTTCCAGCAGGCTGCTGACGCCAAGCCCCCGATCTACGACCACCTGGCGGGCGGGGCGATCAAGATGCGCGCCATCGGTGGGTGACCGCCTGATCAGCGATCGACTCCGGCCGCGCCCTAGCAGCAAGACCAGGCTGTCCGCCGGCCCATGGGCCACCGTCCTCCGGACAAAGAGGCTGAAGGCGTCGCTGCGCGGCGATCTTTTTGGGGCCCTTGATCGCCCGAGGGGCGCGCGGCTCGGGCGCGAACCGAGCCGTTTCGGCCAGGGCCGGTCAGCGGCCCCGGTAGGTCGCCGGGGTCGGCGTCAGGCGCTGGGGCAGCGCGCGATCGAATCCGACCGGGATTTCGAAGCTGTAGCGTCCGCCCAGGTCCAGCTCGAGCGGCTCGCCCCCGCAGAGGGTCAAGCGCAGCTCGTCCGAGGCCCCGGGCGTCAGCCGCAGCACGCCCCGCCGCGGGTGGAGCACCTGTCCCTGGGGCAAAGTCAGCGTGGGCCCGCTGCGCCGGCATTCGAGCAGCGCCCCGCCCAGGGAGCCGAGCCGCAGGTGCGGTGTTGCGTCCGCGGAGCTCGGGGGCTGCACCTCGAGCACGGCCGGACCGGCGAGGTCCAACTGGAAGGCGCCGGGCAGCACCAGCCGGCCGCTGGAGGTGGCCCCCAGCTCCAGCCGGGTCGGACCGGCCAGGGTCAGCGGCGGGGCGCCCAGCAACCGGCGCTCCCGCCGCTCCCCCTGCAGGCTCTGGAACTGGCCGCGTGTGAGCTCGAAATACAGCCCCCCCGGCAGTCCGGCCTGAGCGGTGGAGAGCTCCCCGCTCGGCCTCGGCACGCCGGGCCAGGCCGCCGTAGCCGCGGCGGGCGGGAGCAGGGCCAGGACCATGAGCAGCGCGCGCATCCAGCGCTTATCGGCCGGCGAGGCCCTCCGAGCCAAGCCCGGTCAGGCCACCAGCTTGGGCGCCAGGGGCAGCAGGTGCTCGATCGCCTCGGTCAGGGAGCGGGCGCTCGCGTCCATTTCCACGTCATAGGCCCGGTCGGAGAGGCACAGGCCGGTGCGCACGCCGCACAGGCGCAGGCCCGCGCGCCAGCCTGCGACCAGTTCAAGGGTGCTGTCCCCGATCACCCAGGAGGAGCGCAGGTCCAGGCCGTCGTGGTGGGCGGCGTGGTAGAAGGCCCCGGTGTTCGGCAGGTGATAGACCGACTCGGCTTTGCGGCGCCCTTGGCCCCGGGGATGTACCAGGCACAGATAGCTGCGGGTCAGCTCGGCGCCCACTCCCGAGAGGCCTGAGAGCAGCGTGTCCTCGATCGCCAGCCAGGTGCCATCGTCCACCTCGCCGAAGGCCACCGAAGCCTGATTTCCGATCAGGTACAGGTTGAAGCCGCGCCGGCGCGCCCGGAACAGGGCGTCCAAGGCGCCGGGGACAAAGCGGACCTCCTCGGGGCGGTGGGCTTCCCCTCGGCGCGGGAGCTCGCACAGGGTGCCCCATAGGTCGATGAACAAGCCTTTGGGAGACGGTTCGGTGCCGGGCAGGGAGCCGGGTCGATGCTGCATGGGGGGGGCGTGGCGTGGCGGGGGGAGAGCGGGGCTGTTTTCGACCTGCTCGGGGCCGCCTTGAGCCCCGGCTCTGGACGGCAGAACGCATGCCAAGCGGCTTCGGACCAACGCCGATCCGCGTGCCGATCAAGACCGGAATCCGGCTGGACCGAAGAGCAACCGCTAGGTTGTCCCGGACCCTCCATGCCCGAAATCGCTTCCAGCGCCGCTCGGTCCCCCTGGGGCCTGACCTTGGTGTTGGACGGCTTCAATCCGCGCGCACGGGATTCCCGGGAGCCCAGGGCCCTGGCGACGGCCCTGGCCTCCCGCGGGCACCAGTGCGAGGTGCTGCTGGCCCATGGCGGGGTCTGGGCCAAGCAGCCGATCGATGGGGGCGGGTCGGCCTGCATCCTTCCCAAGTCCCTGGACTCGGTGCTGGCGGCGGAGCGGGTGGGAGGGGCTGGGGAAGCTCGCCGGGCCCTGCTGGCCTATGACGGTTCCTCGCCGGCTGCCTGGGTAGCCGCTCGCGCGGCGGCCCGTCAGGGCCTGCCCTTGCTGGTGATCGAGCCCGGCTGGAACGATCTCAAGCGCCTGCGGGAGCGCGTGCTCGAAACCTTCGGGCGGCACCTTTGGGGCTGGACCGTGCGCCAGTGCACCCAAGCCGTGCTGGCCTTCGATCCCCTGGCTCGCGATCAAGCCCTGGAGCGCGGTTTCCCCGCCGACTTGGTCGAGCTCTGCCCGGGCGGGGTCGACCGGAACCTGTTCCGTCCGGGGATGCCTACCCGGCTGATCTCGCGCCATCGTTTGGTCGGCCGCCTGCTCGTCTCCGTCGGTCCCTTCGAGCCCGGCCGTGGTCTCGAGCTGCTGGTGCGCGCCTTCGCCGCCTCCGTCGGACAACGGGAGGACTGGACCCTGCTGCTCGTGGGCGCGGGGAGCCTCCGCGGGCGCTTGGTGACTCTGGCAACCCGCCTGGGCATCGCCGGGCGTGTGCGCCTGCTCGACTACCCTCCCCCGGAGGAACTAGCGGGCCTGCTCGGAGCTGGAACCCTGTTCGCGCTGCCCGCCGAGAACGAGCGCGCGCGCGGCGTGCAGCTGGTCCGGGCCCTGGCCTGTGGGCTGCCCGTTCTGGTAGCGGATCTGCCGCGTTATCGCTTCCGCTTCACGCCGGGGCAGGAGGGCCTGGCGGTTCCAGCGGGGGACCTGGGCGCTTGGGCCGCCGCCTTGGGGCGCTTGGCGCAGGCCCCCGAGCTGCGCCAGCAGATGGCCGCCGCCGCGCGGGCCGCGGGTGCCGGTCTGGGCTGGGAACGGGCCGCCCAGTCGGTCGAGATGGCCCTGGAGCGCACCGGGCTCTGCCTGCAACCTGGCGCCCGCGCCGGCTGAGCCCCCGAGGGAAAGAAATCGACTCGGGCTGCGCCCGGGCGATCGGGTCTGAGTCTGCGCCTGCCTCAGGGCGGCTGGTCGGGAATCCGAGGGCAACGCAGGGGGCGGCCTCGGGGCGCGGGCGCCGATCGACGGCACTCGCCCCCGGCCGCTCATCCGTCGCGCAGCTCGCGCTTCAGGAAGGCCATGTCCTCGGCGTATTGCTTGATCTGCTGGGCGGTCTGCTCGTCCAGGGACTCGAAATCGAGGCGCACCTTGACGCCCTCGGGCCGCTCTTCGATCTGCACCACGCGGGCCAGGGTCTCGTAGCTGCCCTTTTGCAGCAGCGGCAGGCGGAACTTGATCGAGAGTTCGGTCCCGAGCGAGAGCATCTGGCCCATTTCGAAGGGAGATAGGCCGGTATTGCCGCCGCTCCAGGTGAAGGCCAGGCCGCGCGGATCCAAGCTGGCCATGCGGCCGATGCCGCGCCAGTTGCTGCCGAAGGAGTGCCGGTGTAAGGGATTCGAAGAGGGCTTGGCCACGCCCAGGAAGTGCTCCAGCCGCTGGGTGTCGGTCAGCGTGAACAGGAGGCTGCCCTCCTCGTCGAGCTGCGGCTCGGCGGGGCTGTCCCCGTCCGGGCTGCGGCCCGCCAGGGCGGCCCCGGCGGCTTCGTCCGAATCGAAGATCGGCACGCGTCGGTCGAGGCCGATCTTTTGGATGATCTCGCGCACGAAGGGCGAGGGGCGCGAGAGCACCATCCGTCCGGCCTTGCCTTCCAGGGTTTTGGCGGCCTTGATGATCGCACCTAGGGCGGTCGAGTTGATGAACTTGACCAGGCGCAGGTTGAGCACGACCCGGCGCTCCCCGGCTTTGATCAAAGCATCGATCTCCTGGTGCAGCAGCGGGCAGTAATAGGTGTCGAACTCGCCCCGCAGGTGCAGGATGGTGTAGTCCTCGCGGGCTTCGGCGCTGGCGTGCATGTCAGGGCGTGGGAAGGGGGGGGCGCCGGTCCGTGGGAGGCGGCGGTGGTCGGTGGCACTATCCCCAGCGCGGGCCTGGGGTGCAAGCCCGTAGCCCGCCCGCTCGCGGGGGTCGAGAGGCTGGCCCCGGGGGGCTACACTTCTCTTCATGTTCTTCCGGCGCAAGAAGCCGTTGACGCCGCCCGAGTCGCCCGCCGCCCCCCAGGGTGCCGGCTCAGCGCCGGCTCCCGGCCCGCCCTCACTGCCGACCAGCGCGCCGGCCGACGGGGCGGTCGGGGCGACGCCGGCCGGCATGGGGCAGAGCCAACCCGGGTCCGCGTCGACCCAATTCCTGACCGGGGACCAGGCCACCGACCGTCGCACCGTGCAGGTGCTGCTGGAGGCGATCGCGCGGGTCGCGAACGCGCCGGTCTCGACCCCCGAGGACCTGGAGGCCCTGCTGGTCAAGATTGTGGACCTCTCGGTCGAGGTGACCGACGCCGAGCGCGGTTTGTTGATCATCGAGGACCCTTCCGAGAGCCGGGAGCGCGGTGCACTGGCGCTCGAGGTGCACGTGGCGCGCTCGCGCCGCGGGGAACACCTGCCCGAGGAGCTGCGCTTCTCGACCAGCATCGCGCGGCGCGTGCTCGAAGCCGGTGAGCCCGTGCGCGCCACGGTGCAGTCCGACAGCGAGGCCCTCGAGCTCGGGCGCTCGGTCTTCGATCTCAAGCTGCGCGCGGTCATGTGCGTGCCCCTCAGCCGCGGGGGCGCGGGCTCCGAGACCGCGCTCAATCCGAGCGACGGCGAAACGACGCGCCGCACCCGCGGGGTCCTGTACGTCGACTCACGGGCGGCGACGCGGCAGTTCAACCAGCGCGACCTGTCC
>JBILNK010000171.1:0-9246 GCA_044375105.1 Planctomycetota bacterium
CGTCACCGAGATCGACCCGATCTGCGCCCTGCAGGCGGCCATGGAGGGCTACCAGGTGGCCCTGCTCGAGGACGTGCTCGAGACGGCCGACATCTTCATCACCGCGACCGGCAACAAGGACATCATCACGGCCGCGCACATGGCCAAGATGAAGCACAACGCCATCGTGGGCAACATCGGCCACTTCGACAACGAGATCGACATAGCCGGTTTGGCCAAAGTCAAGGGCATCAAGAAGGTCAACATCAAGAACCCCCGCGAGCACGGCAACCAGGTCGACTCCTGGACCTTCGCGGACGGCCACTCGGTGATCGTCCTGGCGGAAGGCCGCCTGCTCAACCTGGGCTGCGCCACGGGGCACCCGAGCTTCGTCATGTCGAATTCCTTCACCAACCAGGTGATGGCGCAAATCGAGCTGTTCACCAACCACAAGAACTACGACAAGGCCGTCTATGTGCTGCCCAAGCACCTCGACGAGAAGGTCGCCCGCCTGCACCTCGAGAAGCTCGGCGTGCGGCTGACCAAGCTCAGCAAGACCCAGGCGGACTACCTGGGCGTGCCCGTGGCCGGCCCCTACAAGCCGAACCACTACCGCTATTGATTCCTGCGGCCCGAGGCCGGTGATCCCTGCACCCTGAGGCTTGGGTCCGCGACCTCGCCGCTCCCCCGGGGAGGCTGCCGAGGCCGGCCCGAGACCACGCCCCCGCATGCGGCCTGGGCCCTCCTTCGGGGGGACCCAGGCCGCTGACTTCAGCGCGGCCCGCCCCGGGCCTCAGGGCGCCCGCCCGCGGCCGCGGGCGCCTGCCTCGGCGCGGGCCCTCGAGGGGACCGGGCAGGCCGCCGATCGAGGGGCACGGCAGAAGCGCCTGCCAGGCCCCCCCGCGAGGGAGGGGCTTCGAGCCGCCGCGAGCCGCAGGGGGCCGCTGATAGGCTCCCGGTCATGTGGAACTCCCTCGTCCGGTTCTGTCCCAAGACCGCCCCGTCGTTCCTGTTGCTGGCCTTGGCCCTGGGGGCCGCCAGCGCGCCCTTCGCCGGTTCCCAGGCACCGCGGCGAGAGGGCCTTCAAGAGCAGGGAGCGCCTGCGGCCCCCGCCGCCAGCGCAGCGGCGCCCGCCGACCGATCGGAGGGCCCGCCGCGGCTGGTCGCTCTGGTCCGGCACGCCGAAAAAGCCAGCGCCGAGGGCGACCCGGCGCTCAGCGAGGCCGGGATCGAGCGGGCCCGGGAGCTGGCACGCCTGCTAGGGGGCAGCGGGGTCACGCATCTCTTTGCCAGCCCGACCCGCCGCGCCCGGGAGACGGCCGAGCCCTTGGCCCAAACGCTCGGCCTCGAGATCGCCCCCTACGACCCCCGCGACTTGGAGGGCCACGCCCGCGCCTTGCGCGACCTGCCGCCCGGTTCCCTGGCGCTCTCCGTGGGGCACTCCAACACGGTCCCGGCCTTGGCGGCCCGACTCGGCGCCCCCCTGGAGGGCCTGACCGCCGACGCGCGCTTCGGCGCCCTCTTGCCGGAGAACGAGCATGACCGCCTGGTGCTGCTGGTGCTGCCTGGCCACGAATCCGCACCGGCGCGGCGCATCGAGCTGCGCTTCGGCCAGTGAGCGCCAGGCCCTGCGGTCGCCTGGCTCCGAGCCCCACCGGCCCCCTGCACCTCGGACACGCGCGCTCCTTCCTGGCGGCCTGGTGGAGCGCGCGCGCCGCGGGCGGGCGGATCGTGCTGAGGAGCGAGGACCTCGATCGCACCCGCTGCCGCCGGGAGCACGAGCAGCAGATGCTGGAGGACCTCGATTGGCTCGGGCTCGATTGGGACGGCGAGCTGCTGCGGCAGAGCGACGACCTCGGTCCCTACCACGCCGCCCTCGACCGGCTCGAAGCCGCCGGCCACGCCTACCCCTGCGTCTGCACCCGCCGCCAGATCCTGGAGGCGCTCGACGCGCCCCACGCTTCCGGCGAGGAGCTCCGCTATCCGGGGACGTGCCGGGGCCTGTTCCGGGATCGCAACGAAGCCGAGCAGCGCTGTGGGGTGCCAGCAGGCCTGCGCTTGGCGCTGCCGACTGGCTGGCTGGAGACCGTCGACCGACTGCGCGGACCGGTAAGCTTCTGTCCGGCGGCGGAATGCGGCGATTTCCTTCTGCTGCGCCGAGACGGCATGATCGCCTATCAGCTGGCCGTGGTCGTGGACGACTCTCGCCAAGGCGTCGATCAGGTCGTGCGCGGCGACGACCTGCTGCCCTCCACCGTGCGGCAGGAGCGGATCTACTCCGCCCTGGGTCTCCCGGCGCCGGCCTGGTACCACTTACCGCTGGTGCTCGACGAACAGGGCCGCCGGCTCAGCAAACGCGGTGGCGCGCCGGCCTTGGCCGAGTGGCGCCGGGCCGGTCTGGACCCGCTGGAGCTGGTCGGCTGGTGCGCCGCCAGTTTGGGCCTCTGGAGCGGCCCCGGCCGCCCCCCGCTCAAGACCCCCGCACAGTGGCTGGTCGCCTGGGACTGGTCCTTGGTGCCGCTCGAGCCCGTGCTCGCCCCGGAACTGCCCGCCTCGCCCCCGCCAGAGCTGGCTTGACTGGCCGGCCCGACCGGCTATTCTTGTTCGCCTCCGGATCCCCGATAGCTCAATGGTAGAGCATCCGACTGTTAATCGGAATGTTGTAGGTTCGAGCCCTACTCGGGGAGCCATCCGGAACTCTTGAGGCCAGGAGCGCGCCTCCCCTGGGGGTCCAGACGGCCGAGCCCCTCGGGAGCCGAGCCCCTCGGGAGCATCGGATCGAGGCTCAGGAACAGGGGCCAGGGCAGACCCAAGCGAAGTGGGGACACGCGGAGATGAATCGCGCGGGCAGAAATCGCGCGGGCAGAAGTCAGGCGGGTAAAGCGACGAACGCACGCGGCGATCGCAGCGGCCCCCTGGGACCGATCGTGTTCCCCTCCGGCTCGCGATCGCTCCGGCCGCTGCGCCCCCAATCCTCCGCCAGGGCCTCCGCGATTGCGCCCGCCCGGAAGCCCCGCCGATCCCAGCCTGTGTGTGCGCCGCAGAGGGGCACAAAGGCCTGCTCGAAGCCCGGTCTTACGGCACCACCCGAGTCGTTTCCTTCCAAGCCTGTCAGAGGCTCGAAAAAAACGGCGCTCAGCGAAGATCCCAACTGTGCGGCCGCCGGATGGCGGCCCATTGGCATGCGGACAGGCGGGCCTGACCGCTCGGGCGCACAGCCCGATTCGATTTTTCCCATCTGTCAGCTGTTGTCTGTCAGCTGTTGCGGTACAGACCGTGGCAGGCCTCGCAGCTCTTGCCGATCGCGCCGACCAGGTCCTTGGCCGCGAGCGAGCTCTCGGCGGGCAAGCCGCCGGCGGTCTCGAGCAGTTCGAGCAAGTCCTTGGACTGGGTCAGGGACTTGGACAGGATCTCGCGATAGTCGCCGGGCTTGAAGGCGGTGGCGGGCAGATCGTGGACCTGCGAGAGGGCCTGATAAAGGCGCCGGGCCTCGCCATGGGCGGTGGCATCGGGGTGTTCGGGATTGACCTGCCAATCGCGCCCGGCCAAGTCCTTCAGGGTGTCGAAGGAGCGCGCCATCTCGACCATCGCCCCGCGCTCGCCCTCGAAGCGGAAGGCCGGCGCGAAATCGAAGTCGCTGGCCGCCGTAGTGGCTGTGTCCGGCAGGTCGCCCGCGGCGATATCGCGGTACAGGCCCTCGTACTTCTTCGAGGTGCCGCAGTACTGGCGCATCTCGGCCACGGCCTGTTCGCGGCTGGCTTGGTCGAGCACCACACGGCCCAGGGCCGCGGCGGCCGGACCGCGGTGCTGCCCATGGAAACAATGCACGTAGAAGGGCCCTTCCAGTTCGCGGAAGGTCTTGGCGATCGCCACCCGCTCGGTTTCCGTGATCCCGTTGTAGCGGATCGGCACGTGCACGTAGCGCAGGCCGTAGCGCGCCGCGGTCTCCGCATCGGGCACCTTGCCGTCCACGGTCAAGACCGTGCGGATGCCCATGCGGCGCATCTCCTCGAAAGCCTGCTCCCCGTGGGGCTCGCTGCCCGAGACGATCTGGTCGCTGAGCCGGAAGACGTTGTGCAGGCCGGGCAGCTCGAGCGGCTCCTGCTCCGGAAGCGGCAGGGAGCCGGCCAGCTCGTAGGCGCTGGTGCTGAGCACGAGGGGCGCGGGGGTGGAGCGCAGCTCGGTCCGAGCGGCGCAGGCGACGGTCGAGACGGCCAGAAAAAGAAAGACCAGGGAGCGCATGGTGGACGTGGCTCGATGAGTGTGGATCCGCGGGGAGAGCCACGCAACCGGGCAGCAAAGCCCATGCCAAGCGCCCTGAAGGCAGCCCGTGGGCGGTCGAGGGGAGCACCGCGTGTCGGGCCGGGAACGGCCCTTTCCCCGCCCGGCTGAGGAGCGGCCGGCCCGCAGCGCCAGTTGCTCCCGGGCGCAGGCTCGCAGGGCGCGCCCGCCGGCGATCCGGACCCGCTGTGGCCTCCGGGAAGGGGCCAAGGCATGCTCACGGCGTCGGCAGCCGGCCCGGGTCCCCACCCGGAGCCCAGAGCCCCCGCGGCCTGCCACCATCCGCTCAGCCATGCGCCTCGGGTTCCTCTCGACCAACGCCGACAGCTACAGCACGCGCCGGTTGGCCGAAGCCGCCCGCGCCCGTGGACACGAGCCCTACATCTTGGACACCCTGCGGCTCGAGCTGGAGATCGGGCCGCGCCTGGGCTTGCGCTACCGCGGCCTGCCCTGCCCCGAGTTCGACGCCTTGCTGCCCCGCGTCGGCGCCTCGATCAGCCGCTACGGACTGGCGGCGGTGCGGCACTTCGAGGCCCTGGGTGTCCCCTCTCCGAACAGCGCGGAAGCGATCGCCGCGTCGCGGGACAAGCTGCGCGCGCTGCAGCGCCTGTGCGCCGCCGGCCTGCCGGTTCCCCAGACGGCTTTCGTGCGCGAGCGCGAGCAGCTGCGTTCCGCCATCGAGCGTCTCGGGGGCCCGCCGGTGATCCTCAAGTTGCTGGAGGGCACCCAAGGGGTGGGCGTGATCCTGGCGGAAAGCCTGGCTGCGGCCGAGGCGACCGTCGAGGCCCTGCATCAATCCCGGCAGGCCGTCCTCTTGCAGCGCTTCATCGCCCACAGCCGCGGCCGCGACATCCGCGCGATCGTGCTGGGGGGGCGCGTCTTCGCGGCCATGCGCCGGGAAGCCCGCGCCGATGAGTTCCGCAGCAACATCCATCGCGGCGCGGCCGCAGCCCCGCTGGAGCTCAGCGCCGCCCAGCGGCAGCTGGCCGAGCAGGCCGCCCGGCTGCTGGGGCTCGGCGTGGCCGGCGTGGATCTGCTCGAAGGACCGGACGGCCCGCTGGTGAACGAAGTCAACTCCTCGCCGGGCCTCGAAGGCATCGAAGCGGCTTCCGGCCTCGACGTCGCCGGCGCGGTGATCCGCGAGCTGGAGAGCCTGCGCCGACAGCCCGCCAGCCTGAACCGGGCCCCCTGATCCCATGGAGACTTCCCTGCCGCGCAAGGATCCGGGCCGTTTCGGGCGTCGGCGCATCGACTTGGGCGAGCGCGCGGAGCTGTCGCTGGCGGCCCCGGCGGGCCCCCTGGGCGGCAGTCCACGGCTGCCCCTGACGGTCTGGCGCGGACCCTTCGAGGGCCCCTGCGTGGCGGTTTTCGCCGGAGTCCACGGGGATGAGATCGGACCGATCGCGACCTTGCGCACGCTGCTGCGGGAACGGCCCTTCGAGCTCTCGCGCGGCACCCTGCTGGTCGTGCCGGTCGCCAACACCGGCGCCTTCGAGCGCGGCTCGCGCTACTCGCCGGATCGGCGCGACCTCAACCGCTGCTTCCCCGGCCGCCTGCACGGCAGCCCGAGCGCGCGGCTTGCGCGGCTCCTGTTCCGGGAAGTCGTCGCCCGCGCCGACGTGTGCATCGACCTGCACAGCGCCGCCGCCCCACGCCACAACTACCCGCACCTGCGGGTCGACGCGCAGCACCCCGAATCCTTGGCCCTGGCCCAAGCCTTCGGGGCCCGCTGGATCGTGCACCATCGCGGCACGGCCGGAAGCCTGCGGCGCGTGGCTCAAGCGAGCGGTCGGCCGAGCCTGGTGGCCGAAGCGGGCGGGCCCGGCCGCGCCGAACCGGCCGTGGTCCAGTGGCTGCTGCGCGGCCTGCAACGGCTGCTGGTCGGGTACGGGCTGCTCCCGGGCCCGGCCGCCCCCGCTGCGCCGGCGCTGCTGCTGCGCCGCACCCGCTGGCTGCGGGCGCGCCGCGGCGGTCTGCTCGAGTACTACGCGCGCCTCGGGGAGCGGGTGCCCGGCGGGCGGCTGCTGCTCGGGGCCACCACCGTCCTCGGCCGCGAGCTCGAGCGCCTGCACGCGCCCGCCGAGGGCGTGGTGCTCGGGCTTTGCACCCAGCCGGCCATCGGCCCCGGCGACGCGCTGCTGCATCTGGCGCTGCTCGATCCGGAGGATGCTCGCAGGCATCCGCCGGGGCCGGTTTGCGACCCGCTCGAGCAGCAACTCGATCTCGAGCTCAACGGGGCGCTCCGGATCCTGAGCGTGCCCCCGGCCTGATCGCGCACTCACCGGCCTATCCGAGCCTGCTGGGCTCGGCCGCTCGCCTTCCAACCGGAGCCAGCGAGGCTCTGGGGATCGTCGCCCCACGCCGGTCCCAGCCTCGTCAGCACAGCGGTTTCGCTCCCTAAGGGCGCCGCTTCGACCCGGCTGGATCTCACCCCGGCCGCGGGCATCCCAAGCGGAGTTCCCGGCAGCCGGCGACACGGGTTCTACCCGGCGAAAGATCCCGGGTCGCCCCGGGATCTGCAGCCCGGAAAACAGACCGGGGCACGCCGAATCGGCGCGCCCCGTTTGGTGGTGGAGTGCGGGGGGAAAGGGACGTTGCGGGCCAGGTGGAACCGCGCCAGCGGGCTTGCCGGCACGGAGTCGGAACAGCGCTGCCGTTAGAACAGCACCGCTGGCTCGACGGCACCAAAGCCGGGGGTCTCTGCCTGTCCCAACCGGCGGCCCGGCAGGGGCTAAAAGACCCCCTCTAGCCTCACTTCGGACGGGGTCCGCGGGGGCGCCGTGCCTTCGGCAGGGAGATGCCCTGACTGGACAGATAAGCCTCCAACGGGGTGCGGGCGTCCGCGAGGGCGTGCTGGAGATGGGTGTTGTTCTCTTCGCGAGCGGCGTTCATCGCCTTGTCGAGGATGCGAACGCCGGCGAGGCACATCTTGTTGGCCCCGGAAGCCTTCAGTTCCTTCGCTTTCGCGCGGTTCTTGAGAGCTTCGATCTTGGATTGGAGTTCCTGGATGCGCTCTTCGGAGGAGCGACGCTGACGTACGGCGGCTGCTTTTTTGGCCATGCCCATAGGTGTAGCGGCCGAAGCACGAAATTCCAGAGACCGCTAGAAATTTCTGGCGGCCCCGGTCGGCGAGCTTCCGGGAGCGGCGTCGCGTCCCAACCCAGGGCCGTTAACGGGCATTCCCGCTCGGCTGAAGGCCCATCAACCCAAACGGAGGCGGGGGCAGTAGAGTGTCTGAGGAGCCCCGCTGGCCTGGTGGAGCGGGGCCCAGGACCCGCACCAGGGAGTTCCCATGAGCGTCGCACGTGTCACCGAGATCAGCTCCAGATCGACGATGGGTTCGAGTCTGCCATGCGGAAGGGTATCGAGCGGGCCTCCCACACCCTGGAAAACATCAAGACGGCCTGGCTCACGGACCAGCAGGTGGCGGTCGAGGACGGCCGGTCGGTCGCAGGTTGGGTGACCATGCTGGTGACCTTCGTGCTGCGCGACAAATGAGCCTGAGACCTCAGGCCGGCCGCAGGTTTGGGTCCGCGGGCCGAGAGCGGGTCGGTCGGCCAGCCCTGGGTTTGCTGCCCCTGGCTCTGGCGCTTACGGCCCTGCCGAGCCCTGCGCGGTCCCCTTGGGCCCGCGGGCCGGGCGCAGACACTCCCGGGGCCGACTTGCGGCACTCTCCGCTTCCGGAGGCCGCAGATCCCAAAGACGGGATCCGCAGGTTCGTCGGGCGCTGGTGCCTCGAGTGCCACGCGGGCCCGGAAGCGGAAGCCGACGTGGACCTCGAGCGGGCCCTCGAGGGGCCGCTGGAGCTGGACGAGGCCCTCTGGCTGCGCGCCGCACGGCGCCTCGAAAAAGCCGAGATGCCGCCCCGTTCCGCGCCCCGCCCGCAGGTCGAGGAGCTGGTCCAGATGGCCGAAAGCATGAGACGGCATCTGGAAAGCGCCTATTCGCCGGGCCTTCCGCCGGCCCTGGAAGCGCCGAGCCTGCGGCGGCTGACCCGCTCCCAGCTGCGCCATGGAGCCATCGATCTGCTGGGCGTGGATCCAAGCGGGCTCGAACGCTGGCCGGCCGACCCCCTGGCCCATGGATTCGACCACCTTCCGGAGTCCTTGGCCCTCGATGAGCGAGCCCTCGAGCGCCAGATCGAGTTTGCGGAGGAGGTCGCTGATCTGGCCCTGCCGCTGGGTCTCGAGGAGCTGCCCGGCCCGCGCCGGGTCGCCGGCCGGGACCTGACCGGAGGGCACGTGCGGGGCGAGGCCCGCGTGCTGAGCAGCCAGGGCAAGCTGCGCCTCGAGGTCGAGCTGCCCCGCCCCGGGCGCTATCGCCTGAGCGCCTGGGTCTTCGCGGACCAGGCTGGCGACGAGCCCGCCCGGGCCGAGCTGTGGGCGGATCAGCGCCGGGGGCCGGTTTTCGAGGTGCGCGCCACGGCCGCCCCCGGCGAGCGGATCGAATGGGTTTTCGGGGCGCCCGCGGGCGGCTCCAACGAGCTGGCGGTGGCCTTCGTCAACGACTTCTGGCTGCCGGCGGACAAAGCCCCGGACGGCCGCGCCCAGGACCGCAACCTGGGCCTCGCGCGGCTCGAGCTCGAAGGCCCCCTGGACGAGCTGCCCGCCAGCCCCTTCGAACGCTCGCTGGCCCTGCGCGAGGGCCTGCCGATGCGCGGCCAGGGCCCCTGGCCCAAGGCGTTCCCCGAGGCGTTTCTCGAGCGCCTGGTCCGGGACCTGTGGCGCGGCGCGGGCAGCGCCGAAGAACGCCGCGCGGTGCTCGAACTGGCCGGCGCAGGCAGCGGCCGCGGCGCCCTGCGCGACCTGCTGATCGGGCTGCTGGCCAGCCCGCACTTCCACCTGGATCTCGAGCGCAGCGAGCCGAGCGCCTCGGCCGACCAGCCCCTCGAGGGCCGCAGCCTGGTCACGCGGCTGTCGCTGCTGCTGCTCGATGCGCCCCCGGACGAGGAGCTGTTGGCGCGCGCGCGGCTCGGCCTGGCCCGCG
>JBILNK010000172.1:0-9188 GCA_044375105.1 Planctomycetota bacterium
GGCCCGCCGCGCGAAGACCAGAGCTTCCTGGCTGCGCCCAGCCGCATCGAGGGCCAGGGCCAGGTTCATGGGGATGCGATAATGATTTGGCCGGCGCTGGAGGGCGGCCTCCAGCATCTCGATCGCTTCGCCGGGGCGGCCCAGGGAGATCAGCGAGGCGGTCAGCATGCCCTGCACCGTGACGTCGTCGGGGTCGCGGGCGTGCAGGGCCTCTACATCGGCCAAACGCTGGGCCGCCTGGCCCGAGCGCAGGGCTTCGAGCGCGGCCCCCATCACAGCGCCGTAGCCCACGGCCCGCGCGTCCACCTCGACCTTCCAGGGGTCGCGCCAGGAGGGCAGCACGGCGCCGGCCAAGAGGCGCTCGCGCTCGGCGGCCTCGAAGTCGCCGAGCTCGGTCAGGGCGCGCGCCAGGAGGGCCCTGGCCGGGCGATCCTCCGGAGCCGCCGCGAGGCGCGCGCGCAGGCGCTCCGCCGCCGCCTGGGGCTGGCCCAGATCCAGCTCGAGCCGCGCCCAGGCGGCCACGGCGGCCCCATCGCGCGGGTCGAGCTCGAGCGCGCGCTGGTACTCGCCCCGGGCCTCCTCGAAACGCCCGAGTTCCGCCAGCCACATCCCGCGGCGCACGCGCAGGGGACCGCGCTCCGGGGCCAGGGCGATGGCGGCTTCGAGGGACGCCAACGCCGCGCCCAGGCGGCCCTGCTCGCTCTGGGTGAAAGCCAGCAGGGCGCGCACCCGCGCATCGCCGGGATCGAGCGCGGCGGCGGCGCGGTAGGCGCTTTCCGCAGCGGCGTAGAGGCCATGGGCGTCGAGCAGAGCCCCCAGGTCGAACAGGGCCCGCGGATCGCCGGGGGCGCCCTCGACCCGCGCGCGCTGCTCGTCGAGGGCCAGCTCGAGCTCGGCCGGCAGGTTCGTCCCGGCGAGCCCGGCCAGGATCTCGGCGGCCGTGGGCGCTCGCTCCGGCAACCGGCTCGCCGACGCCGGCCCGCCCGCGGCCGACCCCCCGGCCGAACCCTCTGCCGGTGCATCAGGCCCGCAGCCCGGCGGCAGCAGGAGCGCAAGCAGCGCGGGCAGGGCCAGCGGAGCGCGGGCGCGGCGGGGCGAGCACGGCATCGGGCCTAATCTAGCGTTGGGCCGCTGGCCCACGCCCGGCCGTCGCGCCGGCGGCGACCGAACCCGCGCGCGGCCCGACGCGACCCGCGCATGCCCGGCCGATCGGCAGCGCCGCCAGGAATCCGGCGCGCAGCTCAGCATCCAGCTATCGACGGCGGCATGCGCTGCGCCCGCGGGCCCACCCGGGCCCTCAAGGACCGGGCTGGGGCCGAAAATACCCGAGGGCCAGGCGCGTGGCCTGCGCCAGGTCGAAGCGCGCCGGGTCTCCGCCGGCGCTCAGCAGGTCCTCCGCGACGCGCACGAACAGGGCCGCGCACAGGTTGAGCACTTGGCGGTGTTCGCGGCGCACGAAGCGCTGCAGCTCGCGGCTGCCCTCGGCGCCGAGCGGCTGGGGCAGCTCGAGGGCCTTGGCGGCCACGCGCGTGAAGACCTCCGCCAGCCACTCCCGGTCGCGCACCCGGCTCGGCTCGCGCATCATCACCACGATCACCCCAGCGGCGGTTTTGCTGGCCAAGGGCGAGAGCGCCGCCAGCCCGGCGCGCAGGGTCGGTCGGTCGGGGATCTCCATGGCCGGCGAGCAGCATAGACTCGCCGAGGCTGACGCGCCCGAAGAGCCCGCAGCGCACCCGCCCCCATGGTTCAACGCGCCCATCGCCCCTTTCTGCCCGCTTCGGCCTGCCTGGCCGTGCTCCTGTTCGCCGCGGGGCAAGCTCGGGCCCAAGCAGCGCCCGCCCCGGAGCGCTGGCGCTTCGAACTGGGCCCGACCGAGCGGCCGCTGCCCTTTGTGCTGGAGCTCGAACCGGGCCAGCGCCCGCGCGCCTTCGTGCTCAACGGCCCGGAGCGGCTGGAGGTTCCCAAGCTCGAAATCTCCGCGGATTCATGGCGTCTCGAGTTCCCCCACTATGACTCGCGCCTCGAGCTGAGCCGCGCGGCCCCCGAGCGCCTCGAGGGCCATTGGATCAAACGCCGGGCCGGCGGCCTGGAAGGCCGCATGCAGGCCCGCGCTCAGCGCGGCGGCGCGCCCCGTTTCGCCGCGCTGCCCGCCGGCGGCGCGCCGCCCGCAGCCTTCCTGGGCGAATGGCGGCTGCGCTTCGAAAGCGACCCCCATCCCGCGATCGGGCGCTTCGCCGCCAACGCCGAGGGCGAGATCGAAGGGACGGTGTTGACCAGCACGGGGGACCATCGCTTCCTGGCCGGCAGCGCCGCGGGCGGGCGCCTGCGCCTGTCGGTTTTCGACGGCGCCCACGCCTTCCTCTACGACCTGGCGTTGACCGAGGACGGCCGGCTCGAAGGGCGCTTCCACTCGGGCGAGCGCTGGAGCGAGGGCCTGAGCGGCGAGCGCGCGCCGGCGGCGGCCCTGGCGGATGCCTTCGGCCTCTTGAGCCAGGTGGGCGCGGCGCCGCTCAAGACCCTCGAACTCGAGGACCTCCAGGGCCAACCCCTGTTCCTCGGCGGCCCCGAGTTCGCCGGGCGGCCCCTGCTGATCCAGGTGTTCGGCTCCTGGTGCCCCAACTGCCACGACGAAGCCGCGCTGCTGGCGGAACTGCACGGGCGCTTCGGGCCCCGCGGCCTGGCGCTGGTCGGATTGGCCTCCGAATTCGGCGACGATCCAGCGCGCGACCGCGCCCAGGTGCAGCGCTACGCCGAACGCCACGGGCTCAGCTATCCCCTGGCGCTCCTGTCCAAGGCCGACAAGGCCGCCGCCGGCGAGGCCCTGGGGCTCTCCGGCCCGCTGGTGGCTTTCCCCACGACCCTGTTCGTCGCCCGGGATGGCAGCCTGGCGGCCCTGCACTCGGGCTTCAGCGGTCCGGCGACCGGCGCGGACCATCAGCGCCTGCGGGCCGAATTCGAGCAAATGATCGAAGCGCTGCTCGAGGCCGAGGCACCGCCCGCCGTGCCGCTGAAGATCCGCGAGTGGGTCGCCTGGGGCCACACCGGCGCGAGCTATCGCATCGAGGACAGCCCCGAGGGTCCCCTGTGGGCGCGGCTCGACGATCGCGGGCGGGTCGTCAGCCGCGGAGAGGCCTCCGAGGCCTGGCCCGGCGGGGTGCGTCTCGACGGCGAGACCTTCGTCTTCGATCCGGCTCTGGGCGTGTTCGTGCATCCCTGGCGCGCGGACTGGCGCCTGGCGCCCGCGGGCTCGACCCTGACGCCGAGCGTGTGGCGCTTCGGAGACCCGCGCAGCGCGCTGCTTCAGCGCGCCTCGGAAGGCACGCCGGTGGAGCGCCGGGAGGCCCTGCTGGCGCTGTGTTTCGTCGAGCGCGAGAACGCCGGCGCCGATCTCGATCCGCTGCTGGCCGCGGGACTTTCCAGCCAAAGCCCCGCCAGCCGCGCCAGCGCCTGCGCCGCTGCGGCCCTGGCCGGGCGCCGGGCCCTGGCGCCCGCGATCGAGGCCCTGCAAGCCTCGGCGGACTCGCGCCTGGCGCGGGCCGCCCGCGAGGCCCTGGCGAGCCTCGCCCGCGAGCCCGCGCCCGCCGGGGAACGATCGGAGCGGCCGCAGACCGAACGCTGATGCCGGACGGGCCGCAGGCCCGCGCCGCAGCCAGGGGCGAGGCAGCCAAGCGCGAGCCCGCCGAACGCGATCCGGACAGCCGCGAGCCAACCGCAAGAACGCCGGGCGCCTTCCAAAGCGTCCCAGCCAGCCTGGGCACGCCCAGCGGACCGGGAGCCGTTCCGGTCGCGCAGCGGGCGCTCCAGCGCCCGTCAGGCTTCGAGTTCGAGCGCCTCGGGCCCGGTGGGCGCCGCTTGCCAGCCTCCGAACAGCGACGGGCCGGCTTGGCCCACGGCCATGACGCTCTCGAGCCGCAGGCCGAAACGGCCGCGCTGATAGAGGCCCGGCTCGTTGGTGAAGCACATGCCCGCGGCCAGGGGCACCTCGGAACCCCCGTCCAGGTACGGGGCCTCGTGGATCTCGAGCCCGATCCCGTGGCCGAGGCGGTGCGTGAACAGGCGATAGCCGGGCCCGAAGCCGTGGGCGTCGATCACGGCCCGCGCGGCGCGGTCGACCGCGCCGCAGGGCGCGCCGACCTGCAGGGACTCGAAGGCGGCGCGCTGGGCCGCGCGCACGGTCGCCCAAGCGCGCTCGAAGTCCGCGCTCGGCCGGCCATCGAACACGAAGGTGCGCGTCAGGTCGGAGCGATAGCCGCCCAGCACGCCGCCGGTGTCGATCAGCAGCACGTCGCCGCGCGCCAGGCGCGTGCCGTCCGGCTGGCCGTGGGGCTCGGCGGACTTGGGGCCGATCAGGGTCAGGTCCCAGGTGTCGACCAGGCCCAGGCGGCGCTGGGCTTGATGCAGCCGGGCGGAAATCTCGAGGTCGGTCAAGCCGGGCTCGAGCGTCGCGGCCACCGCTTCGATGGCGCGCTGGGTCAAGGCGTTGGCGCGCCGGATCAGGGCCAGCTCGACCGGGCTCTTGAGCGCCCGCAGCCCCTCGACCAGCGGGCTGGCGTCCTGCAAGACGAGGCCGCGCTGCCGGCCGGCATCGGCCAAACGCCGCGCGATCGCCTGCCGCACCGCGCCGTCCAAGCCGAGGCGCCGGACGCCCAGTTCGGACAGGCGCGCGGCCAGCAGGCTGTAGCCGTATTCGTGCTCTTCCCAGGGCAACAGCTCGACGCCCGGGGCGAGGCGCGGCGCCAGGAAGGTGGCCTCGAAGGCCGGCGCCACGGCCAGATCGCGTCCGTCCGCCAGCACCAGCGAGACCGAGAGCCGCTCGCTGACCCAGCCGTTGCGGCCGCAGAAATAGAACTCGCTCTGGCCGTGCTCCATCAGCAGCGCCTCCAAGCCGGCGGCGGAAAGGGCCGCGCCCAGGCGCCGGCGGCGTTCGGCCAGTTCCCCGGGACCCGGGCTCGGGAGCGGCAGCGGATTGGGGATCAGGGATTCGAAGTCGAGGGCGCGGGGCATGGGGGCGGCGGGGCGCGGTGCGGAGCGCAGCGCGCGGAGCAGGCGGTCAGGGGGGAGCAGCGCGGGGAGCCTAGCGCGGGAATCGCAGGCCTGCGGCGGGCCTCCGAGGGAGCCTCACGGAGTCCAGGAAAGGCCTTGGGCAAGGTCGCGGCCCCGGGACCCGCCGGGTGGAGTCGCCGCCGGAAAAGCTGCACGGGCGCGGGCGATTCAGGCGCGGTCGCGGCCTGGACCGGCGGGCCGGGGCGGGGTCGGATGGCCAGCGGGATCGGATTCTGCGCCGACCGGGGGCCCCGCTGGGCGTGAGGGCCGGGCGACCCGCTGCGAGCTTCCCGGGACTCCCCGGAGGCCAGCGGCGACCCGCGGGCGATGTGCGCGCGATCCCCCTGGGATCCCGAGCCTGGCAAGGCCCCGCTCCGGCCCAAGGCCAGACGCGATCCGCGCCTCCGGCGGGAGCCGCAGGCCGGCGGCACGGGAAGCGGTCGCAGGCGAGCGGCCCCGCGCTGCCATCGGAGCCCTGCCCGCCGCGGGAAGCTACCTTGGCGGGATGGCCGACGTCGCCTCCGAGGAACCGCATACCGCGGCCCGCCGCTCGGCCGTCGACCGCCTCAGCGCCGGCGCGGCTCGGCTGGCCGCCCTGGCCCTTCTGGCCATGACCGGGCTCAGCGGCTTCAACGCCCTGGCGCGTTATCTCGACCGCGACCTCGGCACCGCCTGGTCCAGCAACCGCTGGGTCGAAGGCCAGTGGTACCTGTTCAGCGCCGTGTTCCTGCTGGGTGCGGCGGAAACCCTGCGGCGCGGCGCCCACGTGCGCGTCGACGTGCTCTACGCGCGCTTCCCCGGGCGCCTGCGCACCTGGATCGACCTCTTGGGCGCGCTGCTCTTGCTGCTGCCTTTTTGCGCTTTCTCCCTGTGGACGCTCTGGCCGGCGGTGGCCGAATCCTGGCGCCTGCGCGAAGGCTCCCCGGATCCGCGCGGGCTGCCGCGTTATCCGATCAAGGCCCTGGCGCTGGTCGGATTCGGGCTGCTGTTCCTGCAAGGGCTGGCGGAATCGGCGCGCGCGCTGCGCGCCCTGCGGCGGAGGGCCGGATGAAGCCCGAGCGCATCGCCGGCGGGTGTGCCCCGCAGATTCCTCCGACCCCGCGGGCGAGCCTGACCCCGCGTTGGAGCTGTGGCCCCGGCTGGCCCCGGCGAGCCGGCTCGGGTCGCCCCGGGGCACCGCTGGCGATCCGACCCTCCGACGCCGCCTGAGCGATGCTGCTCGACTGGCTCGCCCCGCTGCTCTTCGCGGCGGTTTTCCTGCTGATCTTCCTGGGCTATCCGGTGGCCTTCTCCCTGGGCGGCGTCGCGCTGCTGTTCGGGGCCCTGGCCGTGGAACTGGGCGCCTTCTCGTGGGCTTACCTGGGCCTGTTCCCCGAGCGCCTGTTCGGGATCATGCAGAACCAGGTGCTGCTGTCGGTGCCCTTTTTCGTGTTGATGGGCACAGTGCTCGAGCGCTCGCGCCTGGCGGAGGACCTGTTGCGCACGATCGGGCTGTTGTTCGGTCCGCTGCGCGGCGGGCTGGCTCTGGCCGTCGTGTTCGTGGGCACGCTCCTGGCGGCGGCGACGGGCGTGGTCGGGGCCTCGGTGGTTGCCATGGGCATGATCTCGCTGCCGGTGATGCAGCGCTACGGCTACGCGCCGGGGCTGTCCTGCGGCACGATCGCGGCCTCGGGGACCTTGGGGCAGATCATCCCGCCCAGCGTCGTCCTGGTGGTGCTGGGCGACCAGTTGGGGGTCTCGGTGGGCGATCTGTTCGTGGGCGCGCTGGTGCCCGGGCTGCTGCTGGCCGGCCTCTACGCCGTGTACGTGCTGGGGATCGCTTGGGCCCGGCCGGAGCTGGCCCCGGCCATGCCGGCCAGCGAGCGCGCGGAGGTCTCGGGCCGGCTGCTGGGTCAGTGCGCGCGCGTGCTGGTGCCGCCGCTGGTGCTGATCGGGGTGGTGCTGGGCAGCATCTTCGCCGGCATCGCCACGCCCACGGAGGCCGGCGCCCTGGGCAGCCTGGGGGCCCTGGGGCTGACCGCGGCCCACGGACGCCTGCGCTGGTCGATGCTCTCGGATTCCTTGGCCGAGACCGTGCGCTTGACCTCGATGGTCGTGTTCCTGCTGGTCGGATCGACGCTGTTCACGCTGGTGTTCCGCGGCCTCGACGGCGACCTGTGGATCGAGGAGCACCTGACCAACCTGCCGGGCGGGCGCCTGGGCTTCCTGCTGCTGACCAACCTGGCCGTGTTCGTGCTGGGCTGCTTCATCGATTTCTTCGAGATCGCCTTCATCCTGCTGCCCCTGTTCGTGCCGGCCGCCCGCGCCCTGGGCTTCGACGACTCCGAAATGGTCTGGTACGGCGTGGTCCTGGCCATGAACCTGCAGACCTCCTTCCTGACGCCGCCCTTCGGCTTCTCGCTGTTCTATCTGCGCGGCGTGGCCCCCGCGGGGATCCCGACCACGACGATCTATCGCTGCGTGCTGCCCTTCATCGCGCTGCAGCTGCTGGCGCTCGGCTTGGTGGTCCTGTTCCCCGACCTGGTCCGGGGACTGTGAGAGTCCGGGGGCGCGCCGGGGCCGGCCCCGACCGCGCGGCACGGAGCGCGGCAGGGCCGGGCGAGTGAGGGCTCGGCGGTGGCAGCGCTCCGCAGTGGCACGGCTCGGCGGTGGCAGCATTCGGCGGCGGCGGGGCTCGACCCGCCCGGCGCGGCCACGGGCGGAACCGAAGGCCCGCCGGACCGGCAGCGGGAAGACATTCGGGATCGCTGCGGGCCGCGCTCCCCTAGGTGATCAAGCCTGGAGTTCGGACGGCAGCCCGGCGGGATCGGCCCAGGCCGAGGGTCGGCGGACCCCGAGCGGCCCATGGGCTCGGTCGGTAAGGCCTCGGTCGACAGGGCCCGAGCGGCCCGGGGGGCGGCGGCCGGGCTGCGGAGCGCAGGGGGCCCTGGGCGCCAGCGCCCGGGTGCGATCGCCGGCTGCAGGTCGCTCCCAGGGCTCGGCGGCCCGGCCCCGACCGCTAGACTGCTGGCTTCCTACCCGATCAGGCCCCAGCCCACCGCCATGCGCCTCCAAACCGCCCTTTCGGCCCTGCTCCTGCCCCTCGCCCTGGTCGCCTGCCGCTCCGCCGCGACGCTGCCCGCGGGCGAGACCATCGGTGCCGAATTGACCCCCGCCAATACGATCCCCCTGCACGTCGTGCAGCAGGACCTGGCCGCCTACGAGGGCCAGACGCTGCTGGTCGAAGGCCAGGCCACCGCGGTGTGCCAGAAGATGGGCTGCTGGATGAAGGTCGAAGAAGCGGGCCAGAGCGCCCGGGTGCGCTGGGACAGCGGCTGCGGCGGCCAGTACGCCTTCCCGCTCGACGTGGTCGGCAAGCGCGTCGTGCTGCAGGCCACCGTGCTGGAAGTGGAACCCACCGAAGCGCAGCTGGCCGCGGCCAAGGACAACCCGGATGGCTGCCCCAAGGAATACGCGCTCTCGGTCAGCTCGGTGCTGATCGTCGACGCCAAGCCTTGAGCGAACGAAGGAGCGCGCCCGGTCCGGCTCGGGCCTAGCCCGAGCCCGGACGGCGACCTTTGAGCCCGCCTGAGGCCCTCTCGCGGCGGCGCAGAGGCTCAGGCCTTCCCTCCATGGGGCTCGGAGGTTTCCTGCGGGCTTCCTTTCGCGCGCTTTGGCAAGCGGCCTGCCGAGCGCGGCTCGGTTCGCCCCCCCCTCCGCCCTGGCCAGCGTCCGCGCGGCCGGCGCGGCCCCTCCCGGACCAACCCGCCGCCCCCCCCGAGCGGCCCGCCCCTGACCGCCCCGCGATGACCGCCCACCCGCCCCAGGAGACGGCCCAGGCCACGGGAGCGAGGATCGCTCGGGAGTTCCAGATCGAGGGCCGCCTGCTGGCGTTCCAGCCCCTGGTCCGCGGCCACATCCACGAGACCTTCGTCAGCTCGTTCGAGCAGGGCGGCCAGCGCCGGCGGTACCTCCATCAGCGCCTCAATCCCCGGGTCTTCACCGACATCCCGGCGCTGATGCACAACGTGGCGGCGGTCACGGCGCACCTGTGCAAGAAGCCCGTGCGCGCCGGCGGCCTGGAGGCGCTCGAGCTGGTGCCCACGCGCCTCGAGCGCCACTTCTTGATGGCGCCCGACGGCCCCTGGCGCACCTATCGCTTCGTG
>JBILNK010000032.1:0-30311 GCA_044375105.1 Planctomycetota bacterium
CCGCCGCCGTCCCGCGGGTCTCGGCCGTGCCCGCCGCAGCGGCGCGCACTCGCCTGCGCCTCCGACCGGGGCCCGCGGGCCCGCCCGGCCCGCGGCTTGGCCCGCAGCCGGGGCCGCGCGGGCCCCCCGGCGCTCGCTCGGGGCCCGGGCGGGACCTCGGGCCCGAGGGGCGGCGGGCTAGAGTAGGGTCCGAGTCCCGACCCCCAGCGCCCCCCGCCGCCCGTGAAACGCGAGATCGAATTCCTGCCGCTCAAGACGTTCGTGTTCGACACGCCCGCCGAGGCCATGGAATCCGCGGCCCGCGAGATGGCCAACTGGATCCGCACCAAGAAGTACCAGCGCGGCGATGCCTGCCTGGGGCTGACCACGGGCGGGCACCTGGAGGGCTTCTACGACAAGCTGATGCAGATGTCGGGCATCGAAGAGAAGGGTGGCCTGCCGATCTCCGGCGTGCGCACCTTCACGGTGGCCGAACAGCTCGGCCTGGCGCCGGACAACCCGCAGTCCCTGCGCCACTGGATCCAGAGCCGGCTGTTCGCGCGCTGGGGCGCCCTGCCGGAGAACCAGCACTTCCTGCGCGGCGACGCGCCGGCCGGCGAGCTCGAGGGCCTGGCCCAGGAGTACGAGGCCAAGCTCAAGGCCCTCGTGCCCGACCTGGTGCTGGTGGGGCTCGGCGCCAACGGGCGCCTGGGGATCAACGAGCCCGGCAGCGAAGCGACCTCGCGCACCCGCCGCGTGCGGCTCTCCGCGGAGTCGCGCGCAGAACTGGCCGCGGAGCACGGCTTCCCGGCCTTTGCCGAGGAGGCCATCGGCCTGGGCCTCTCGACCCTGCGCGGCGTCAAGCGCGTGCGCGTGTACGCCTTCGGCGCCGACAAGGCCGCCGCCATCGAGCGCGCCATGCGCCCGGATTTCGATGCGGGCCAGCCCCTGTCGGTGATGGCCGGGCACAAGGACTTCCAGCTGCTGCTCGACCCGGCCGCCGCCGCGGCCCTGGAGTGAGCGCGGAGTGAGCCACGGGGAAGCCAGCTGCGGTTTGCCGGACGGGCCCGAGGGCGCGGCCGCGTCCCCGGGGTCCGCGGACCTGCTGGGCCGCCCGGCCCGCGAGGCCGTGGCGCTCTTGATCGAGCGCTACGGGGACCGGCTGCACGCCCTGGCGCGGCGTTTTTGCCGCGAGCGCCAGGAGGCCGAGGATCTGGTCCAGGAGACCTTCCTGCAGGCCCTGCGGCATTGGGACAGCTTCCGCGGGGACAGCGATCCCGGCACCTGGCTGTTCACCATCGCCAGCCGCCTGTGCGCGCGCTTCCATCGCAAGCGTTCCGGCGAGCCCCGCGAGCTCGAGTCCCTGGAGGCGATGGCGGAGCGCACCTTCGGCGAGCCCATGCTGGCCGATCCGCGCCAGGAGGCCGTCGGTGCGGCCCTGGAGCGCGGCGAGGAGCGCGCGCGCCTCGAGGCGGCCATCGAGGCCCTGCCGGACGATTTCCGCCTGCCGCTGGTGCTCAAGGAGACCTTCGGCCTGGACCTCGAGACCATCGCCCAGGCCCTAGGCCTCGAGCTCGGCACGGTCAAGTCGCGCCTGCACCGCGCGCGCGTGCGCCTGGCCGCCGCGCTGGGGGAGGGCCGGCCCAAGCGCCCCGTGCCGCCGGCCAACTTCGAGCGCCGTGTGTGCCTGGACCTGCTCGAAGCCAAACAGAGCGCCCTCGATCACGGGCGACCCTTCGATTTCCCCCCGGGCCTGTTCTGCGAGCGCTGCGCGGTGGTCTTCGCCCAGCTCGACCTGGCCAGCGACGCCTGCGCCAACCTCTGGAACGAGCCGCTCTCCAGCGAGACCCGCCAGCGCCTGCTGGCCGCGGTGCGGGGCGTCTGAGGCGGCCTCGCGGGGAGCCCGCGGGCTCGCGCCGTTTCGCCAAGCAAGGCGCCGCCTGGCTCGAGCCGCCCGCCGCTCGAGCCGCCCGGCGCCCGCCGTCGGCGTCGCCGATCCGCGGGCAGCGCCCGTGTGGATCGGCCTGTGCGGATCGGCCCTCTGGGGCAGGTCTCGCTCGGTGCCAGCCCGCCCTGGCCGGCGATTGGCCCCCCGACCCCGGGCTTGGCATGCTCTGCCCCATGCCCCACGCCCCGTCCCTGGCACTGGCCCTGCTGCTCTGCGGCCTCGCCGCCGCCGCCTGCCGCACGAACGAACCGGCCCCCGAGACCGCGGCCGCTCCGCAGGCCCCGGCGACCCGGCCGGATGGGCCGCCCGTGCTGGCTCCGGACCGCTGCGGCGCGCTGCAAAAGCTCTCGGTGTTCGGGGACATCTACCTGGCCTCCCAGCCCACGCCCGAGGACCTGCGCCTGCTGGAGCAGCGCGGCGTGCGCACGGTGATCGACCTGCGGCGGCCCCAGGAACAGCGCGGCTACGACGAGGCCGAGTGGGCGCGCACCCTGGGGATCCAGTACGTGGCGCTGCCCTTCGCCAACGAAAGCGATCTCAACGATGCGGTCTTCGCCCGCGGCCGCGAGCTGCTCGGCCAGGCGCCGCGGCCGCTGCTGATGCACTGCGGCAGCTCGAACCGCGTGGGGGTCCTGTGGCTCGCCTGGCGCGCCCTGGATGGCGGTCTGACCCTGGAAGCCGCCCGCGAGGAGGCCAAGCAGGTCGGGCTCAAGTCCGCGGCGCTCGAGGCCAAGGCCATCGACTACGTGCAGCGCCTGCGCTGAAACCCGCCCCAGCGCTGTGGATCGGCGCTCCGCGCTGGGCGCGGACCGCGCGCGCGGGATTCGCAGCGCGGGATTCGTCACGAAGGATGGGTCGCGGCGGATTCATCGCGCGGGACTTGCGCCGCGCAGGCCGTTGCGCGCAGGCAGCGCGGACGGGCTCGGGGCCTGCGGGAAGCCAGCGCTGGCGCCGGTCCGCGCGCCCGTGACCCTGGGCAGATCCGCGGATTTTGAGGCTGCTCGGCCCGCCCGCCCGCGGCCCGGGCCCGGGCGGGTTTCAGCCCGCCGCGCGCGGCTCCCTGCGCCTTTGGTCCGCGGCGTGGCCGCCGATCAGACCTTGATGTGCTTCCAGGCGATCAGCGTGTCGCCGCGCAGGTAGGCCAGGCCGGTGTTGCCCTTGACCAGCAGCTCGTCTTGGGTGCCGCGGCCGGGGTACTTGAACTCGGCGCTGGTGCCGTCGTCGAGCTCGAGTTGGAAGTGGTAGGTCGTGCGACCGCCCATCCAGGCCAGGTCGGTCTCGCTGCGGCGATCGGCCACCAGGGCCGGGACCTTGCGCAGGGGCTGGCTCAGGTACTGGGAGCTGCGCGCGGAGGCGGCCAGCAGGCGCTTGGCGCCCAGGGCCGCCAGGCCCAGGCCGATCGCTGCGAAGAAAATCTGGCCGACCAGGCCCGAGAGCCGCAGGGCGTTGCCGACGGAGGCGGCGCCGAGGACCAGCAGCCCGCCCGCCCGGCGCCGATCGCGGGCGCAGGTCTCGAGGGTCTCCTCGGTGGGCGGGACGTGGGCCATGGCCGCCTCGAAGTCCTTGTGCTCGCGCATGCGAGCCAGGCGCTTCATCAGGGCGGTCTGCTTGGGGCTGGCGGCCGCGTTGGTCTGGGCCGGGCCGGTTTCGGGGCTGGCGGTCGACATAAGGGTTCGAAATCCTACCGCGCCGGCCCGGGTGGGGCGCCGGCCGACAAGGGCTCGGCCGGGGCAATCCGACGCCCTGGGGGGCGGAATCGGTTTCCGGCCTGGGGGGCCTCACTCGGCGTAGCGCCGCGGGGTGTAGCTGGCCTGGGGGTCCACGGGCTCGGCGTAGGCCGAGTCCCAGAGGGCGTCGAACTGGGCGGCCAGGCGTCGGCTCGGCCCCTGGCCCTCCAGGAACAAACCGGCATTGCGGCTCTCGTAGAAGTAGTCCGGGGAGAAGTTCCCGGTGCCGATCCAGGCCTGGCGCTCGTCGACCACCAAGAGCTTGCTGTGGGCCACGCGCGAGAAGGGCTGGAAGCCCCCCGATCCCTCCGGGATGACCGCGAAGCGCACCTCGACGTTTTCGACCTCGGCCAGCTTCTGCAGCGCGCCGACGCGGCTCTGGCGCTTGTTCCAGTCGGCCACCAGGATGCGGACCTCGACGCCGCGGGCGGCGGCGCGCAGGATCGCGGGGGGCAGCAGCCAATCGGAGTCGGGCTCCGGCTGAAGACTCAGCGCCGCGATGCGCAGGCAGTGTTCCGACTGATCGATGGCGTCCCCCAGGGCGGGCAGATCCCAAAAGAGGCCCCGGGGCAGGGCTTGTTCGGGGCTGAACACGCAGCGGGCCGTGGCGGTTCCGAAGTCGCGCCCGGCGCCGATGACCCGCACGCGCTCGACCTGCCCGATCCGATCGGGCCGGTCCTCGAGCGCCTGCTCGAGGGACACCTCCGGATGCCCCGCGAGGTACCAGTCCAATTCGAAAACGCGGTCGATGTCGCTGACCAGGTCCGCGCTGTGCACATAGGCGCCCAGCTCCCAGATGTGCTCCAGCGAGCGATAGTCGAAGTTCTGGCTGCCGATGAAGGCCCGCTGGCCATCGACGCTCATCAGCTTGGCGTGCAGGGAGCCGCCGGTGCGCGCGCGCAGGTCGTAGCTCTGCACCTCGAAGCCCGGCGCGGCGCGGAACTCCGCCAGGGTCTCCGGGTAGGTGCGCTCGAAGCCCGCGTCCGCCAGGATCCGGATGGCGACCCCGCGGCGCCCGGCCGCCAGCAGGGCGTCGATCACCGGGCGCAGGCGGCTGCCGGGGGCGTCGCTGAAGTAGAAGTGGGCCAGGTCGATCGAGCGCTGGGCGCCGGCGATGGCCTCCAGCCACACGGTCTGGGTCTCGCGCAGGTCCGGCTGGTCGAGGCGGGTCTCGACCGGGAAGCTCTCGACCAGCTCGACCTCCGGGAGGGCCGCGCGGCAGCCCGCCAGCGCGAGGGCCCACAGGAGCCAGGAGCGGGAGGGGCGGGGCCGGGCGGAAGGCGGCGGCTGGGGCGGCATGGGAACGGCGGGGGAAGGGGCTGGCCGAGTTATCCACAGGCTATCCCCAAGCATCCCGGGACCCGCGGCCCCGGGGAGGATGCGCCGCCCCCCCCCGGCGTGGTATCACCCCCGCCCCGCGGGGGGCCCAAGGCATACGGGCACCCCCGCCGCGACCCGATTTCCACGCCCTGCGCCTTCCCCCCGTGAACCGTTCCCTCCCGTACTTCGCCCTGACGCTGGTCGTGGCCAGCTCCCTCGCCTCCTGCTCGTCGATCGGCGTGCGCCGCGCCAAGGTCGTGCCCCAGCGCCCGCGCTTCGGCCGCACCACCCAGACGACCGCCTTCGGGACCTTCGAGGTCGAAGCGGGCTTCGCGGCCAATCCGAAGAACTCGGCGGAGGTCGGCACGATGATCAAGACCGGTCTGTCGCCGACGGCCGAATTCTTCGTCGATCTGGCGCCCTATCGCTACTACGACCCGGCGGGTCCGGACATCGACGGCATCGGCGACGTGACGCTGGGCCTGCGCCAGCGCCTGATGAACGAATCCAAGAACTACCCGGCCACCGCGGTCGAGCTGGCGGTGCAGGTGCCCACCGGCGACGAGGAGCTCTACCAAACCGGCGGGGTCGCAGGCGTTCTGGACCAAAACGGTCTGGTCAACGACAACGGCTATGCCAACGTCTTCGGTGCGTTCATGATCGACCGCACCTTTGACACGCTCTACACCACGCTCTACTACCAGTTCGGCGCGATCGGCACCAACGAGCAGGGCGACCAGCTGGTGCAGCACCGCGGCTCGCTGGCCGGCACGATCCCGGTCTGGGAGAAGTGGAAGGCCCTGGGCGAACTCGGCGTGACCTACATCCCCGAGACCGGCCTCAACCCCTTGATCTTGAACCTGGCCGCCCTGTACGCGCTGTCGGACACCCTGCAGTTCGACGCCGGGGCGATCATCGGCCTCAACGAAGACGCGGCCGACGTGATCTTCCGCGCCGGTCTGACCACCAACCTGGGCATCTTCTTCTGATGCGCTGCTGCTGAGCCTCGGGGCGTGCAAGCCGCGCGCCCCAGGACACAGCCGCCGGCATCCGCCTCAACCGGCCACCTGCGCGGGCCGCGTTCTCCTCCCGGGGAGCGCGGCCCGCGCGATTTTCTCCCAGTCGGCCGGCCCGTTCCGAGAGCGCGGCCCGTCGGTGCGTTCCGTCAGCGCGGCTCTGCGGCGCGGATCCGGGCGGTGAAGTCGTCCGCCAGCTGATTGGGGATCGGGAACGAGAGCACGTAATGGGCCAGGCGCCAGCGGCCGTCCGGTTCGAGGCGCAGCACGCCGCTGCCGCGCGCGGCGCCGTACTTGGCGTTCTCCAGGCGCTCGTCGAACCAGGCCAGGCGGCCCTCCGGGGAGAGCATCACATGGCGCTCGACGGCCACATAGGTCCAGCCCTGACCGCGCGAGAAGTAGGGCTGGGTGTAGGCCGCGAACTCGGCTTTGCTCCAGCGCTCGCTGGCGTCGGTGCCGATGAAGACCGCGTCCTCGGCCAGGACCTCGAAATAGGCCTCGAAGTCCGCCCGGGCGGCGGCGGCGTGGAAGGCATCGAGGCGCGCGGCGACGGCCGCCTGGAGTTTCTCACTGGGCCCTGCGGCCTCGGGCGACCCGGACCCCGGCGCCACGCCCGCCGCGCGGCAGGCGCCGAGCAGCAGGGGCAGGGCGAGCAGGCACAGCCGCCGGCGTTGGTGCTTCATGGGAGCAGCCTAGCGGCCCCGTCCGCGCGGCCCCTCCAGGCGCAGCGGGGGACCGGATTTCGCGGGCCCCGCCGGCTGTTCGAGGACCGACCGTGGAGGTCACAGGAGCCTGTGCTGCGGGCCCGGGCAGGCCGCCCCTGTCCGGCGGGGAGCCGCCAGAGGGCCCGCTTGCGGCCCCGCGGGGCCGGACACCATTGCACGCGCCCTGCGGGGCCGGGCGCGGGCCCGGCCCCGGCCGAGCTCACAGGTCGAGGTCCCAGAGCACGACCGTGCCCGAGTCCTCGTAGCTCACCACCACGATCGGCCGGCCGCTCGGGCTCTGGTCCGCGGGGATGAACTCGACGCCTTCGGGGGCGAAGTCGTCGTCGCTGTGCATCCAGCCCACGAACCGGGGAGCATTGGGCAGCGACATATCGAACACGAACACGTGCCCGGGGCGCTCCATGCCCAAGAACAGGTGCGGGCGGCCGTCGATCGGGCCCACGGCCAGGCCCTCCGGCTCGGGGCCCTTGTCGTCGCTCCTCAGGTCGAAGTCCGCCGGGGTGCCTTCGCTGTTGAACAGGGCCGGATCGATCTCCAGCACGAGCTGCTCGAGCAGCGCGCCCGAGTCGTACACCTGCCGGCCGTCCTGGGCGGAGAGGATCGTGAAGGAGCGCGCCCCGAAGGCCACGATCTCGTCGTAATCCGCGTCGCCGTCGAGCTTGCCATCGACGCGGCTGACCTTGAGCCGTCCCAGGTTGACGTTGTCCTTGAGCTGGCTGGCGTTCGGGAAAGCGGTCGGATCCAGGGGGTATTGGCTGGAGCCGACGCGCACCTCGTCCACGTAGGCCGGGCTGCCGCCGTACTCGCGCGTGTCGCCTTCGTTGGCGGTCACGAGGAAGCTCTGCCCGCCCACGTCGAAGCGCGCCAGGGCGTCCGGCTGCGGCAGGCCGTACACCGGCCAGCTCTGGATCAGCGCGGCGAAGTCCCGATCGCTCGGGTCGAGGCCGACGCCGGCCAGCTCGACCAGGGCCAGGCGCGTCGGCACCGGCTCGGGCGCCAGGGCGATCTGGCCGCTGGCAAGGTCGAGGCTGGCGCCGAAGAGCCCGCAGCCATCGTCGTTGAGCAGCGCCAGGCGCCCGTCCGGCAGGAGCGCCAAGCCTTCTGCGTTCGGATAGGCGCTGTAGCCGGCGCTCGACAGATTCACCAGCAGGCGCTTGTCGGCCGCCGCGAAGCCGAGCGCCTCCACCAGGCCCTCGCTGGCCAGCTCGACCAGCAGGGAGAGCCCGCCCAGGCTCGAGTGATTGAGCAGGTCCGTGGCGCCCGTGACGTCGATCTGGAACAGGTTGCGCAGGGCGTCCTGACCCAGGCCGGCGTTGCGCTCGAGCACCAGGTAGCGCCCGGCCGTGCCGCTCCAGACCGCGTCGCCGATGCGATCGCTGCCGCCGAGCTGGTCGAAGGCGTAGGCGAACTCGGCCACCGGCAGACCGGTGGCGACGTCCAGCTCGAGGATGCGCCCAAAGCGCGCCGCCTGCGACGAGGCATCGTCGGGCCCATCGGGGTTGTCGAGGGGCGAAGCCAGGAACAGGGCCAGACGGCCGCGCGCCGCGTCGAAGGCCACGCCGCTGAAGCCGCGGCCGAAGCGCCGCTGGGCGTAGATCGCCGGCAGGACCGCGTCCGTGCCGGTCTGGACCGTGCCGCCCTGCCCGTCCGGCTGGTCGTTCGAGCCCGCGGGCACCAGCCGGCGCTTGAGCACGCCATCGGGGCCGAATTCGTACACCGACGGGCGATAGCGGTCACAGATCCAGAAATCGCCCTCCGCGTCGATCGTCAACCCGGCCAAGTCGCCGCCCAGGGGATCGAGGCGCAGCGGGCGACCGAGCACGTCCACGGGCTCTTCGTCGTGGAAGGCGAAGCCCGGCTGGCTGGCCAGCAGGTTCGGCAGGCCGCTGATCGGCCGCACGCCGTCCGGCTGCAGCAGCGGGATCGGGGCGCCGAGCTCGAGCACGCCGGTCAGCGGGTCGAGCTCGAAGGGCTGCAGCCGCGCCTGGTATTCCGGCAAAGCGAAGGGGCGCTCGGCGACGCCATCGCCGTCCACGTCGAGCGGCGCCAGCACCGGGCCGCGGTCCGGCACGGCCAGGAAGCGCAGCCGCCCGGTAGGGCTGGTGCCGCGGTAGCAGAGTCCGGAGAAACCGCCCAAGCGCAGGGGTTGGCCGGCCAGCGTGTTGCCCAGGATCGGCAGGGGCGGGAAACCGTAGAAGGTCAGCGCCGCGCGCTGATCCATGGCAGCCTTGTTCCAGTCCTTGCGGCCCAGCGGGAAGATCCCGATCGGCTTGGCCGCTTCCAGATCGACGACCAGCACCGCGTTGTTCTCCTGCAAACCCACGAAGGCGCGCTTCGAATCGGCGCTGAACGTGGCGTATTCGGGCTCGCAGTCCTGGGACAGGCTGACCGCTGGATTGGGGTCGAAGCGTACGCCCAGGGCCGCGGCCGCGGCCTTGCCGGCGTCGAAGGGGCTGAAGGGGATCTGAGTGACCTTGGAGATCGACTGGCCCGCGAGTTCCACCAAGGTCAGGCTGCCGGGCGGGTTCTGGGCGTAATTCGCGAGATTGGGCTGCCCCTCGTTGCAGAGCAGCACAAAGCGCCGGTCCGGGCTGATCGCGACCATGTCCGGCAGAGCGCCGGCCGGGGCGCTGCCGAGCGGGGCCAGGCTGACCGGGTCGAAGAGGCGCAGCTCGCCGGGGTTCGTGTAGGGCACCGCTTCGAGGGCCACCGCCACCAGGTCGCCGCCGATGGCGACGCTGTTGGGCACGAAGGCCGGTCCGAAAGTCAGCTGACTCACCGGGGCCGGGTTCGCCGGATCGCTGAGATCGTGCACGTCCAGCCGGGCGCCCGCGGAGCTGATCGTGAACAGGCGCTTGCTGGGGGCGTGGAAGGCGCTGATCTCCGCTTTGCCGGCGCCGCCGCCGGCGATGGAGAGGGTGGCGAGCTTGCCGAATTGTTTGGGGGCCGGCGGGGCCTCGACGCGCACCTCGATCTCGCTGCTGGCGCTGCCGCCTTGCCCATCGGTGACCGTCAGCAGGAAACGCAGACGCGTGTCGATCTGCGGGCTCGTGAAGTGCGCCACGGTCTGGTTGGCCTGCTGGAGCGCGACGGCTGGACCGGCCACCTGTGTCCAGGAGAACTGCAAAGCACCGCCGCTGGCGCTCGCCGAGCCGTCGAGCGGCACCACCTGCCCGCCGGCAACCAGGGGCGGGGCGCTGGCGATCGCCTGGGGAGCCTGGGCCGACGCGGGCAGCGCGGCCAGGAAGGAGGACAGCAGGGCGGCGGCCGAGCGGGGCCAGACCGGCGAGTGGCGCGGGGTGTGAGGCATGGGGAAAAACTCTGGGGAAGGTGAGGAGCGTCCCCTGCGGCCGTCACCGCGGCCAATGGGACTTGGATCAAAGCTCGATCAATTCAATATCAAGGGGCTGTTGCGGTCATGGCGGCCGGCCACGGGCGGGCCGGGTCGCTGTCGGGAGGGCGACCGCCGCGAGGGCCGCGAGCGTCTCGATCCTGCGCGGGCGCCCCCCTGGCCAGTCGGCGGGCTCGGGGAACCGACTGCGGCCTCCCGCTGGGGCCAAACCGGTCGCCCCGGCTTGCGCCCGCTTTTTTCCCCGGAGCGCCCAAAGGTGCTTTGCCGCCCCCTCGAGCCCCACTCCGCGGCTGCGCTTGGCTTCCCTGAACTTCTGGGACATTGCTCCGGCTCATCCCTCGGCGCGGGTCCTGCGATCCGCGCAGCGCTCGGCCGATCTGCTCGGACATCCCCCGCGCTCAGGCCGCGCGGCGGGTGCGCTCGCGGGGCTCGTTGGCCCAGCGCTGGCAGGTCGCCAGCAGCTTGGGGCGCGAGATCGGCTTGGTGGTGTAGTCGTCGCAGCCCGCTTCGAGGCAGCGTTCGCGGTCGCCGGTCATGGCGTGGGCGGTCAGGGCTACGATCGGCGTCGCCACGCCCGCCGCCCGCAGCCGGCGCGTGGCCTCGTAGCCGTCGAGCTCGGGCATCTGCATGTCCATCAGCACCAGGTCGAAGGGCCGCCCCTGGTCCTGGGCCGCGTAGAGCTTCTCCATGGCTACGCGGCCGTTCTCGGCCAGCTCCACCTGGGCCCCGGCCTTCGTCAGGAAGTAGGAGATCAGGCGCTGGTTGTCGGCGCCGTCCTCGGCCACCAGGATGCGGGCCGCCAGGCCGTCGACCGCCACCGGCTCGGCGGCGGGTTCCCGCGCGGCCTTCTGGGGCGGACGCTCGAGCAGCTCCACGGGCTGGGCCGGATCGAGCTGCAGGCGCACGCGGAAGCGACTGCCCGAGCCCGGACGGCTGTCGACCTCGATGTCCCCGCCCAAGAGGCGCGCCAGGCGCCGCGAGATGGTCAGGCCGAGGCCCGTGCCGCCGAACTTGCGCGACATCGAGCTGTCGCCCTGGTTGAAGGGGCGGAACAGGTTCTCGAGGTCCCCGCTGCGGATGCCGATGCCGGTGTCCTCGACCTCGAAGACCAGCGCGGCCTCGGGTCCTGATTCGTATTGTAGCGCCAGGCGCACGCGCCCCTTCTCGGTGAATTTGATCGCGTTGCCGAGCAGGTTGACCAGCACCTGACGCAGGCGCACCTCGTCGGTCGGGATCGTGGTCGGCAGGGGCCAGCGCGGCTCCAGGGTGATCGCCAGGCCCTTCTCGCGAGCCCGCCCGCTGAACATCGAATAGACCTCTTCTGCGAGTTCGTAGGGGCTGGCCGGCGCGCGCCGCAGGACCAGCTTCTCGGCTTCGATCTTGGAGAGGTCCAGGATGTCATTGATCAGCTGCAAAAGGTGCAGGCCGTTGCTCTGGATCGAGCGCACCGTGTCGCGCCGCCGGCGTTCGGTCTCCTCGGCGCTCTCGCCGACGCGCCGACCCTCCTCGCCGAGCAGTTCCATGTAGCCCAGGATGGCGGTCATGGGCGTGCGGATCTCGTGGCTCATGTTGGCCAGGAACTCGCTCTTGGCGCGGTTGGCGCGCTCGGCCTGGTCCTTGGCCGCCAGCAGCTCTTCCTCGGCCTTGCGGCGCTCGGTCACATCCTGGACCATGCCGATCAAGCGCAGCGGGTAGCCTTGGATGGTGCGTTCGACGATCGTGCCGCGGTCTTGCACCCACAGCCAATGCCCGTCGCCCGCCAGGAGACGGTATTCGGCGGCGAACAGCGGCGTCTGGCCTTCGAGATGCGCGCGCAGCAGGCCCACGACGCCCTCGCGGTCATCGTCGTGGACGCGCTCGTACCAGCAGGACAGCGGGCCGACCTCGGTCGAGCGCTGCACCCCCAGGATCTCGCACCAGCGCGAGTTCCAGACCATGGTGCCATGCTTTTGGTCGTAGTCCCAGATACCCAGGGCGGCCGCACCGATCGCTAGGGAGAGCTGCTGCTGGCTCTCGCGCAGGGCGATCAGGTGGTTGCGCTCCTCGGTGATGTCGATGCCCGTGCCGCGGAAGCCGGTCAGGTGGCCGCGCTCGTTGATCACCGGCTCGCCCGCTAGGCGCACCCAGCGCAAGGCCCCGTCCGGGCGCTTGACCGGGTGCTCCATGCCGCGGAACGGTCGACGCAAGTGCTGCTGCTCGCGCAGCCACTGCTGCAGGCCGGAGGCCGCCGGCTCGGGCATGAAGTCGTGGGGGCCCTTGCCCAGGAGCTGCTGCTTGTCGAGGCCGTAGACCTCGGAGATCTGGTCGGACAGCGCGATCCAGCGGCCGTCCAGGTCCGTTTCCCAGAGAAATTCGCCCGAGGCGCGCACGATCGCCGACAGGCGCTGCTCGGCCACGCTGCGATCCTGCTCGCTGCGCTTCGATTCGGTGATGTCGAAGCCCGCCGACTGGTACTCGATCGGCCGGCCCTCGGCGTCGAACAGGGCGCGGTGGGTCCAGCGTTCGGTGCGCGGCTCGCCGGCGGCGGAGAACAGCTCGTGCTCACCGACCACCATCGTGCGGCCGGGCTTGAGGCGCTTCAGCTGCGTTTGCAACTCGCCCAGGAAACCCTTCGGCAGGAGCTCGGCCCAGCGCCGCCCGATCAGGTCCTCTTCGTTCTTGCGCAGGGCCTGGCAGAAGGCCTGATTGACGTAGGTCAGGCGCGTGTCGGGCAGGTAGCGGCAGACCTGTTCGCTGGCCTGGTCGAGCACCTCACGCAGGCGCTGCTCGCGCTCCGCCGCGACGATCAGGGCCTGCGTACGCCGGGCGGCCAGCCGCCGCCCAACCGCGAAGGCGGCCAAACCGCCGCCCAACAGCAGCCCGAGCCCCAGGGCGGGCAGGCCGTTGGCGGCATCGAAGCCGAGCGATGCGAAGAGCGGCAGCAGCATGGTTCAGGCGACGCGCGGCATCCAGCGCTGAACGGTCCCGTAGAACGAGGAGCGGTCGAGGGGTTTGTGCAGTACCTCGTTGCAGCCCAGGGCCAAGAGACGCTCGCGCAGGCCTTCCGTGTCGTGAGCCGTGAGGGCCACGATCGGCAGGTTCATGCCGCGACGGCGCAGCTCGGCCACCAGGGTTGGACCGTCCATGCCCGGCATCTCCACGTCGGTCAGGATCAGGTCGAACGTCAGCGGCAGGCTGTCGTCCGTGCGCTCCCCCCGGCGGCGGCCGCGGCGCGGGAATAGGGCTTCGAGCGCCTCGATACCGTTGCCGGCCGTGCGCACCTCGGTGCCGGCACGGGCCAACAGCTCGAGGATCAAACGCTGGGTGTCGCGGCCATCTTCGATCACCAGCACGCGCCCCTTGAGGCGCGGCGTCGGGCCGAGCGGAGCCGGCAGGGCCGTACCGATCAGTACCGGCTCGCGGGGCAAGAGCTCGAGTTTCGCCGCGGGTCCAAGCGGCAGGTCGAGCAGCCACTGGTTTCCGACTGCCCGCTGGCTGTGCACTTCGATGCGGCCGCCCTGAGCCTGGATCAGCCCGCGCGCGACCGCCAGCCCGAGGCCGGAGCCGCCCACGCGGGGACCGCCGAGGTAGAAGGGCTCGAACACCTTGGCCCGCTCCTGCGGGCTCAGGCCGGGGCTCGAATCCTCGAGCAGGATCTGCAGGTGGCCTTCGCCGCCCTGCTGCAGGTAGCCGGCGCGCAGAGTCACCTCGCCTTTCTCGGTCAGCCGCAGGGCTGTGCCCACCAGTGTATTGAGCGCCTGCCGCAGACGGGCGCCGTCGAGCTGCACGCGGCTCGGGAAGGGCCACTGGAAGGTGCAGGAGAGGCTGATGCCGCGGCGCTCGGCGTGGAAGCGCTGGCCGATGGCCACCTCTTGGATCAGCTCGTAGGGCTGGAAGTCCGCGACCGCCAAGGCCAGCCGACCGTCCTCGAGCTTGGCCAGGTCGGACAGGTCGCCGATCAGCTCGAGCAACCGGCGGCCGTTGCGCTGGATGGCGCGCAGCTGTTCGAAGCGCCGCCGCTCGCCCAGGGCGCTGCCGGCCCCTTCCGGGTCTTCGAGCAGCAGCTCCGCGAAGCCCAGGATCGAGGTCAGGGGCGCGCGGAATTCGTGGGCCAGCCGCTCGAACAGGTCGGTGGCGCGCCGCTCCGAGTGCGCGGGCGTGGCCTGGGGGGCGTCGGGGCGATTCAAAGCGCGGCTCGGGGGGACGGGGGCGGTCCAGTCTCTGCCCTTCCATCGGAGCCCGGGTGGGGCGCGCTTGAGAGCGCTGCCGGCGGTCCGCGCGGCTCACGGCGGGCGGCCGCCCCCGTAGGACTGCGCAGCGCTGGCACCGCCGCCCGTGCTGGGCAGTACCATCCGCCCCGCACCCCGCCGAACCCCGCGCGCCGCCCATGCCCCTGCTCGAAATCCAGGACCTGGAAAAAAGCTTCCCCAGTCCGGAGGGCGGCCGCCAGACCGTGCTGGACGTGCCCCGCTTCCGCCTGGAGAGCGGCGAGCTGCTGGCCCTCGAGGGCCGCAGCGGCTCCGGCAAGACCACGCTGCTCAACGTGATCGCCGGCATCGCCCGCGCCGACCGCGGTCGGGTGCTGCTCGATGGCATCGACCTGCTGTCCCTGTCCGAGGCCCGCCGGGACGCCCTGCGCGCCCGCGCGATCGGCTACGTGTTCCAGACCTTCAACCTCCTGCAGGGCTACACGGCCCTCGAGAATGTGCTGCTGGGCATGGTCTTCGGCGGCGGTCCCTCCACCCGCAAAGCAGCCGAAGAGCGCGCCGCGGCGCTGCTCGAGCGCCTGGGTCTCGGCGAGCGCCTGCGGCACAAGCCGCGCCAGCTGTCGGTCGGCCAGCAGCAGCGCGTGGCCCTCGCCCGCGCCCTGGCCAACCGCCCGCGCCTGGTGCTGGCGGACGAGCCCACCGGCAACCTGGACGCCGCCCGCGCCGCCGAGGCGATCGAGCTCTTGCTGGGCCTGTGCCGGGAGACCGGCGCGGCGCTTCTGACGGTCAGCCACGACCCGGCGGTCCTGGCCCGTTTCCCGCGCCGGTTCGAGCTGGCCGAGGTCAACCGCGCCGCGCGCCCCGCGGCGGAGGTGGCCCGGTGAACGGCCTGCAGACCCTGCTGTTCCTGATCGGCAAGAGCCTGCGCCAGCATGCGCTCTCGACCCTGGTGACCGTCTGTTCGGCGGCCCTGGCCAGCGGCCTGGTCATGGCGGTCTTCAACATCGAGCGCCAGGCCAACCAGGCCTTCGCCGGCGACGTAGGCTTCGACGCCGTGCTCGGCGCACGCGGCTCGCCCTTGCAGCTGGTGCTCAATTCCGTGTTCCACCTGGAGACCTCCCCGGGCAACCTGCCCTGGAAGCTCTACCGCGAGATCGCCTCCGACCGGCGCGTGACCGCCGCCTACCCCTACGCGGTGGGGGACAACTACCTGGGCTATCGCGTGGTCGGCACCACGCCCGAGCTGATCGAACGCTTCGAGCCGCGCCCCGGGCAGAAGCTGCGCCTGCGGCCCGGCCACCAAAACTTCGCCCCCGAGCGCGCCGAGGCCGTGATCGGCGCCAGCGTCGCGCGCGAGACCGGCCTCAAGCGCGGCTCCACGTTCCAGCCCTCCCACGGCCTCACCTACATGGAGGGCACCGAGCACAAGAAGGTCTACACCGTGGTCGGAGTGCTCGAGCCCAGCAACACGGCCATGGACCGGGTGGTTTGGATCCCGATCGAGGGCATCTTCCGCATGGACGGCCACGTGCTGCGCGGCACCGGCGAGGAATACATCCCCGAGGCCGGCCAGGAGATCCCCGAGGAAGCCAAGGAGGTCAGCGCCGTGATGCTCGAGCTGCGCAGCCCCCGCGACGGCATCACCCTGGCCCAGGACATCAACCGCCAGGGCACGGTCGCCACCCTGGCCTTCCCGATCGCCACCGTGATGGGCGAGATCTTCGAAAAGCTCGGCTGGATGAGCGGGATCTTGCGCGCCGTCGCTTATCTGACCGTGCTGGTGGCCGCCGGCTCGATCCTGGCCAGCCTGTACAACACGATGAACGAGCGCCGGCGCGAATTCGCCATCCTGCGCGCCCTGGGCGCGCGCCGCGGCACGGTTTTCCTGGCGATCGTCGGCGAAGCGGCGGCCATCTCCGCCCTGGGAGCCCTGGCGGGCTTCCTGGTCTACGCCGGCATCCTGCTGGGCGCCGCCACCTGGATCCAGGGCAGCACCGGCGTGGTGCTCGAGATCCAAAGCTTCCACCCGGCCCTGGTCGCCACGCCCCTGGCGGTGCTCGCGCTGGGCGCCCTCGCCGGCCTGCTGCCGGCCTTCAAGGCCTACTCCACCGATGTGGCCGAAAACCTGCAGCCCAGCGCCTGACAGCTGCCTTTGGGCCGCCGACCGGCGGCCGCCGAATCCGTTCCCGCCGCCCGGCGCCACAGGCCGAGTCCAGGCGCCTGCTCCGCTCTCCCGAAATCCCCTGCGCATCCCTCCCATGAGCACCCTCCTCCGCAGCGGGCTGGCCCTGCTGCTCCTGCCGGCCCTGCTGCTCGGTCTGCCCGCTTGCGAGCGCGGCGAGCACGACCACGATCACGACCACAGCCACGCGGGCCATGACCATGGCGACCACGAGCACGAGGGCCACGAGCACGAAGCCGCCCAGGACGACGCCCACGGGCCCGGGCACGTGCACGTGGCGCCGCGCGGCGGGCGCCTGGTGGTCCTGGCGGAGGAGTTCGCGAACCTCGAGGTGCTGCTCGATCGGGAGGCCGGCCGCCTCGATGTCTATTCCCTGGATGCCCACGCCGAGAAGCCCGTGCGGCTCGCGGCCCCGGGCCTGTCCCTGCAGGTTTTTCCGACCTCCGGCGAGCCCTTCGAACTCCTGCTGCTGCCGGTGGCCAGCAACCTGACCGGCGAAAAGGTCGGCGACAGCTCCCAGTTCCAGGCCACCGACGGGCGTCTCGAGGCCTTCGCGGGCGGCGAGGCGCTCCTGGCGGAGGTCGTCTCCCGGGGCCAGACCTTCCAGGACGTGCGCTTCCCGCTGCCCTGAACGGCCCGGCTCGCGCGAGCTAAGATCCCGGTCATGCGCACGCTCTTGACCCTGCTCGGCTCCGGGGCCCTGACCCTGTGGCTGGGAGCCAGCTACTGGACCGCCCACCTGGCCGGCCAGCCGTCCGAGGGCGAGGTTCTCGGGCCGATCCGCGGCGAGATGCTCGACCCCCTGGCGGGTCTGGAGCCGGCGCCCGCCCAAAAGGCCTCGCCGCCCACCTCCGAGGCAGCCCGGTCGACCTCGGATCCGCTCGCCGCCGAGGCCCCGAGGGAACCGGCGCCCGAGCTCGATCCCAAGCTGCTCGCGGGCCTGGGCGCGCGCCAGCTGGACCACGTGCCGCTCAGCGAGCTCGAGCTCAACGCGCCGGAGCTCGAGCCGGGGGTCAAGCTCCTGACCTTCCAAGACCTGTATCTGCCGGACTACACCGGCGAGCCCGACTTCGACGCCGAGACGCGACCCAGCTCGGAAGAAATCTTCCCGCCCGAGATCCTGGCCCTGCACGGGCAGCGGGTCGCCTTGGACGGCTTCATGCAGCCGCTCGATTTCAAGGGCCGGCAGGTGATCGCCTTCGTGCTCTCGCCGCTGCCGCCGGGCTGCTGCTTCGGCGCGATCCCGCGCATGGACGAGTACCTCGAGGGGACCGTGATCGACGAGAGCGGTATCCCGTACTACGGCGCCCGGCCGATCCGCGCCATCGGCACCCTGGAGGTCGGCGAAGCCCTCGACGAATACGGCTACGTGACCTCGATCTATCGCCTCGACGTGGAGCGCGTCGACAAGCTGTGGTGAGCGCCGCCGCGGGGCCCCGGCGAGCCGCCGGGCGCGCCGCGGTCGGTGGGGGCGGTGCCTGGGGTCGCGGCACTGTTTGCGCCCGCGACACTGTCTGCGCCCGTGACACTGTCTGCGCCCGTGACACTGTCTGCGCCCGTGGCGCTGCCTGCGGTCGTGAAGCGGCGCGCGGCGGGGAAGCCGGCGGCGGCTCGCAGTGCGCTGGGTCGAGCGAGGCTGGCGGCTGGGGGTCGAGCGGCAGAGCGTCCGGTGGCAGCGGGGCGGGCGTTTTTGGGGCCAGCCGCGCGGGGGCCGCTCGGGCCGAGGGGGGCCCAGGCGCTTTGGCGGGATCTGGGGCTGGCCTCAGGCGATCGCGCGGCGGCTGGTGCGCCGTCTGGCTGGCGCTCGGGCTGGCGGGCTGCGGGGGCGCGGCGGAGCCAGGGTCCGAGGCGGGCCTCGGCCCCGTGCAGGGCGAGGCTTTGCGCGGGGACCCGCTGGATTCCCCGGGTGGCGGGGCGACCGCAGAGCCGCTCGAGCTGGCGCGCCTTCCGGACGACCTGGCCGAGCGCTGGGGGCTGGCGCCGGCGCCCGCGGCCAGCGGCCACCGCCGCGTGCATCCGGCCATGCCGGCTGCACGGCTGCCCGCGGAGGCGGTCGAGCTGGGCTTCGACGACCTGCGGCTGCCCGATTGGAGCCCGCGCGCGCTGCTCGAGCCCGAACGCGGCGGCGAGCCCCCCTGGTCGGCGCCGGTGCGGGCCGCCGCGGGGGGCTGGGTGGCCTTGGCGGGCTTTCCGTTGCCCTTCGAGAGCGGACCGGGCGGCACCACGGCCCTGTGGCTGACCGCGGCGCCTCCGGGCTGCTGCTTCGGGGTCCTGGCGGGTCTCGACGCGCAGGTCGAGGTCCAACTCGACCCGGCCGGGCCGCGCCAGCTCTCGCCGCTCGAGCCGCGCTGGTTCGTGGGCCGCTTCGAGGCCGGCGAAGCCCGCGATGCCTACGGCTTCGTCTCCAGCCTGTACCGACTGCGCCAAGCGCGGGTGCTGCCCGAGGGGCGCTGACCCGCTGCGAGGCATCGGCTCCGGCTGCCCCGAGGCGTCCGCCCCGCTCGCCCACCGGCCCGTGGGCCGCCAGCCGGCTGCCTCAGGGGCCGGCAACCCCCCACCCGCAGGCCAGGGGTCCCCCCGAGCCTCCGGGCGCTGCTGGGGCTGGGGGCGCGGAGCGTCGAGCGCGCCGGGCCCGCTGGCCCCGGGGCGCGCCGGGCATCCCCGGTCGCCGGCCGCTCCTCGGCGCCGGCTCCAGGCCCATGCCCCGCGGCCCCTCGCGGGCGCGCCGCTCGGTGAATCGCAGGCTCGCGGGCGGCGGCAACTTGACGCAGGGCTAGGCGGGCCCCGAAATGGAGCCCATGACCCGCTTCGCGCCCCTGGCCCTGTGCTCCGCGCTGCTCTGGCCCGCCGCCGGATTCGAGCCGGCCCCGTCCGCGCCGCTGGGCCCCCTGGCCGTCCTCGAGGAGCCCACCGAGATCGAGATCCTCGATCTGACCGGCATCGATTGGCGCCCGGGCCAGCCCCTGCCCGCGCGCGTCCAAGCCCTCGACGGCCGCCGGGTGCTGATCCGCGGCTACATGCACCAGAGCGTGACCGACAACGTCAACCTGTTCCCGATGGTCTCCGACGCCTGCCAGTGCGTCGGCGTGCTGCTGCCGCACCACTTCATCGAGGTCAACCTGGGCCCGCGCACCACGGGCCCGATCCCGGGCTGTTTCGAAGTGGTCGGCACGCTCTCGGTCGGCGAGCTCGAGGTCGACGGCTTCATCCACAGCGTCTACCGCCTGAAGGGCCGCATCTTCTGATGTCCAGGCGCGCCCGATCGGGCCGCGCGCTGGCCTGCCTGGCGCTGGTCGCGGCGCTGGTTCCGGCGCAGAGCGCCAGGGCCCAGGAGCCCGCGGCGGGGCCCAAGCCCGGCGAGATCCAGAAGCTGCTCGAATTGACGCGCAACGGCTCGCCGGTGGTGCGGCCCCAGGCGGCGCAGCGTTTGGTGCGGCTCGGGGCGCCGGCCCTGGAAGCGATCCGGGCCTTGCTCGGGGAGGGGCCAGAGGACCTGGCGGGTCTCGGGCCGGAGCTGCTCGGCGAATTGGGCAGCTTCGACGATCCGGCGCTGGAAGCGCGCCTGGCCGCCGCCCTGGGCGATCTCGATTTCCCCTGGCGCCCGGCGCTCTTGCGCGCCCTGGCGCAGAGCCCCGGCAGCGCCGACCTGCCGCGCTTCCAGGCGGCCCTGGGCGACGTGCTGGCGGCGGCGCGCGAGGGCGCCCTGGTGGGCCTGCAGACCCTCGAAGACCAAGGCGTCCTCGACGCGGCAGAGCGCCAGGCGCTCGAGCCCCTGGTGCGCGCGCGGCTGCTCGATCCGAGCGACGCCGTGCGGCGGCGCGCGGCGCTGCTGCTCGATGCCTGGGGGGACGGCGGCGCCCTGGCCTACCTGCTCGAGGACCTGCGCCGCAGCGATCGCTTCTTCGATCTCGATTGCGGCGGCCTGGCGCGGCGCAGCGCCGCCCAGCTCCTGACCCAGCGGCTGCAGCGCGCGCCGCGGCCGGGCCGCGCCGCCCCGGCCGGCGACAGGGCGGCGAGCGACGATCCGCCCGCGGCGGCGGCCGCCGGTGCCCCCGCGGCCACGGCCGCCCAGGACGCACTGCCGCTCGGGGACTACGACCCGCGCTTTCCGCCGGAGGTCGGCGCCAATCCGGCGGCCCTCGCGGCCCTCGAGCAGCGCCTGATCGCGCGCGCCGGCGGCCGCTGGCCCGAACTGCCGCCGATCGCACGCGCACCGGCGGCCCGTCCGCCCCTGCTGCTCGGGCTGGAGCTGCGCTCCTGCCGCCGCGGCGAGGCCTGGCTCGGCCTGGGGGCCGACGATCGGCTCTACGTGGGGCTGGGCACGCCGCGCGCCGTGTTGCTGCCCGAAGGCTCCAGCGCCCGTTTGCTGGCCGCAGCGGACGCGGCCCAGCGGGGCTTGGAGACCGACCTCTTCGGGCGCCCGGGCTGCGACCTCGAGCGCTATCGCTTCGGCGACGGCAGCGCGCCCGCGGAGCGCGAGTGGCACGTGCTCAAGGACGCGGCCCCCGCCGGCGATCTGCGGCCCGCGCCGATCGATGGCTTCGCAAAGGCCCTGCTCGAGGTGCTCCAGGCCGGTGACAGCGAGGCCCAGGCCCTGGGGGCCGAGCTGTCCGCTTTGTTCGAGGCTGTCGGCGGCCCCCTGTGAGCCGGCGGCCCCGCGGTCCAAAGGCCAGGGGCGGGTCGGGCGCTGACCCTCGGGACGGAGCGCCGTAGCCCGTCGATGCGCCGAGCAGGACCGGCTGGTCCGGGGTTCGCGCTGCAGAGCGGCGCGGATCGGCGCCGCCCCGTGCCGCAATGGCGCCCCGTTTTCTGTGGGGGGCCGCGTCTCGGCCCGGATCGGTCCTGCGTAGCCTCACCACCATGGATCAAGACCCCGAGTCGTTCCTCGCGCTGCCGCCGCGCTTCGATCCCGGCGAACCGCCCGAATCCGCCGCCCAAGGTTTCGCCGCCTCCCTGGCTTCGCGCCGCTCGGTGCGCGACTTCAGCCCCGAGCCGGTCTCGCGCGCCACGATCGAAGCCCTGGTGCGCTCCGCCACCAGCGCGCCCTCGGGCGCCAACAAGCAGCCCTGGCGTTTCGTGGCCGTGGGGGATCCCGAGCTCAAGCGGCGCATCCGCCTGGCCGCCGAGGAGGAGGAGCGCGCCTTCTACCAGCGCCGCGCCAGCCAGCGCTGGCTCGACGACCTGCGGCCCCTCGGCACCGACTGGGAAAAGCCATTCCTCGAAATCGCCCCCTGGCTGATCGTGGTCTTCCGCCTGACCCGCGCCGACGACGGCGGCCAAGTCTACTATGCGGAGGAATCGGTCGGCATCGCCACGGGCTTCCTGCTGACCGCCATCCACCGCGCCGGTCTGGTGGCCCTGACGCACACACCGAGCCCGATGCGCTTCCTCGAAGCCCTGCTCGGTCGCAGCGAGCACGAGCGCGCCTACATGCTGATCCCGGTAGGCCACCCGGCCCCGGGGGCCCGCGTTCCCCGCCACGCCCTCGAGCGCCGCCCGCTGACCGACAGCCTGATCTTCGATCCGCCGAGCCGCCCGCCCGGCGGGGCCTGACCGGCGCCAAGGAGCCAGGCCCTTCCGAGGCTTCGCCCGAGCCGTTGGAGGTTGGGTTCAAAGCTTGGTCGGTACAGCAGCAACCAGGCTGACCAAGACCGGTTCGAGGGCCTCTTGGTAGTCGATTATCGCTTGAATTTCGTTCGCAATGTCGGGGATCAGCTTCCAGTTCATCATGTAGTTGCAGGAGAACAGCCAGCATTCGGGATGTGCGACGTTCGCTCCCATCGGCGAGAGGACGGTCGTGAAGCGAGGATCCGGGCTGTAGGCTGGATCGCCGATGCAGACGATCGGCCCCACGCGAATCCAGCCGATCTTGGGACGGTGATAGGCATCGAAACCCTCCAGGTCTGCGACGATTGCATTGCGCTTTCGGACTTCGAGAGCTCGGTTCAACTCATCGAGGTTCTGTAGCTCCTTCTGTATGACCTCTCGGAGGTAGCTGTACTGCGGGGAGGCCTTATCGAGCTTGCGTTTCTGTGGGTTGTAGGTCTTTTGGCTGGCGATGCTGTCCAGAGCACTATGAGGCTGGGTGCCCGAGAGCTTGGGCAGCATACGCAAATGCGCACTCTTCCCGAAAGGAGTCTCGTCATAATTCTTAAGCAGAAACTCTGGAAACCGGGGAAGACAAGACTCGAGATCTCCGAGTTCCTCGTTGATTGTGATGGGTTCGTCTGGGTCTATGTCGTGTCGAGAGAATAGCGGTTCCAACCAATCCCAGTCCTGTCCATAGAACTCGAACAGTACGTCTCCTAGCCTACGACCGCATACGCGCTTGTCGTATTTCAAGCGGACCCAGGGCTCACCGCGGGGCTCCTCGAGCTGCGGAGCTCCAAGCTCACCACCTGATTCATCATCTGATGCGCTTAGCCGCAAATTTTCCCCTCCCTCCAATTCGCTCCGGACTAGGCCTTCGACCACGAATGCGTCGAGGGAGGCTGGGCCCGAGGGCTCCCTCAGGCCTTCATCCGGGGTTCCGTTTCGCAGAGCCAGAAAGCTCCCCAGGGCCGTCACCGCCAAGGCCACCGCCAAGAAGACGTGGACTTTCTTCATATGGGCACGAGCCGAGTGTGGCTCTGTGTAATCTTACTCCTTCGGTAGCGGTCCTTTTTTGCAGACAGCTTGAGGTCTGCCCCCGGCTTCGGTCTACGGTTTCTTGGAATTCTAAGGCTGCTCCGGCATGTGCCTCGGGGGTGCAGGGAACTGATCGGCGCTTCAAGTGCCGAGGGTATCCGTGCCTATGTGAGATCCAAACTGGGCTCCTCTCCATGGTAAGAATGGGGTTGCGATGACCTATCCACACGAAAAGTGCCCCCCCGTGACGAACCCGGCGCCCGTGCTGCTGGCGCCCTGACCGTCTGGGAAACGCGTGGACCCGGCTGCGACCGGGCTCCGACGCCAGCTCGTCAGAGGCCTTGGCCTGAGCCCCGCGTTGGAGGGGCCGAGATGGCCGCTGCCTTGCAACCCTTCCCAGGGGTTCAGGCGGGTCGGAAGTGGGCTCGGGCTTCGCCCTGGCGCCGAAGGCCCAACCGCGGACTTCGGATGCGCCGCCCTCGGCGGGCCCCGGGAGCGAGGGTCGCGGTGGGGCCCATGGTTCGCCGGAAGACGGGCTTAGGGAGGAGACCCGACGAGAGCACGGTCCGAGCGGCCCCTCCCGCAGCCCTGACCCAGCCTCCCAGGCGTGGGAAGCCCCGCGGGGCCGCCCCCCACGGGCCTGCCGAGCGCGGACGATATCCCCAACCGACGGCGTGCCGCGGGCCGGGATCGCCGGGCGCGCTCGCGCGGCGGCCCGCCGAGGCCCAAACTGGCGCACCCGCCTTCCCGAGGCCTCCGCCCCCATGCCCTCCCGCGTGTCCCCGCTCCTGCGCCGCCTCGCCGCCCTGGCCCTGGTCGCCCTGCCCCTGTCGGGCTGCAACAGCCCGCCCAAGGGCCCAACCCTGATCGAGATCACCCCGGAGATCAACGCCACGCGTTTGGCGGACACCTTCGTGATCACGCCGGGCGACACGATCGCCCTCAATTCGAGCAAGGACACCGACCTGGCCCAGGAGCTGACCGTGCTGCCGGACGGCACCGCCAGCTTCTCGGCCATCGGCACCCTGCGCATCGGCGGCTTCACCCCCGAGCAGGTGCGCCAGCAGGTTCAGCAGGCTTACCGCGAGGCGCGCGCCACCGAATTCCCCGAAGCGCTGACGGTGACCATCGTGGCCACGGCGCCGCGCAGCGTGACGGTCATGGGCGAGGTCAACACGCCCGGCCCGATCGCGTTCGGCCTGGACCAGCGTATGACCTTGGTGGAAGCGATCGGCAAGGCCGGCAGCTTCTCGACCAACACGGCCTGGCTCAGCAGCACGCTGCTGGTGCGCTGGGACCCGGCTACCCAGACCCAGCGCCATTGGGTGATCGATGCGCGGCCTGAGCACTGGGTCGGCCGCGAGCCGCTCTTGCTGCAGAGCTTCGACGTGATCTACATCCCCAACACCAAGATCGACCGGGTCGGCATCTGGGTGGACAACTTCATCCGGCGCCTGCTGCCCTTCCCGTTCCTGTTCCCGGCCCCCGCTTGATCGCCGCCGCGGCGTTCCGCCCTCCTCCCGTCCCAAGACCTCGATCGTGGACAACCAACCGCGCGACGACCTCTCCCGCGACGAGCGCAAGGCGCTCTCCGAGCTGCAGGAGACGATCCTGTTCGGCGTGGCGCGCTACTGGCTCTCGATCTTGTTCTGCGCCGGTCTCGGGCTGACCCTGGGCATCTACCTGGCGGCCTCGAAGTCCAACACCTATGTCAGCCAGGCCAAGCTGCTGCTGCGCCTCGGGGAGCGCGAGCAGATCACCCCGGAAGCCATCGTCGGTGCCGGGCCGCGGCGTGAGTCCACGCCCACCATGGAGGACGAGATCCACCTGCTGACCAACGTGGCGGTCTTCAAGCGCGTCGTGGCCGATTATCCGGACGGGCCGGTGGCCCTGATGAAGCCCGCCGATCCCCTGCGCCACGACGGCGACGGCAGCAACGTGTCCTTGCCCGTGCGACTGATGCACGAGCTGCAGGCCTACCTGATCGCCAGCATGGACCTGGAGCAGGGCATGGCCCAGCTCAGCGAGGACGAGCGCGCCTTGGCGGCCACAAAGGTGCTGCGCCAAGACACGGTGGTTTTCAACGAGACCGGCTCCAACGTGATTTCGGTGTTGCACACGTCGACCTCGCCGGAGAAGGCCCAGGACGTCTGTTCGCGGCTGGTGGCCGCCTTCCTCGAGCGCCACCGCGAGCAGTTTTCGGTCGACATCGAGCCAATGCTGCAGAAGCTCGACGAGCGGCGGCGGGCGGCTGTCAAGGCGCAGGCCGAGCTCGACCGCTTCGTGACCGAAAACCGCCTGCTGAGCTTCGACCTAGAGCTCGAGGAGAAACTGCGCGCCCTGGTCGAGCTCGAGACCGACTTCGCCACGGCCCAGCGCGAATTTCCTGCCCTGGAGGCCGAGAAGGCCAAACTCCAGGAAACGACCAAGTCCTCTGCGATCAGCAGCGATGCCCTGGCGGCGGCGCGCGAGCGCCTGGCGCTGCTCGACGGTCTGATCCCGGCCGCCGATGTGCGCCGCACCTCGCTCGGCGAGGAAATCCAGCGTCGGCGCCTCGAGCTCGAGGAGCTCAAGGGTCTCGAGCCGCGCCTGCGCGAACTGGCTTCGGCCGCCGGCGAGGCCGAAGCCGAGTACCGCGCCATGGATGCGACCCTGCGGGACCTGCGCGCCTTGGCGGTCCTCGACCTCGAGGGCAAGAGCAACCTCTCGGTACTGCAGGAGGCTGACCTGCCGATGGAGAAGACCGGGCCCAAGCGCCTCAAGCTGGTCGTGCTGGGCCTCGGTGCGGGACTGGCTCTCGGCACCAGCGCCGCCGTGCTGCGCCAGGCTTTCGAGCGTCGTCTGCGCTATCCGTCCTCCGTGCAGCGCGCTACCGGGCTCGAGCTGCTTGCGGTGATCCCCGAGTCCGCCGAGGTGCGCCGCCTGCAGCGCGTGCGCAGCTACATCTGATCCCCGGCCCATGAACGCCCTGCCCGAATCGACGCCGCCGCTCCCGGCCGGCAATCCTGCCCACGGCTTGCAGAGCCGTGGGCAGGGGTTCTTGGAGCGCCTGCGCAAGCCGCGCCCCCAAACCCCCGAGCCGCGCCCTTATGCGCGCCTCGACGTCCCGCTGCTCGAGGCCATCGACTCCCTGCGCGAGCTCTCCGACGATCTGTGGCCCAAGCTGGTGCGCCGCAACCCGCGCGGCGGCACCACGCGCTACCTGTTCACGGCCCCGCACCAGGGCACCGGCACGACCCTGATCTCGGCCGCAGCGGCCCTGGGCCTGGCCCGCAACCTGCGCGAAGGCGTGGTCCTGGCCGAACTCAACACCGAGCGCCCGGCTTTGGCCGGCTATCTGGCGGCCGGCGAGGGCCCCGGCGTGGGCGAGCTGCTCTCCGGCAGCGCCGAGTCCGGCTATTGCCGCATCGAGGTCGGCGATCTCGACAAGCTGCATGTTTTTGCCGCCGGCGAGGCCAAGGTGCTCGAGCCTGGTGATTTCGCCCGCGACCGCATGGATCGCGTGGCGCGCGATTTCGAAGCCCGCGGTCAGTACGTGATCTACGACGCCCCGCCGCTGCTCGAGTACCCCGGTACCCTGCTCCTAGCCGAACAGATCGACGCCGTGATCCTGGTCGTGCGCGGCCGCGAAACCCAAAAGCGCGAACTCGACCGCTGCATCGAACTCGTCTCCCAAGCCAACATGAAGATCGCCGGCCTGATCTTCAACCGCTTCGAATCCGACCTGCCCTTCGGCCTGGGCGCGAGGAGCTAGCGCCGCGCGGCGCATCGCCTGGGCGGCCCTCAGCCGCCCGACGGCTGTAGCAGGGGTGCGGTGCGGGGGCCCAACACCAGCGGCGGAAATCGGGGCTCGCTGGGCTTGACAGCACCCCACCCGGTGTTAGTTTTTCAAGATCGCCCGGGCACCCCCCGGGCCCCGGGCACCCCCCGGGCCCCGGGCCCCGGGCACCCCTCGGGCCCCGGAGTGTCTAGGGTCTTTTTGGGGGCGGATGTTTAGGGCGCCTCTCTACTTTCCAACCCCGGAGTACGAAGTGAAGAACCTAACGATCTTCGCGACCACCTGCCTTTTCGCACTGCTCCTTGCCCGCCAGCCAGCAGCGCAGAGTTGCGATGGAACCAAGACCAGCCCAACCTTCCCTTGTGAAGGCTGCACGATCACCATCCTGGCCAGCATAACCTCGGATGGAGCGGTGTGCAAGGGTTGCAAGGCCATCTATACGACTGAGATACTGTGTCCTGAAGTGCCCTCCACTTCCTTTGAGTCGGTCTCTCAAGTCATATCCTGTAATCGAAATCAGGAGAAGCGCTGGGCCTGCCCAACGGTGGCAGGGCTCATCGGCGTGTTGCAGTTTAATTGCAATGCTTGCCAATGACTGTGAACTGCCTGCGACTGCCTTCCTATAGATCTTGAGATTGAAGGACTCCCCATGAATAGATCGTCTTCTTGGCGTTTGCCTATCGTGGCAGTGGGAGCGGCTGTCCTGGCAGTTTTCGTCTGGGCTGCCGCTGACAGGGCATCCAACAAGGTGACCGAAGTCGAGTCAGCGGCACCACATCCAAACTCGCTTGGACGCACGGAAGCAGGACTTGCGGAGCCAGCAGCGCTGGCTGTCGCGGAGCCCGGGGAGGCGGAGGCAGAGGCAGACCTCAATACGAACGCGGAGTCGGCGTCGGATCCGCTGGCTGAGTGGGTCAGGCCAAAATTTGAGGACTGGAAGACGATCGGCCCGCGGAGTCGGACGCCGCTCCCCTATTGGTATTTCGACCCGAAATACCCCAAGAGCATGACCTGGGAGGAACTGGACGAGGCCTTCGACGAGCGTTTTATGGCCTATCACAAACTTGCTTGGAGCCTGGCCAAAAAGCGGGAAAGCGAAGGGCTCTATGATTTGGTCAAGTCCCCGCCATTGGACGCCAACTTGAAACCACCTGACAACTGGATGGGAGTCGAGAGCGACTACCCACAATACAGCTTGACTGGCGGCTATGGTGTGCCCGCTGGTCTCACTCGCATTACCTGGTTGCCCTTTGATCAAAATCCAGAGCTCTATGAAATCTGGGACGAAACCCAATATCTGATCTACCGCAAGGGACTTGCGCCCCAGACGGCCTTGCCCCAGTAGCTTCCGCGCCGAGATTGGGCTTGCAGCTGGAATCAGGCGCGTGGGGCCCTCTGTGAGTTGAGGCCAAGCTGCCCCTGCAGCTAGAGCCTGATCCCCAATCCGCGCAGTTGCTGCTCGGCGGCGGCTAACCAGCCGCGGTTGGCGTGGGGGTTGGCGGGGCTGGGGTGCAGGATGGAGCCGATCGGTTGTTGGATTTGGGGCTCGAGTTTGGCGGCCCGTTGGAAGGCGGCTTCGGCGACTTTGCCGAAGCCGATCAGGCGTTTGGGCTGGAGGTAGAGGATCCAATCGGCCAGGGCGCGGTCGCACAGGGCTTCCAGGGCCAGGCGTTCGTCGAGGGGCAGCTTGTCGGGGGTGCGGTTCTTACCGCCGGCTTCCAAAAAGGCTAAAGGGCACCAGTTCCAGACGAAGAAGCGCTCAAAGAACGCTTCGGGGGTCTGGAAGCGCGCTTTGACCCAGCTCCACACGCGCTGGCCGGAGACTTCGCTGCGCCGGCAGGCGAAGCCTTCGATGGGGCGCTTGGGGTGCTCGCTGCTCGGGCGCAAGACGGCGGCCTCGACCTTGAGAAATTCGCGCGCCAGTTGCACCTCGCCGAAGGGCACGCCGGTTTGCACCATGCCGAAGGGGCCCGGGTTCATGCCCAAGAGCAGGGCTTCGATGCCCGTTTGGGCGTAGCGTTCGATGTAGAGCTCGCCGGGGGCGCGGGCGTACTCCAGCGGGTTGTAGACGTGGGAGACCGGCGGCTCGAACTGCAGTTGATCGAGGGCGGCGCTGAGGCGGCGCGCGATTAGCACGCCGGGATGCTCGCTGGGCGGCAGGTCCGGGCGCACCGGGGCCGGGAAGGGCAGCAGCGGTCGGGCGGTGATCACCTTCCAGGCTCCCGGACCGCGGGCCCGTTTTTTGGACGAGCGCGCGACTGCTGCGCGGGGCTTGGTTTGGGGGGCAGCGTTTTGAGCTTCCGGAGCGGAGGGTGGCAGGGCTCCCTTGGCTTTGGCCTTGCCGGTGGCCTTGGTTTTGGATGCCGGGCTGGCTTGGGGCGTGGGCCTCGATTGGCGCGGGGGCATGCCAGAGGCTAACCAACGCCCGCCCGGGCCGCGCGTGGGCCTGGGGGGGTGGCGGGGAGCTTGTGACCGCGACCGGGCTGGGCTATGCCATGCCTCACCTATGGCACGCCCCAGCCCCACCCTGATCCGCGCCCTCTACGCCACCGCCGACCGTCTCTCCTCCGGGGCGCCCTACCAGTGGGGCCACCCTGGCGCCTGCAACTGCGGGCACCTGGCCCAGACCGTGACCAAACGCAGCCGTTCGGAGCTGCTGGCCGTGGCCCGCGAGAAAAGCGGCGATTGGGGCCAGATGGCCGTCGAAGCCTGCCCCGCGAGCGGGCTGCCGATCGACGCGGTGATCGAAGAGCTGCTGGCCCTGGGCCTCGACAGGAGCGACATCGCCAACCTCGAGGACCTGGCCGATCGGAGGGTTCTGTCGACTATGCCCCGCGAGACCCGCGAGCGCCTGCGCCGCAACCGCCGCGAGGACGTGGTGCTCTACCTGCGGGCTTGGGCCGGCCTGCTCGAGATCGAGGCCGAAGCGCCGCGGGCCGCCCCGGCCTATTGGCACGAATTCGTGCGCGCCTGACTGGATCCCTGGCGCGGCGCCAAGGCCGTTTCCTCGGGCTCACTCCTCGGGCTCGAAGAAGCGCCGCGCCAGGGGGCCGGCATGGTGCAGCACCATCCACCAGCGGCCCGAGCGCTTGTGGAACAGGTTGGTGGCCGTGGTCTCGGCCTGGCGCCGTTCCTCCGGCGGCCCGTAGTGCAGACGCTCGGTCAGGGTCACCCAGGCCACCTCGCCGGCCACCTGGAACTGGGCGTCGACCAGGTCGATCTGCATGCGGCTCTCGTCCGACAGGATCGCGCGCCAGGATCCGTGGACCTTGAGCCGCCCCTGCAGCACCTCGCCGCCGGGGTGCACGCACACGATCGAATCCTCGTCGAGCCAGAGCTCGACCATGGCCTCGTAATCGCCCGCCGAAAAGGCCTCGTAGAAGGCCCGGTTGGCCTGGGAGACGTCCTTGAGCGCCTGATAGTCGTGCCAGCCCATGGGGGGGGGGCGCCGCCGGACGAGCCGGGGACGC
>JBILNK010000175.1:0-9057 GCA_044375105.1 Planctomycetota bacterium
GCGACCCAGGGCAACCTGGTGGCCCAGCGCCTGAGCTCGAGCGGAGCCCTGGTCGGCGGGCAGATCGCCCTGGACACGACCGGGCGCGCCCAGGTGGCGCGCCTCGGCTGGAGCCGGCTCAACAACCGTTACCTGGCGGTGTGGTCCCAGGCGGACCTGGCCAACCAGACCGACCTGATCGGTCGCACGATCGACGCCAGCAACGGCGCCCTCGGCAGCGGCGGCGCGCTCTTGTTCACGACGACGCTTTCGGAAGCCCCCGTGGCGCTCAGCAACGAGACCAGCACGGCCGATGACGAGCTGCTGCTGCTGTTCGACAACGGTTCGGGCTCCAGCAGCCTGCGCCAGGTGACCGTGCCGGTGAGCGGTGTGCCGGCCTTCACGGGCAACACCCTGGTCCCGGGCGTCAACACCGGCGGCACGGCCGAACAATCGGTGGCGCTCTCGACCCAGGGCGGCCCTGCGGGACGCTTCGCCTTCCTGCGCACCGACGCGATCTTCGTCAACGACCTGCTGCTGCGCGTGCTCGATCGCAACTGCCAGGCCCTGACGCCTGTATTGACCCTGGCGGACGGCAGCGATTTCCCTGGCCTGGGTTCGTTCAGCGAGCCAGCCATCGACTCCGATGGAGAGCGCTTCGTGTGCGCCTGGCGCATCGGCGAGAGCCGCATCGGCGTGGCTACCTATCGCTTCGATGCCACCACCAGTTCCTTGCAGACCGTCTCGGCACCGCGTGTGCTGGCCTCGGCCCCGCTTTTCTCCACCTACGCGCGGCCTTCCGTCGCTTGGACCCCGGAGGGCTGCCTGGTGGGCTGGGCGGTGGGCAGTGCGCTCTCCCCGGGCAGCGGGGACGAGGACTACCTGGTGCAGCTGATCGACACGCTTTCGGGCCAGAACAGCGGGCCGCTGGTCTCGCTCCCGGGCGATCTGGCGGTGACGCGCGCCTTGGCCAGGGTCGAAAACCTGGGCGGCGGCTGCGGCGCGGGCGGCAGCGCCAGCGCCACCGGTCTGACGCCCGGGGTGATCGTGCGGATGCACTTGGACCTGGATCTGCCCAACGTCACGACCTTCGCGCTGATCGGTCTGCCGGGGAGCGGCTTGCCCTGCGGCGGCTGCACTCTGTTCATCGAACCGACTTCGATGCTCGTCGTGACGCGCACCACCGAATCCTATGGCGCAACGCGGGTCGACCTGGCCGTGCCCAACAACCCGGCCACGGTCGGCGCGGTCGCCGCCTTGCAGTGGGTCACGCCTTCCCTCTCGCCCCAGTGCAGCGCCCTGTCCGCCGACTTCTCGAACGCCGTGCGCCTGACCATCGAATGAGCGCGTGCAGGTGACCCCGCGGGGGACCGCGATCCGCCGCGCAATCGGCCCCCGATCCGAATACCAAGAAAACAACGCACGTCCTGCTTCCCCAAACTCCCATGAAATTCCTGGCCTTCGCCGCCCTGGGCCTGCTGGCGGCCGCTGATTCCTCCAAAGCCCACGCACAAACCGCCTTGGCGCCCGAGATCGCCGCACAGGCCCTGGGCCGCGCCCATGGGCTCGGGGAGCTCGATGGCGGGCTCGTCGCCGGAGGACCCGGCTGGAGCGCCGAGATCGATCCGGAGGGCGTGCGGGTGACGGCCGTGCTCGGCCGCGAGGTGGATCGCAGCCCGGCGCTCGAGCTCGGATTGGCCGGCGTGCAGCGCGGCTCCTGGGCGCGCTCGCACCGCGGCGAGATCCTGGTGCCGCGCCTTTCGGGACAGCGCGCGGTGTACGAGCGCAACGGGCTCAGCGAGTGGTACGAGAGCCGCGAGGGCGGCCTCGAGCAGGGCTTCACCTTCGCCAGCGAGCCGGCCGGGGAGGGCGATCTGCTGGTCGAACTCAGCGTCGGCGGCGAGCTCGCCCGGCCGGACCAGAGCGGCTGGCGCGACGCCGTGACCTTCCGTCACGAAGGCCGCGAGGTGCTCTCCGTTTCGGGCGTGCTCGGCATCGACGCCGCGGGCCAGACCCAGGTGGGTGATCTGCGCTACGCGGACGGCTCCCTGTGGCTGCGGCTGCCCGCGGAATTCGTGGATCAGGCCGCCTATCCCCTGGTGCTCGATCCGCTGATCGGCTCGGTCGGGACGGTCTCTTCGGCGGGTGACGCCGCCAGCCCGGCCCTCGCATACCACCCGGTGCTCAACCGGTTCCTGGCCGCCTGGTCGGTGGATCTCTCCTCGACCCAGTCGGAACTGCGCGCCCAGCTCCTCGATGTCTTCGGCGCTCCGGTGGGCGGGCTGATCACCGTGAACCTGGGGACCAGCGACACCCTGGCCCGCGACCCGGCGGTGGGCTTCAACCGCGATGCCGGCAGCTTCCTGGTGGCCTACCGGCTGGCCAGCTTCGTGTTCGGGCCCTACGGCATCAGCGCGCGCAGCGTCAGCCCCGGGGGCTCGGTCTCGAGCGCCACGTCGGTCGCGGCCAGCAGCGCCGCCACGGGTCCGGAGCTGGCCATCGGCAGCGAGGCCGTGGCCGGCCAAGGGGACGTCAGCCTGCTGGTCTACGGCAGCGACAACGGCGCCGATGTGAAACTCGCGCGCCTGCAAGCCGACGTGTTCGGAGCGCCGGTGGTGCTCGGCACCACCAACCCGCCGGACCAGAGCACCTTCGGCAACGACCAGCCCACGATTTCGCACACCGGGGGCAACGGCGGCCTGTACCTGGTGGCTTGGCGCTCCCGGGGGCTGCTGAACGACTCGGTGCGCTGCCAGGTGGTGCGCCGCGATGGGGTGCCCCTCGGCAGCTCCCAGCTCCTCACGCTGCCGGATTTCAACAGCATCCGCCGGCCCTCGGTGGACGGCTTCCCGGCCTCGGCCAGCAACGGCCGCTGGCTGCTGGCCGCCCAGACCCCGGAAACCGTCGGCGCCACGGAGCACGACGTGCGCGCCTGGTCGCTGAGCTTCGACGGCACCAACCTGAGCGTGCCCGCGGGCCCGGTGTTCGTGGACAGCGGCATCAACGACGACGAGATCGAGCCCGCCGTGGTGTGGATGGGCAGCAAGGCCTTCGTGGCCTGGGCCGACGAGGGCGGCACCTTCGACTACGACATCTTCGTCAAGGGCGTCGACCCGAGCACCTGCGTCGAGTGCGAGCCGGTCGCGGCGGCCGGGACCCTGACCGGGTTCAACCGGGCGCCGGCGCTGGCCGGTGAGCTGCCCAGCGGCGGCGGCAACGGCGACGACCGCGCCCTGATCCTGTGGGAGCGCATCGCCCTGACCCTGCCGCTCAATTCGGACATCCAGTCCCGCGGTCTGGTGCTGGCGGCCCAAAACGGCAACGCAGTCTCCCAGGGCGGCGGCTGCACGGGCGGCGGCAGCACGGGCGTCAACCAGGTCCCGGCGATCGGCGTGGGCGGCTTCGCTTGCACGCTGAGCGGCGCCGATCCTGTGGCGCCGGTCGCGGTCCTCAACATCGCCGTCAACGGCGCGGCCCTGCCGATCGCCTGCGGCGCCTGCCTGATCGAACCCTTCTTCATCACCACCACGGTGCCCATGTCGGGCGGCAGCGCCGCGGTGCAGCTCCCGATCCCCTGCCGCACCACGGCGATCGGCGCCCAGCTGATCGTGCAATGGACGGTGCTCCTGACCAGCGCCAGCCCCTGCTTCTTGGCGGCCAACGTGTCCTTCTCGGACCGACTGCTGGTCACGATCGGATCCTGATCCGCCGCGCGGGCGGCGGTCCACCGCGCCCCTCGATCCCGCCTCGGGCCAGGCCCCGAGCGACACGCTTCCCGACACGCTTCCCCGCCCGCTCCCCGACCCGCCATGTTGCCCCACGCCCTCCCCCTGTTGCTGCTGACCCTGCAGGGCGTTGCCCGCGAGGACCAACCGCTCGAAATCCAAGCTCCCGCTGAGCCCCGCTGGGAGCTTTGGAGCGGCGCGGCCAGCACCCGCGTGGGCGAGCTCGAGGTCCGTGTGGGCCCGTCCGGGCTGAGCCTGTCCCTGGGTGCCGACAGTCCGGGCCTGCTGCTCGCCCCGTCGAGCTATGGGCGCGGCTCCGCGGACGGCTGCGGGGTCTTCGCCCAGGCCCTGGAAACCTCGCCGGACTCGCGCCTGGCGAGCCGCAGCCTGGCGGCCGGGGTCGTGGAGCGCTTCGAGATCGAGGAGCGGGGCCTCGAGCACAGCCTGCTGTTCGCCGCGCCGCCGCCGGGGGATGGGGACCTGGTGGTGCGCTTCGAGGCCCGCACCGACCTGGCCTTCGAAGGCGGTCCGAACGGCCTGCTGCTGGTCGATGGGAGCGCGGGGCCCCAGCTCGCGATCGGCGGCGTGACCGGCATCGACGCGGCGGGCCAACGCGCGTCGGGGTCCCTGCGCCATGGGCCAGGTTTCCTCGAATACGTTCTGCCGGACGAATTCATCGACCAGGCCGCCTGGCCCGTGCTGCTCGATCCGCTGTTCGGCACGGTCCTGACCATCGACCCGGATCCCAAGGACCTACTTGCCGCTGCGGCTGCCAGCGGGCCCGCCAACGTCTATCTGACCGCTTTCACCGACGCCTCGGGCAGCCTGCTGGCGCGGCGCTACAACTCGAGCACCGGCGCCGTGGTCGGCTCGACCCTTTCGATCGACACCACCGGCCGGGCCCGCGAAGTGGTGGCCGGCTACTGCCGGCTCAGCAACCGCTTCCTGTTGGTCTGGGCCCAGGAGGACTTGGCGGGGCAAACCGACCTGTGGGCGCGCTCGATCGAGGCCAGCACCGGGGCGCTGAGCTCCGCCGTGGCCTTGACCTTTACCACGGGGCTCGACGAATGGCCCTTCGACCTGTCGAGCGAGAATACCGACGCGGACGACGAGCTGCTGCTGGTCTACGACGGCGGAGGCACCCAATACCTGCTGCGCCAGGTCACGGTGAGCACCAGCGCGGCCCCGGCCTTCCTGGGCAGCGCGATCAACCTGGGGCTCAAGCCGACGGGCTCGGGTTTGGATGCTCGGGCCGCCATCTCCAACCATGGCGGCGAAGCGGGCACCTTCCTGACGGCCGTCCGGCTCCAGCCCACGGCCACCAGCACCTCGATCGCCGTGCGCGCCGTGGACCGCAACGCGGTGCTGCTGGGTGCCCAGGCAACCCTGGCGACCCAGACCCTGGGCGATTTCGCGGAGCTTTCGGTGCCAGCGGTGGACGGCGATGGCCAGCGCTTCGTCGTCGTCTGGACCCGCACGAACGATCTGCCGCCCGGTAGCTTCGAAGTCGATCTCTTGGCGCGACGCTGCGACTACAACTCCCTGCTTTCAAGCCTGTCCCTGGGAGCTGGTCCCACGGTCCTGGACAACTTCCAGACCGATGAGGGCGTGCCTTTCGGTGCGGAAGTCTGCTGGACTCCTGAAGGCACCCTGGTCGGGGTGGGACTGTTCTTGCAGAGCCTCCAATTGCGGGGCTGGACCGGGCTCTACTCGACCACCGACCTGTCTGCGATCGAAGCCGGCGGCATCCTGGCCAACCTGCCCGGCCCCGTGGGCGCGCTGACCGCACAGGCCAGCGGTGAACTGCCCTCGTCGATCCTCGACAGCAACCAGGAAGACGAAGCCCTGTTGCTCAATTTCGATGGGGCCTCGGTCCCCATCATTCAGGTCGCTCCCGGCGTGCTACGCGGCCGCCGCTTCGGCTCCCCGGGCCGCTGGCAGGACCTGGGCGGCGGCTGCGGCAAGGGCGGCAAGGCCTTCGTGGAGGGAGCCGCGATCGGCTTCGGCCCTTTGCGGCTGTCCGTGGACACCGATCAGATCTCCGGCACCAGCTTCGCCCTGATCGGCAACGAATCCAGCGGGCTGCCCTGCGGCGGCTGCGTGCTGCGCATCGACCTGACCCAGCTGCTGGTGCTCTCCGCGCCCCTCTCCGGCGCCGGCTCCGGCCTGGTTTCGATCAACCTGCCCAACTCCCCCACCCTGGTGGGCCTGCAAGCCGCCGTCCAGTGGGCCACGCCGGTCTCCGGCCCCCTGTGCACCAACCTCAGCTGCGACTTCTCCAACGCCCTGCGCATCACCTTGGAATAAGGGGCGCCAACGCGGACCGCAAACGCTTCGCGACCCGCCAGGGCAGCGACCACGCGGTACGCGCCCTGACCAACGATTCCGAGCACCTGCCAAACCTCCGGCGCGGCTGCTAGGGCCCGCTGCTCGAAAGCCCGCTGCTCGAGCAGACCTCCGCGATCCTCTCGCGCGGCCGATAGACAGATCGGGCAAGAAAGGATCGACTCTCGCTGCGCTCGAGCCACAGACATGGGCTCACCGCATGCGTTGGGCACGCCATCCGGCGACCCGAGCAGCTCGGAGCGAGCGCAACGCGCTGATCCCAGCCAGTAGCCGCTTCAGCGATCTCCGTATCGGGCGCAGCCCCATGCGGGAGCTCCTCGATGTCAGACCCCGGACCGCGGCTGAATCGGCGCGGGCGGCACCCTCGGCTTCAGAGGAAGGCGTCGATCGAGAGCACGAGCCACATCAGCAGGCCCAGGGCGACCTTGCCCGAGGTGCCGAGCAGGCGGCCCAGGGTGGCCCAGGCGGCGGGGCGCAGCGTGCTGGCGAGGGACAGGCCCTGGCCGCGCTGGCGCTGGTCGTAGAGCTCGCCGGCGATGGCGCCGACCACGGTGCCGAGCAGGGAACCCAGCAGGGTCCCGAACAGCGGCGCGAAGAAGAACAGCGGCGTGAACACGAAGGCCCCGGCGATGCCCCCGATCAGGGCGCCCCACAAGCCGCGGTTCGAGCCGCCGCCGCGCTTGGTGCCCAGCACCCCGGCCAGGAACTCGAGCAACTCGCCCAAGATCCCCAGGCCCAGGGCGCCCCCCAGGGTCCACCAGCCGAAGGTCTGGCGCGCGCCCTCCGGCAGGTACAGCGCATCGGCCCATTCGATCAGCAGCGCCAGCCCGAGCAGCACCCAGGTCCCGGGCAACTGGATCACCAGCGCCGCCACGCAGGCGCCGCCCAGCAACACGAACAAACTCGCGACCACGTACGCCAACCAGGCCATGCCAGAGCTTAAACAAAAGCCCGATGTTGGCACCAGGCTCCAGCCCGGCCGTCGGGTTCGTTCTCCGATCCCCACTGGTTCGGACCAGATGTTGAAGCGAACGCCAGTCGCAAACGGAGAATCGGCTGGCCCGGACCGGGTCGCGCGCCCGATGCAGGGAAGCCTGGCTGCAGACAGGGGAAGTCTCGATCCGGTGCCCCGCGAGCCACAGATACCCGTGATCGATCGGTCCGGCAACCCCGCACGAACGGGGCATGGCTCCCCATCTGGATGGGCTCCCGGTGCGCTCGAGAAGAGAGTGGTTACCTCCATCGGCCCCAGGGCCCCGGGTCGGTCAAGACCGACTCGGAACCCCGGGATCAAGCGACGTAGCGGCGTGTCAGGGAGGAGGCAGCATCGCACAAATGGCTGGCTCGCGCGAAGTCCCCGGTGCCGCTCAGCTCGAATCGGATCTCAGCGCCGGCGCTCCCCCTGCCTGAGGCCTGTTGGCGGAGCGCCGGCAACCCGATTCAGCGGCCTGTCATTGATTGCTGATCTTGTTCCCGGCGCAGTCGCTGACGAACAGATGGCCGTCCGAGGGCGACCACTTGCCGTCGCTTCCCTGCTTGGAAACCGTGACCTTCTCCACGGACCAGCCATCGGGGAGCTGCATCGTTTCCGACTTGTGGTTCGTGTCGTCGAGGATCTTGACGTCCGAGAACCCCTTGCTGCTCATGTCGGTCTGCAGGGAAAGGGCGGCGCCGCCGGTGGACCCGCTTGCCTCGACGTAGGCCGTGAACGGTCCCTTGGAGTTGCCATTGGCGTCCTTGACGGTCATCTCGATCTTGTGCCGGGCGTCGACGATGCCCTGGTCACAGTTGATCTCGAGGTTGAATTTCTCGGGTGCGCAGTCTTCGATCAGACTCCCGGCCCGAGCGGAGTCGATCTGCAGGCACAGGGCGGCTGCTATGGCGACGGCGATTGACAGGAGACTGCGGCGGTTGAGGATCTTCATGATGGGATGGGGTTTGGTTGTCGATGAGGGTTGTTGCTTGGTAATCGGAGGGCGTCGGCGGACTGGCTTGATCAGCCGGAGAATTGGGTCGTTCGCGCCCGATTGGTGTTCACGGTGGTGCCGGTGTTCGGGTGCTCATGGGGCTTGTCTCCAGTGCCCGGGCCCTTGTCGGTTCCCGTGACGGTGATCGTGGCCTCGCGCTGCTTGACCTTGTCCTTGTGCTTTGCGGGCAGCTGGTTCTTCAGCAGATCCGCCAGTTCTTTGGCGGCTTCCGCGCGGGTCTTCGTATTGCTCTCGACCTCGAGCGTCGCGCTGTACTTCTGGCCGTCGATCGAGATCTCGGCCTTGAGCGTCGCGCTGCCAGAGAACTGCATCTTGCTGTCGACCGGAGAACGATGGATCACATCGATCTGCGTGTATCCAGTCGGGTTCTGGGCGAGTGCCGTGTGGAAGAAGGAGGCCAGGGGGATCAGGAGGATCGCCAGGAGAATGGCTTTCAGTTGATTCGACATGGGTCGTCTCTGGAGGTGTGTGGAGGATGGGGATCGTCGCGAGCCGGAAGGCATCGGTTCGCTGGCGTGGTCACAAGGCGCCACGCGCAAGGACGACTTGGGATCGGCTCGCCAAAGGACCTCTGCGGACTGCGGCGCCGTTTCCGCCGGACAAAGCGGGATTTGCGTCGCTCGGGCCGGCGAGCGCTGCGGCCTGTGAATGTGGCTGTGTGCTGGCTCGCCCGGGGCGAGTGCACGAAGGCTGCCTCGAGCGGTCGCGGTGACCCAGGCGGGCCCGGCGCTCGACTTGGCTGTGGATGGCGGCCCGGCCCAGATCGGGTAGACGCTCCTGGAGAGCAGAGGGGACCGCCGCAGGGCCTCCTCGGTGCGAGGGCAGACCGGGACGCGGGCTCCCAGGGCAGGGGTCGGCCGCCCTGCCCGGAGGGGATTCGGGCATCCCCCGTACGGGAGCGGACGCGGGGGCGGCTGCATCCGGGGGGGGTGAAGGCCCGAAGAACCCCCTCCTATGGCCCGATCGGCGCTCCACCCCGCAGCCCTGCCGAACCCGCCCGGCAGGCCGCGGGGGCGGCG
>JBILNK010000223.1:0-6262 GCA_044375105.1 Planctomycetota bacterium
CGTCGAGGCTTGGACCGAGCGCCACCTGCCGCGCCGCGTGCGCCTGACCGACGGCCGCGAGGTGGTCTATTACGGCGAGCCGGTGCTCGACGCCGCCACCCAGAGCCTGGTGGCCAAGACGCCCTACGATCGCGAGGTGCGCGTGCCGCTGGACCTGCTGCCGCGCAAGCCCGATGGCGGCGTGGTCACCGAGCCGGCTTCGCTGATCGAATTCACCGAATGGACCTCGCTCTCGCGGGTCGATGCCTTCACCTGGCCCGCCTCCGAGGGGGTCTGGGGCCTGTGGGGCCTCTCGCCCAAATTCCAGGGCCAGGAGCCGCGCCAGAAGGGCATCACCATCGACACCTGGGCGATGACCAACGTGCTCGAGTGGGACCGCAGCGCCGGCCCGCCCCCCGAGGTGGTCGAGTACCTGCCGGCCAGCTTGGTGCACCGCATCCGCAAGGACGCCGACGTGCTCTGCATCGGCGCCGGCGGCGGCATGGACCTGCTCACGGCCAAGCGCTTCGGACAGCGCTCGATCACCGGCGTCGAGATCAACCCCTCGATCGTCAAGGCGGTGCAGACCGCGCGCGATGCGGAGGGCACCCTGCTCGACTTCCAGGGCCGGCTGTACGACCCGGCGGACCAGACCGACGGGGTCGAGATCGTGGTCAGCGAGGGGCGCCACTTCCTGGAGCGCGATCCGCGCCTCTACGACGTGGTGCAGCTCTCGGGGGTCGACACGGCCTCGACCACCCAGGCCGGCGCCTTCTCCCTGTCGGAGAACTTCCTCTACACCGAAGAAGCCTTCGACACCTACCTGGCGCACACCAAGCCCGGCGGCATCGTGACCCTGACCCGCTGGGTGCTGCCCGACCAGGAGACCGGCCACCCGCGCGAGGAGCTGCGCCTGATGACCCTGGCCTGGGGCGCCCTCGAGCGCGCCGGCGTGACCGATCCCGCGCGCCACATCCTGCTGGTCGAATCCCAGGGTTTCGCGGTGATCCTGTTCGGCAAGGCGCCCTTCAGCCCCGAGGAGCTGGCGACCCTGGACCAGACCTGCGCGGAGCTCGAGTTCAAGCCCCTGTTCCATCCCGCGCGGGCTTCGACGGTGCTGCACCCGCAGACCAAGCTGCCGATCCAGAACTGGTTCGAAACCTTCGCCAGCTCCCCGGACAAGGCCGCCTTCCTGCGCGACTACCCCTACGACGTGGCCCCGCCCACGGACGACCGGCCGTTCTTCTTCGAGGTCTCGCGCTTCCGCCACCTGGCCGAAAAGGAGAGCTTCCTCAACATCCTGGGCGGCCTGACCGCCCACGCGATCCTGGCGCTGCTGCTGATCATCTCGGCGCTGGTCTCCTGGTTCTTCGTGATCCAGCCCCTGTGGAAGCTCGAGGTCGGGCCCGAGGGCCGCCTGGCCCGGCGCCTGCCGGTGCTGCTCTACTTCGGTTCCCTGGGCCTGGGCTTCATCTTCGTCGAGGTGGTGCTGGCCCAGCAGTTCATCCTGTTTCTCGGCAATCCGCTCTACTCCCTGGCGGTGGTGCTGTTCAGCGTGCTGATCTTTTCAGGGATCGGCGCGGCGCTCTCGGCGCGCCTGACGAGCCCGCTGCTGCCGCTGCTGGGGGTGGTCCTGCTGGCCGCCGGGTATCCGTTCCTGCTGGAGCGCGTCTTCGACGCCGCCCTGATGCTGCCCGACGGCCCCCGCATCGCCATCTCGGTGGGCCTGCTGGCGCCCCTGGCCCTGGCGATGGGCATGCCCTTCGCCCTGGGCCTGCGCAAGATCGCCGCCGCCGGCCCCCAGGTCAGCGCCTGGGCCTGGGGCATCAACGGCTACACCTCCGTGGTCGGCTCGGTGCTGACCGTGGTGCTCTCGATCTCCCTGGGCTTCCGGCTGGTGGTCTGGGTCGGCGCGGGCGTCTACCTCCTGGCCCTGCTGGCCGCGCCGTTCCTGGCGCGCAAGAGTGCCCAGCTCGAGCCGCGCTGACGCCAGCGGACAAATCGCCTCGAGCTGCACTCGAGGGGGGCCTTCCCGACATCGCCTCCGCGGCCCAGGTGCCGGACCCAGACTGAACTTGACACGCGGAGGGGGGGGTAGCGTCTCTCTGCAGCGGTTTCGTCGCCCAGATCGCTCGATGAGTTCCCGCCCTTTTCCGAAGTCCTCCGATGATGCCCTCGGCCGATGCTCGTTTGCCCCTAGCTCCTGTCCTCCATCCGCGGGCCACGCGACGTGACCCCGATCCCAGCTGGTCGCGTCGGCCCCTGCGGATCCCGCGGGCCTTCCTGTGGTGCCTGCTGAGCGCCGCCAGCTCTGGCGGCAGCGTCGGAGCCCAGCAGCCCATCCCGACCTCTGGTGAGATCTTGTTGGCGCAGGGGCAAGTGCTGCGCGGATTGATCCGGGCGGAAACGGTGCGCCTGCCCGCGGGGGTCACGGCAACCGTCGCCGAGGATCTGGTGATCGAGGCGACGGGTGAGCTGCTGATCGCTGGACGGCTGCTGCTGGCGGATCGAGCCGCGGGCGAATCGAAGGCCGACGCTCCGTATCTGCGGATGTGGGCAGGCAGGCGCCTGACGATCACCGGGGAAGTCTTGGGTGGCCGCGGCCTTGATTGGGGGGGGCTCACTGCGGCCCAGAGCGCGGGACAGCCCGGCGGAAACGGCAGCGATGTGCGCGTCGAGGCGCCGGACCTGTTGGTCTCCGGACTGGTGCGCGCTGGGGATGGCGGCCAGGGAGGTGCAGGCAGCCACGGGGGTCACGGCGGCTCGATCCAAGTCATCGGGGGAGTCCGCTCGAGCCACGGGCTGGAGCGGGCCCAGCTGGAGAGCCTAGGTGCGAAGGTGGGCTTCTGGGCCGGAAGGGGAGGTCGCGGCGGGGACGGGGCACCAGGATTTCCATCCGGAGGCAATGGAGGCGATTCTGGATCGATCGACCACCAGGCCTTCCCGGGGCTGACCGGCGATGAGCCGATCGTCGATGGCTGCCAAGCCGGTGTCGATGGGATTCAGCCTCCGATTTCGCTCGGGAACGATGGGGCCCAGGGCGGCAACGGGGCTTCGGGGACCGAAGCCAATCCGAATGGGGGCGACGGAGGGCACGGCGGGACAGCGCGCGACGTGCGTGGCGCCCGGGGTCAAGACGGCTACCCCGCAAGCGACTGCTGCAACCCCCCGAAGCCCGGCATGAAGGGCGGTGGGGGCGGCCGGGGCGGCGATGCCAAGACCGGCAAGGGTGGGAATGGAGGCAACGGCGGCCCGGGTTACACCGTCGGGTCCGGTTCCGGGGTCGGCGGCAAGGCGGGAAACGCCGGGGATGCAGGGCTTGCAACCGCTGGCGACGGCGGCAAGGGCGGCAATGGGGGTCGCGGAAGCACTCCGGGCCTGCCGGGCAGCGGAGGCCTGGGTGGCACGCCGACGAGTCAGCCCCCTGGAAGCCCTGGGAACCCGGGCCAGCCGGGCGGAGGTGCGGGAAACGGAGGTGGGGGCGGAGGTACCCAAGCCGGCAGCCCCGGTGCTCCCGGCAACCCCGGCTCCACTTGCGCGGACTGATTTTGAGGAACAGCCTCCAGCCACGCCGGGAGGCCCTTCAGCCCGAGCCCGCGAGGTTTGGAATAACCCATGGGCCAAGAGGCGGCTCGGTCCGTCAACCCGGGGCGGGCCGTACCCCGATGAGCCCCCGCGGCGACCGCTGGGAGGCTGGGAGAAATCAGCGCACAGAGCCGATCTCAGCCCCTGCGGCCGCTCGAACGCGGCCCGACGGGACCAGACGGAATGCTGTGCCGGGTCGGGCGCACCCCGGGTCGATCTTCACTCTGCCCTTCAGGCGAGCAGCGCGGCGATGCAGGCCACGTCGACGATGTCCTCGACGCTGCAGCCGCGCGAGAGGTCCATGTAGGGGCGCGCCAGGCCCTGCACCAGGGGGCCGAGGGCCGTGGCGCCGGCCAAGCGCTGGGTCAGCTTGTAGGCGATGTTGCCGGCGTCGAGGTCCGGGAAGATCAGCACGTTGGCGCGGCCCGCCAGGGGCGAGCGCGGGGCCTTCTTCTCGGCCACGGCGGGCACGATGGCGGCGTCGACCTGCAGCTCCCCATCGACGGACAGGTCCGGCGCACGGGCGCGCAGGAGCTCCGTGGCGCGGATCACCTTGTCCACGTGGGGGTGGCTGGCGGAGCCCTTGGTCGAGAAGGACAAGAGCGCCACCCGCGGCGTCTCGCCCACCAGCCGGCGGTGGCTCTCGGCGCTGGCCAGGGCGATGTCGACCAGCTGCTCGGCGCTGGGGTCCGGTACCACGCCGCAATCGGCGAAGGTGTAGGCGCGCTCGGCCAGGACCATCAGGAAGCACGAGGACACCGTGCGGATGCCCGCGGCGGGGCCCAGCACGGTGATCCCGGCGCGCAGCACGTCCGCCGTGGCGGCTTCGCTGCCGGCCACGGCCGCCTGGGCCTCGCCGCTCTCCACCAGGAAGGCCCCGAAGATCAGCGGCGTGCGCACGGCGGCGGCCGCCTCGGCCTCGCTGAGGCCCTTGGCTCGGCGCTTCTCGAAATAACGGGCGGCGAAGGCGCCGGTGCGCGGATCGCTGGACGGATCGATCAGGCGCACCCCGGCCGGGGCGCTGACCAGACCGCGCCCGGCCAGCAGGATCGGGCGCACGAGGCCCTGGGCCGCCAGCTGGGTCGCGGCGGCGACCACGCGCGGATCCTGGGCCTCGGGCAGCACGACGGCCGCGCCCTTTTGGCGCGCGCGCTGGCGCAGGTCCGCCAGCAGGGTGCGGCGCAGGTCGGAGGCTTGGGCGCCCATCGCCTTCAGCGCTCGGGGGTCTTGGCGAGCACGTCGGCGGGCACCTCGAGCTCGAGCCGCAGCAGCGCCAGGCCGTGGGTCTTGCCCTGGGCGTCGGTCTTGAGCGAGGCCGAGCCGCCGCCGCCCAGGGAGTCGGCCAGGATGAAGTTCAGCACGCGCATGTTGGCGGCTTCGTAGCGCTTGACCGCGCCATGGTTGATGGCCGCGAAGTGCAGGCGTACGCGCTCTTCGCTGAGCTCGCGGCGCAGGAATTCATAGGCCGCCTCGGAGCGCGCCATCAGGCCCACGTTGGAGCCTTCGCCCTTGTCGCCCGAGCGGGCGTCGGCGATGCGGGAGAGCAGGACTTTGGGCATGGTGCGGGGCTCCTCAGGACACGGCCGTGGTGACGCGGGTCTGGATGCGGTCCTTATTCATCAGCGCCGGCCAGAAGCCGATGATCTCGCTGGCCTTGGGCCGGCCGCCGGCGAAGCCGGTCACGCCGGGGGGGCCGCTGGTCACCAGCGGCACGAGCTCGGAGCCGAAGCGGTCCACCTTGCGGCGGTCGGAGCCCTTGACGCCCATGCGCAGGACCACCTCGCTGGGCTCCCGCGATTCCGGCACGGCGATGCCCGCGTGGCAGACGTTGGCGCCCACGAACTCGACCAGGCGCTCCTCGGGGCCGTATTCGAAGCCGTCGTAGGCCAGGCGCTTCCAGACGATCTCGGCGCACAGCTGGGCCTTGGCCAGGGCGTCCGGGCCGCTGATCGTCAGCTGCCCCAGCGCCTTCCAGCCCGCCAGGTAGGACAGGGAGACCTTGTATGTCGGCGTGGCGGGCGCGCCCTTGGCGCCGCTGACCAGCACCCGATCGGGGCCCGCCTGGGACAGGCGCACGCTGGTGAAGTCGGCCACCACGTCGGGGGTCAGGTAGCGGCGCGGATCGCCCATCTCGTAACACAGCTGGTGGGTGACCGTGGCCACGTCCACCCGGCCGCCGGTGCCGGCGTGTTTGGTGACCACGAAGTCGGTGCTGCCGTCGGCCTCGATCAGCGGATAGCCGATCATGGCCATGTCCGGGATCGAGCGCCAGTCGGTGAAGTTGCCGCCGGTGCATTGGGCGCCGCACTCGACGATGTGGCCGGCGATCGTGCCGGCGGCCAGCTTGTCGTGGTCGCCGGGCCGCCAGCCGAACTCGTGGATCAGCGGACCGAGCACCAGGCCCGGGTCCGTGCCCCGGCCGGTGATCACGATCTGGGCGCCCTGGCCCAGGGCCTCGGCGATCGGGAACGCGCCCAGGTAGACGTTGGCGCTCGAGACCGTCGAGCGCACGCTCGAGAGCGGCGCGCCGGTGTCCATGTTGGCGAAGCTCTCGCCGCTCCCGAGCAGCTCGTCCAGGCGGTCGAAGATGTCGTCGCCCTCCACGGTGGCCACCTGGATGCCCTTGGCGCCGTGCTTGCGCAAAACCGCCAGGACCGCGTCGCGGCAGGCCAGCGGGTTGACCCCGCCGGCGTTGGCG
>JBILNK010000056.1:0-23969 GCA_044375105.1 Planctomycetota bacterium
ATGACCTTGATGCCCTTGGACACGAGCTCGGGCAGGATGCGCTCGATCATGACCACGAAGTCCGTGGCGTAGCCCTTGGTCGGATCGCGGCCGCGCAGCTTCTGCATGATGCTGAGCGTCACCTCCGCCAGGTAATCGAGCGTCAGGTAGTCGACCGGGCCCTCCTTGCACAGGCGGATCGGCCCGAGGATCGAATCGCCCCAGAATCCTTGGCCATTGGCGATGCGGACGAGCTTCTTCACGCGCTTCTAGGGTGGGCTTCTGGGATGGGGGCCGGACGACAGCCCGGGATCATAGCCGGCCCGGCCGCCGGCTCGCTCCGCGGCGGGCCCAGGGCTTGGGCGCTCGGCGGCTATCGCCTGTTCCTGCGGAGCGGCAATCCGGCCGTCAACGGCGGCCTGTCGGGGAACCAGCTCGGCACCTACGACTATTTCGATGGCTTCGTGCTCGGCAACGCCAGCGAAACCCTGCAGGTGCTCTCGCCCAGCGGGCAGGTGCTGGCGCGCATCCGCTACGACAACGGCGCGACCTTTCCCGACCCGAGCGGCGCCGCGATGCGCCTCGATCCGGGCTTCCTGACCCAGGCGGGCTCGGCCCAGGGGACCAACTGGTGCCTCGGCCAGACCCCCTACAGCGCCCCGGGCAGCACCAACCTGGGCAGCCCTCAGGTCCTCAATCCAGACTGCCCCTGAGCGCCGGACCCCCGCGGAAAACCGCCTGGGCGCAGACGGGCCTCGGCGGCGGGCTTCGGCCCCGACCCTTCGGCGGACCGCGCCCGGGGGCGACGGCTCTTCAGCCCCGCGAGGGTCCCCGTTCGAGGCCTTCCGGCAGCTCGGCGGCACCGGGCCAGCACCAACCGATGCCCAGGTCCTCGCGCGGGTCGAGGTCTGCTTCGTGGGCCGCGCGGGCCAGACTCCCCTGCAGGGCCGCCAGTTCGAGCCCGAGCAAGCGCGGCGGGGTGCCGTCCAGGGAGCGCAGTGCCCCGATGCCGGCGGCCGCGCGCACGAAGACCGCTTTGGCGCCGCTCCAGCGCTGCTGCTCGCGCAGGTGCAGCCCCGCCGCCAATTGGATCAGGGCCCGCAGCAGGCGTCCAAGCCGCTGGGCCTCCCCGTCCTCGCTGCGACGCAGCTCGTGCCAAAGTTCCTCCCAGACCTCATGGGCGGCGTAGCCCTGGCCCGCCCGCAGCAGCCGCAGGCCCTCGATCCACTGGCGCTGCTGCTCCGGGGCGAAGCCTGCTTCCATCCGAGGGGGGCCGACGGACCGGGGAGCGCTCGCTCCCCGGCGCGAACCGGCCCGCCTCCAGGACGGGCCGCCGTCGTTCGCTCGCCAAGCCTGTGGGGCCGCCGGATGGCGGCCCGCGGCCGTCACTGGGTGGTGAGCGTCTGGCTCATGGAGCCCGAGAAGGCCAGCTTGACGTCGAAGGATTGGCTCTCGCCCTGTGCGCTGACGCTGGCCCCGAGCTCCAGCCCGAAGGAGGCCTCGCCATCGAGGTTGCAGGAGTGCGGCAGCCCCGTAGCCGGGTTCCACAGCAGCGTGCCCTTGCCCTCGACGCTTACGCTGACGTTGGCGGCGCTGAAGTCGAAGGCCACGTCCTCCGGCACGCCTTCCTGTTCGGCGAGGACCTCCTCGATGATCCGGCCGAGCAGCGCAGAGACATCGACGGTGTTTTCGATCTTGAGCTCCAGCTCGATCGAGCCCAGCCTGAGGCCGTCCTGCTCGATCAGGCCCTTGTAGGTGGCCTTGCCCACGCCGGCCATGAGCTGCTCGCCGATCTGCCCGAATTCCTCCATCAGCGGGCCGAGCAAGGCTTCCATCTCGTCGGAATCCTCGGCGCCCTCGAACTCGAAGTGCAGGTCCCCCGCGGGGGCCGAGGTCTGCATCAGCAGCTCGGCCACGTTGAATTCCCAGGTGTCGTCGACGGAGACCTCCTCGCGCGGCAGCACGCTGCGCATGTCGGTCTCCTCCACCAGGCCCTCGAGCAGGGACGCATCCCCGGCCTGATCCTCCGCGAAAGCCAGGTCGTAGGATTCGGTCTCGGGATTCCAGGTGTAGACCACCTGCAGCCCGTTGAGCGAGCTGGCGGTCTCCTGGGAGTCTTCCTGGGACTCGCCGGCCATGGCGGCGGACATGTCCATGGCCATGTTGCCCGCGCCGAAGCGGCGCAGCAGTTTGAGCGGACGCCGCGCATCCGACGCCACGTAGGTGTCGATCAGATCGACGCCGGTCGTCAGGGTCAGGTCGACCTCGGGTTGCCCAAGCATCTCGCCGATGTCCTGACCGTCCACCAGCAACGACAGTTCCTCGAGGGTCATGTCGTAGGTGGCGGCAAAGGACTTGCTGAGCTCCGCGTCGTCGGCGGGGCTGAAGCGCAGGGTATCGCCCGTGCGGCCGGCGGAGGTGCTGAGGGCCAGGGCGCACAGGCCGGTCGCGGCCCAGCCGGAGGGAGGAACGAACCGCCGCCAGGAGCGCGGCGCATCGATGCGGGGCTGATTCATCTGGGGAAGAAGGCTAGAGTGGGGGAAGGGGGGGGGCGAGCGGCGGCCGCGGCCTTGTGGCGGCCAAACAGTGAGTGGTCTGGGGCGCGCGGCCACCGGATGGCGGCCCGCAGGCAGGCGTACAGGCTGGTTAGACCGTTCGGATGCAACCCGTGACGGGTCGTTCCCAGCCTGTCCGCTTCGGATCAGCGGCCTTTGGCGCTGGCTTGCAGGGAAATCGTGGCGGAGAAGTCCATGCCCTGCTCCAGCTTCATCTCCTGGCCGCCCATGTTCATGTTCATGACCGTGTCGACGATCTGGGTCGATTCGAAGCTCAGGGTCAGGCTGCTGAAGTGGCCGGCGGCGGCGTTGAACAGCAGCTCGCCGGAGCCCTTGAGGGTCATCTCCGCGTCGGCCGATTCGACCTCCATCTCGCCGCCCAGGATCTCTTGGTTCGCGACCTGCTCGCGGATCAGTTCGGTCAGTTCAGCGGCCGATTCCACGTCGACCTCGAGGGCGATCACCGCCAGCTTGGCATCGCCTTCTTCGCGGAAGCCCTTGAAGGTGGCCTTCACGCTGCCCTTGACCTCGCCCAGCATCTGGCGCAGGTCGCCGCCCATGGAGCCCATCGACATCTCGGCCAGCTCGGCGTTGTCGGGTGTGATCTTGAGGTCTCCGCCCGGCGCCACCAAGGCCACGATGGCCTGCGGGTCGATGTCCCAGGACTCGTCCACCTCCACATCCCCGTTGGGCAGGAAGTCGCGCATGTCGAGGTCCTCGGCCAGGTCCTCGAGCAGGGCCGCATCGGCCTCCTGACCTTCGGGGAAGCTGGGCTCGAAGCCGCCGCTCTCCTCGTTCCAGGTGAAGTGCACGGTCTTGCCGGTCAGCTCGCTGCTGCCGGTGGCGTCCATCTGCTGCTCGCCCATCATGGGCACGGTCATCTCCATCGCGCTGGTGGTGCCCAGGCTGGCGTATTCGCGGGCCAGCTTGCTGGGGCGCCCTGCCCCGAGCTTCACGTAGGTGTCGACCACCTGCACGGTCATGGTGGTGGTGCCCGACATCTCCATCTGCATGTCCATCGGGGGCGGCTCGCCGTTCATCAACATGCGCATCTCGTCCATCACCATCTCGTTGCTGAGCACGAAGCTCTTCTCGAGGGACAGGCCCTCGGCCGGGGCGAAGCGCACGCGGTCGGCGCCGAAGTCGAAGGAGCCGAACAGCGGCAGGCTGAGCGCGGCGGCGAACGGGGGAAGCAGGCGGGTCTTCATGGAACTGGGGTGGTGGCCGGCGTCGCCGGTGGGGCGGTCTTCCCGCGGGCCGAAGGCGGGGCGGGGCGACCGTAGAAGGGGTGGGAAAGAAGCGGCGCGGCGGGCTCGGGCGTCCCCTGGCGGCGGCGGTTGGCCGCGGGAGAGGACAGCCCGCTTGGGTACGGCGGGTTCCGTGCGCTGGTTCGAAGCCGCCGGGCGAACCGACGGCCGGAGGGGGCCTCCCGGCCGCGGACGGCCGGATCCCTGGCTGAACCGCGGGCAGGAACTGCGCGCGGAAACGATACCGGCCCGCGAGTACGCTTCAAAAGCGCCCGTATTTCGAGATTCCAGGCCGCGTCGGCGCGCGCGGCACGGGGCTTGCTGTCGGCGGGCCTTGTCCCCCTTCGCCTCCGGGCCGCAAACCTCCGCTGCCGTGCTCCTGAACAGACTTTTCGCCCTGTCTCTGGCCCTGGCAAGCCAGCTGGCCCCCGCTGCCGTCCAGGACCCGAGCCCGGCCCGCCAACGCCCCATGCGGCCTCCGGTGCCGCATCCGACCCAGCCCCCGCCGTTCCCCCCGGCCAGCGACCGCCGCGGCGACGACTTTCCCGTCCATCAGGAGACCCGCGGCGGAGCGCGTCAGGAATTGATCGATCTGTCCGGATCCGAGGCGGGTTTCGCCGGCCTGTGGCGCGACACCCGCGACGGCAATTTGGGGCTCTATTTCTGCATCCTCGATCGCCAGGGCCGGGCGGCCCCCTTCCAGCGCGCGATCCACGAGCCCAGCACCGCCCGGGAACTCGAGCCTGCGATCGCCTTCGGCCCCGGCGGAGTCGGTGCCGTGGCCTGGTACCGGGGCAGCGGTTTTCGGCTGCAGAGCAACCTGCGCTTCTTCGGAGCGGACCACGCCCTGTTGAGCGGCATGCTCCCGGTCGGCGCCGCCGGTGGACCGCAGCCCGAAGGTGCCGGTGAGCCTCCGCCGCCCTATGGCCCCTCGCGCACGCCGGCGGTGGCCTTCGACGAGACCGGCGCGGGCATCGTCGCTTGGCGCGAGGGCGGGGTGGTCTTCTCGCAGCGCATCGGCAGCGATCTCGAGTGGCAGGAGCCGCCGCGCCGCTCGAGCAGCGAGTCCTCCGCGGCCGACCGTGCGCCGCGGGTCGCCGCGGGCGGAGGGCACCATCTGGTGGCTTGGAGTTCCGGCGGGCGGCTCTTCGCGACCGCCGGCGCCGGCGAGCGCGAGGTCGGCGCCGGCCTGGTGCAGCGTGTGCTGGCGGATCCGATCGAGCCCGGCTGGTGGATCCTGGCGCTGGCTGATGCTCGGCTCCTGCTCTATCGCTTGGCTCCCGACGCAGTCCCGGTCGGCGCCGCCCGCCAGCTGCTCGACGCGGACCTCGAGAGCTGCGATTTCGCCCTGTTCGGGGACCTGCTGCTGTTCGTCACCGAGCGCGCCCAAGGCGGCGATGCCCGCCACCAGCACGGCCCGATCGAGCTGTGGGCGCTCTCGCGCAATGGCTTGCCCGTGATCGAGCCCGTGGGCTTCCCGGACCTCGGCGGCCTGCGCGCCCGCGGACCGCGCATCGCGGTCTCGGGCGACAGCGCGCTGGTGGCCTGGACCGACGAGCGCAACGGCGATCCCGACGTCTATTTCCGGCTGCTGCGCCCGGGCGATTTCCAGCTCGCCGACCAGCGCTGGAACGACGACCAGGCCAGCGCGGACCAGGTCGGGGTCAGTCTGGCCAGCGACCCGGCCCTGCGCGCGGTCGCCACCTGGGAGGACCGACGCGACGGTCCCGGCCGCATCTACGCGCGGCTGATCGCCGCGGACGGGCTGCCCCTCTGCGACGAGTTCCAGGTCAGCAAGTCGGGGCTGGATCCGAAGGCCGTGGCCGAGGTCGAGCCGGCCGCCGCGATGCTGCCCGGCGGGCGCTTCGCGCTGCAGTGGAGCGAGATCGGGCCTGCCAACCTGTGCCTGCGCCTATTCGGCGCCGACTCGAAGCCGGTGGGGGACACGCTGCGCAGCGCCGGCGCGGCGCCGCTTGCGGCGCCCTCCAGCCACGCGATCCTGGCCTTGCCGGAGGCCCAGGCCTTCCTGCGCGTGTGGGTCGCCGAGGGCGGGGCCCTGTGGTACGAGCGCCGCGGCGCGCTCGGGCAGGTCCTGGCCGCCCCCGCCCTGCTCCAGGAGGCGCCGGCCGCCGCCGGGCCGCCGCCGACCCGCCCGGCGATGACCCTGCTCTCCGACGGCCGCGTGCTCGTGCTCTGGGAGGAGCGCCAGCGGCCCGCGCCCGGGGCGGCGGCCGGCCCCCGCGAGCGCGGCCAGGAGCGCGGCCAGGAGCGCGGCCAGGAGCCCGGTCTGCGCATCCTGCGCGGGCGCCTGCTCGGACCCGATGGCCTGCCGCGCGGAGCGGCCTTCACCTTGCCGGGTCTGGGCCTGGGCGGCGGCGACATCCAGCCCGTGGCGGCCCCCGCCGGCGACGGCGGTTTCTGGCTGGCCTTCTGCGGCAACGAGGGGCCCGTGCGCGACATCTACCTGCGGCGCTTCGATCGCCGCGCCGAGCCCGTCGGGGAGCCAAGGCTGGTCTCGACCCACGACAACGAACAGGACTTTCCGTTGCTGGTGCCGCTGGCCTCCGGCGATCTGGTGGTCGTCTACGAAGACGACCTCTCGGGCGTCGATTTGATCGTGGCTCGCCGCCTCGGGGCCCGCGGGCGCCTGGGACCCCCGATGACCCTGAACCAGCTCCTGACGCGCTTCCTCCCGGACCGCACCCTGCCCGCCGCCGTGGCCCTCGGCGAAGGCCTCCTGGTCGGTTTCGAGGACCGCCGCCGCGCCCAAGGCGCCGACGTCTACCTGGCCGTCTTCGGCCCCGCCTTCGACCAGCGCACCGATCGCCGCGAGCCTCCGCGCTGATCCTCCGCCATCGCGGCCCATGGGCAGCCCGAGCCGCACCCCCGAACGATTCCCAGGCCATCGCCCCGCCCTCGCGAGGACCCAAAGCCGTCCCGGGGAGCGAGTGGGACCTCCACTCCCTGGGCCTGCCGCAGGGGAAGGCCCAGTCCCCCCGCGCAGAGGGGACTGGCCGGCCCGATCGAGGTCGGCTAGATTCGAACCAGTCTCGTGACTTCCTCTGCCCAAGACACGAACCGCGCCGTCGGCCAATCGGGGTCGGTGGACAACCACGCCCTGACGCACGCCTATGCCAAGGCGACGGGCGGCAGGAACTCCGTGCGCCGCACGGGCTCGACCTATCCGTCGGGCAATTCGGTGACCACCACCTACTCGAACTCCGCGGGCTTGCAAGGGGTGCGATTCACGGGCGGCATCCAGGTCGCCGCGTGACCGTCCAAGACTTCACTTCTCTCAGCTCGCTTCCATACATCCGCCGTCCACCAAGAAGTAAAACGCATGAAGGCCTTTACTCAACACAGGCTAGTAATCGGGTTCGCTCTGATCCTGCTCGCCATGCTCGGTGGCGTCGGATGCGCTACCGTCGACTCCGCAACGACCCCTGATGCCTCGCCGCAAGCACCAGAAGCCTCCCTGCAGTGGATCGCAGCGTCTCCTGATGGACTCGCGGTGTTTTCGCTGGCACTGAGTCGTCCGTGGGACGGAGCGGAGTGCCGGATGGTGACGTTCAACACGGGATTCGTCAATGCCGATGGTCTTGCCGGTCTGCAGTCGAGCCTCACCACAGATATCGGTGTCGGCGATGCTCCCTTGATCGCAAACGGTGAGCGCTACCGCTGCACAGCCACGCTGGTCAAGGTCGGTGCTTGGAAAGACGTCCGGGCGAAAACCGATGTCTCCCTGCTCGTGACCGCCGTCTCCAAGTAGTTCTTCGTGCTGAGTTTCGAGGGCATGGCACAGGCCCCAGTGGGCCAACGCGCCTGCCCCCCATGCCGGTCTCTCAACCCGCAACTCTGCCGGAGTTCGCCGCAGAATCCAGGAACTCCTGGAATTAGGTCGGGGGCTGCTCCAGTGAGGCGGAGTGCGGCGGTGGGAGCGGGTCTGGGGGCTGGCGGGGGAGCTGACAGGCTGAGAAAAAATCGACTCGGGCGGTGCCCGAGCAGACATACCAGCCTGTCAGCATGCCTTTGGGTCGCCGTCCGGCGGCCGCAGAGGCTGGGATCGTCGCTGCGCGCGGATTTCTTTCCCAGCCTCTGAATCCCGGACTCACTTCTGCGGGGCGGGCGGCGGCGGTTGGGCGGGCAGCAGGGGCCAGGTGGCGAGCAGGTGCTGGGCGAGCTCGCGGCGCTGGGCAGGCGAGAGGCCGAGGTCGCCGAGGGTGGCGGGGTCGCCGAGGTCGATGGGGTCGGCGGCGGTCGGTTGGGCGGGGCTCGACGGGCCGCTCGCTCCCTGCAAAAGCGCCGCCGTTTGGGCGCGGCCGAAGAGGCGCGCGGTGCCGAGGGGCTGCTGAGCGAAGACCTCCACGGGCGAGCCCATCAGGAACTCCGGGAAGCCGTCGCCGTCGATGTCGCCCAGCGCCTCGAGGCCTGCGCCGGCCAGGGCGATCGCCGTGGCGCCTTCGATGCGCGCAAGCTCTTTGCCGGTCAAGCCAGAGAACAAGTGAACGCGGCCGCGCGTCGCTTCGGTGAAGGGCGCGGCCACCAGCAGGTCCGCGAGGCCATCCCCATCCATGTCGCCCGGGCAGGCCACGCGGGTGCCCATGCGGTCCTCTTCCGCGGCGCCGACCCACTTGTGCACGATCGCGCCGCTGCGGCCATCGAACACGTAAGCGGCGCCGGCGTTGCTCGCGCCGGGGGGGTCGTATTCGAAGGCCCCCGCCAGGATCTCGTTGATCCCGTCGGCGTTGAGATCGGGCACGGTGGCCAGGTCGAGGCCCAGGTGATCGCCTTTGAACTCACCGGGGATGCGCAGCAGTTGGCTGCCGTCTTGCCCCGAGAACACGATCACCGCGCCCGAGCTGCCGCCGTTGTCGGTGGCGCCCCAGCTGCCGACCAGCAGGTCCGGCACGCCGTCGCCGTTTTGGTCCCCGAAGCCGTCCACGGCGATGCCGAGCTGCACCACCGGAGCTTCGCCCTCGATCTTGAGCAGGCGCGCCCCATCGGCGCCCGAGAACACGCTCACGCGCCCCGCGAACCCCCCGGCCACGTTCGATTCGGCGCCGCCGACCAGGATGTCCGGCACCCCGTCGCCGTTGATGTCGCCCGCGTTGGCCACGGCATTGCCGAGGTGCTCCTGGAGGTCGCTGCCGCGCAGGGTCAGCAGCGCCGCCCCGGTTTGGCTGGAGAGCAGCCAGACCGCGCCGGCGCCGTCCAGCAGCAGGCTGTCCCGAGGCGCGCCGACCAGCAGGTCCGGGCGCCCGTCGCCGTCTTGGTCCGGGAAGGGGCGCACATCGTGGGAGAAACTCGAGCCCGCCTGGCCGAAGACCTCGAGCAGCGGCGCTCCGCCCGCGCTCGGCACCACCTGGATGCGCCCAGCCAGCGGGCCGCCGAGGGGCATCTGCCGGGCGCCGAGCACGATTTCGTGGGAGCCGTCCCCGTCGAGGTCTCCCAGGCCGGAGCCCGTCTGGGCGAAGGCGATCGAAGGCAGGTCGCCGATGAACAGCTGGCGCTGGGCCAGGCCGGGGAAGGCGGGGGCGGCGAAGAACTCGCGCTGGGCGCTGTCGATCAACTGGCCGCCGCGCAGGGCGCGCACCTCCAGGATGTAGGCGCCGGAGCCGGGCAGGGGCAGGGGGCCGCTGACCTTGTCCAGCCCCTGGGTCAGCTGGGTCTGGACCAGGGTGCCGTTGAGGCGCAGCTCGAAGCCGTCGGGGTCCAAGGCCTCTGACGACCAGCCGATGTCCAGGGTCAGCCCGTCCGGCGGGTAGCTCCCCTCGGGTTCCGGGCTGTCGATGGTCAGACCGAGCGGGGTGCTCGCGCCTTGATCGGTATCGCCGCCGCCGCCGGAACAGCCCCCCAAGCCGACCAGCAGGCCAGCCCAAAGCCAGGCCCACGGACTGGCCGAGGGGGGGCTCGCAAGCGGGCGGACCGGACAGGGGCGGGTCATGGCAGGGGCAAGGCAGGCGCAAGGGGCAGGGCCCGGGCCTCGGAGGGCGCCACGGGGCCGTCAGGATGTGAACCTGGGTTCCTAGAGCGTCCTAGCAAACATAGCTCCGCAGGGGCGCCCAAGTTTCCCGACAGGGCTCCTCTAGGACGCCCTTCCACACGCCTTGGAGCCCGAAAATCGTCGAGAGGCGCCTTGACCCTGGGCGGGCCGGCTGTTGCGATCGCCGCGATGGCCCGGGTCCTCGCGCTGTTGGCGCTCGCCGTGCTGCTCGCGGGCGGTCCCTATCTGGGGGCGCGGGAGCTGCGCTACGAGGAGGGCCGCCGGGCTTGGCCCGCCCGGGAGCTGCTGGAAGGGGGGGACTTTGTCGTGCCCCGGGCCCTCGGCGCGCCCTACCTCGCCAAGCCCCCCGGCTTCCCCCTGGCCGTCGCAGGGGTGTCCAAGGCCGCCGAGGCGCTCGGATTGCGCCGCGACCCGGATCGGGACCCCCCCGAAGAGCGCGGTCCGGTGACCCCCGGGACCCTGCGCTTCACCAACCTGCTCGGCCTGCTGGCCCTGGCGGCCAGCGCCACGGCCGCCGCCCGGCAGGTCGGCGGCGATCGGCGAACCGCGCTCTTCGCCGGCTTGCTGGTGGTGCTGGCCCCCGAGGTGCTCAACAAGGCCCGGCTGGGGGAGATCGACCCCTGTTTTGCCGCCCTGTGCTCCTGGGCCGCCCTGTGGGCCCACCGCAGCGCGGGGCCCTCCGGCCTTTCGCTGCGGCCCCTGGCCGTGGCCGGGCTGCTGCTGGTCGCGGCCACCTGGACCAAGGGACCCTTGGCCCTGGCTTTCGGCCTGGCGCCGCTGCTCTCGCTGACGCTGGTCGAGGCGGGCGGGCGCCGGTCCCGGCTGCTGGCGGCCCTGCTGCTTGGGACCGTGGCCCTGGCCGCCCTGGGGCTTTGGGCTGCCCTCGTCGCGCGCCGCCTGGACCTGCCGGCGGCCGATTTGGAGCGCCTGTGGCGCGGCGAGATCCTGCGGCCCGACCCCCAATCGATCGGTAGTTATTTATCCGATAGAGGGCGCTTGATCTTCGGCGGGGCCCTGGGTTCCCTGCCCGGCAGCCTGGCCCTGCTGGCCCTGTTCCGGGGGCCCTCGCGCCGGGCCCTGCTGGCCCAGCCGGCGGTGCGCCTGGCCGCCGCGGCCCTGGTGCCGCCCCTGGTGTTGCTGCTGGTCTGGCCGGCGGTGCGGGTGCGCTATGCCCTGCCCCTGGTGCCTTGGATCGCTCTGGCGGGCTCGGCCTTCTTCGCCGCGCCGGCGCAGGCTGCGGGCTTCGGCCGGATCGCCAACGCGGCCCAGCGCGGCCTGGCCGCCGTGCTCGGCACGCTGGGCCTGGCGGCCGTGGCCCTCTTGAGCTGGCGACTCGGTCAGGGGGCGGACTGGTCGGTTTCGCGCCTGTGGCCGGGCATCGCCGCCCTGGCGGCCGCCGTGCTGACCCGGCGCCTGTGGATCGAGCTCAAGTCCGGCCGCAGCGAGCGGCTGCTCGCGACCTGCCTGGCCCTCGGCCTCGCGCTGCGCCAGGCCGAGCTGTGCCTCTCGGAGCCGCCGCGCTGGGATCGCGCGGGGGTCCGCGCGGCGGCCCGCGCGATCGATGCGGCCGTCGGCGCCGCCGGCCGGCCCGCCCCCTTGTTCGTGGACCACTGGGGCGAATTCAACGCCCTGTTCTTCGTGGCGACGGAGCTGCGGTTCGTGCGCTCCCCGGACGAGCTGGAACCCGGCGCGCTGCTGCTCTCCAAGTCGCCGGCGCCGCCGGGTTTCGAGGCTTTGCCGCTGGATCCGGCCGCGGCCGGCTTGGGCTTCTGGCTGCATCGCCGAGCGCGCTGATCGGCGCTTTTCCGCGCCGCGGGGCGAGGCCCGAGCCGCAGCTTCCATCGCGCCACTTGAAAGGCGAGCATGAAGCCATGGAGCTGCTGCTGCCCAGCGACCTCGGGGAGCGCTTGTGCGCCTGGAGTCTCGCCAGCTTGCCCGAGGAGGCCTGCGGGCTGCTGCTCGGGCGCCCGGCCGCCGCGTCCCCGGCGCGGCTCGCCGATGCCGTCGAGGTCGTCGAGGTCGTCGAGGTCGTCGAGGTCGTGCAGACGCGCAACCTAGCCGCCGAGCGGCGCGCCGATCTGTACGAGGTGCATCCCGAGGACTTCCTGGCCGCGGACCGGCGCGCCGCGGCGCTCGGGCTCGAGATCGTCGGCGTCTGGCACTCGCACCCGCAATCCCCGGGCCGACCCTCGGCCACGGACCTCGAGCGCGCCTGGCCGGGCTGGTCCTACGTGATCGTCGGCCGGGCCACAGACGGCGGCCGCGAGCTGCGCTCCTGGCGCCTGATCGAGCCGGCCGGCGGGCCCGCGGCCTTCGCCGAAGAGCGCCTGTCGCCGCCGATCCAAGCGCCGCTCCGCCCGGCGCCCTTGCCGGCGCTCGTCCATCCGCCGGCCGCGCTTCCAGCGGCCCGTGCCATCTGACCATGCAACCCAACGACACCCTCCCCGACCCCGCCCTGCGGGCCGCCGCCAAAGTCCGCATCCCGACGCCCCTGCGGGCCTTCACCTCCGGCCAGAGCGAGCTGTCCTGCGCGGGCGAGACGGTGCGCGCCGCTCTGCGCGATCTGGAGCGCCAGCACCCGGGCCTGGTCGGGCGGATCCTGGACGAGCGCGGCGATCTGCGCCGTTTCGTCAACGTCTTCGTGGGCGAGAAGAACCTGCGCTCCCTGGGCGGTTTGGACGTGGTCCTCGAGAACGGCGCCGAGCTGTCGATCGTTCCCGCGGTCGCGGGGGGGGCGGCGTGAGCGACGCCCAGGCGCGCCTGGCGGAGCTGCGGCGCGAGGTCGGCGAGATCTCGGTCGAGGAGGCCGCCGCCCAGCAGGCCCGCGGCGCTCTGCTGATCGACGTGCGCGAACCGGAGGAGGTGCGCGCGGCGCGCCCCGCCGGGTCCCTGGCGCTTTCCAAGGGTTTCCTCGAATTGCGTATCGAGGCCTTGGTGCCCGACAAGCAGCGGGCCGTGCGCCTGATCTGCGCCGGCGGCAGCCGTTCGGTGTTCGCGGCCAAGGCGCTGCTCGAGCTCGGCTATCGCGACGTGCGCTCCGTGGCCGGCGGCTTCGGCGCCTGGAAAGCGGCCGGCCTGCCCCTCGCGCCGCCCGATCCGCTCTCCGAGCGGGCCCGCGAGCGCTACGCGCGCCACCTGACCATGCCGGAGGTCGGCGAGGCCGGCCAGCGCCGGCTGCTGGCCGCCCGCGTGGCCGTGATCGGCGCCGGCGGCCTGGGCTCGCCAGCGGCCTTCTACCTGGCTGCGGCCGGCGTCGGGCGCCTGCGGCTGATCGACGACGACGTGGTCGATCGCACCAACCTCCAGCGCCAGATCCTGCACCAAGAGGGCCGCATCGGAAGGCCCAAGGTCGAGTCGGCCCGCGAAACGCTGCTGGCGCTCAATCCGGACATCGAGGTCGAGGCCGTGCGCGCGCGGCTCGACAGCCACAACGTCGAAACCCTGCTCGAAGGCGTCGATCTCGTGCTGGATGGCACGGACAACTTCGCGGCGCGGTACCTGCTCAACGACGCCTGCGTCAAGCTGGGCCTGCCCAACGTGCACGGCTCGATCTTCCGCTTCGAGGGCCAGGTGACCGTGTTCTACGCGGGCCCGGGCGTCGCCGGGCGGGGGCCGCTGCCGGCCGCGCCGCGCCGCGCCGGACCGTGCTACCGCTGCCTCTATCCCGAGGCGCCCCCGGCCGAACTGGCGCCGAACTGCGCCGAAGCGGGCGTGCTCGGCGTGCTGCCGGGCATCGTCGGCAGCCTGCAGGCGGTCGAGGCGCTCAAGTGGCTGATCGGCATCGGGGAGCCGCTGATCGGGCGTCTGCTGCACTACGACGCGTTGGCCCAGCAGCTGCGCGAGCTCGAGGTCGAATCCGATCCGGCCTGCCCCGCCTGCGCCCCGGGTCGCCGCGAAGCGCTGGTCTACCGGGACCTGGGCGTGGTCTGCGCGAGCACGCCGCCGGACCGGGCCGCTGCGTCCGACGTCCAGCGCCCTGCGCCGCGAATGGCGAACCCGCCGTTCCCCGGCCCCGGCGGCGCCCTGGCCCAGGCTGCACCCGCCGCTTCCGCGCTGGCCCCGTCCGTCTCCGACCCGCAGCGCTGCGCGGCCCGCTGAGCGCCAGGCCCTGTGCCCAGGCGGCCGCAGTCAGCGCCGGCCTTCCAACGCACCCCGTCCGACGATGTCCCCCGAAAGATCGAGTCTGACCGAGCCCAAGCAGCCCGCCACCGTCGAGCTGACCAGCGCCCCGATCCAGCGCGCGGAGCAGGCGCGCGCGTCCCAGCTGCTGGCGCGCATCGGCCGCACCCCGACGATCGAGCTCTCCGACCTGCCGGGCCTGCCGCCGGGCACGCGCTTGTTCGGCAAGCTCGAGACCGTCAATCCCGGCGGCAGCATCAAGGACCGCTCCGTGGCGCGCATCCTGCGCAGCGCCTTGGCCGAGGGGCGCGTGGGGGATCGCGAGCGCCCCGGGCGGCGGCTGCTCGACTCCTCCAGCGGCAACGCCGGCATCGCCTACGCCATGCTCGGCGCCGCCCTGGGCGTCGAAGTCACCTTGGTCGTGCCGGCAAACGCGTCCCGCGAGCGCCTGGATCGCATCCGCGCCCACGGGGCCGAGCTGATCTTGACCGATCCGCTCGACGGCTACGATTTCGCCGTCAAGACGGCCCGGCGCCTGGCCGCCGAGCAGCCCGAGCGCTTTTGGTACGCCGACCAGTACAGCAACCAGAACAATTGGCGCGCCCACTTCGAGAGCACCGGCCCCGAACTGGCCCGCGACGTAGAGGCGCAGGCCCAGGCGCCGATCGATCTGTTCGTCTCCGGGGTCGGCACGGGCGGCACCCTGACCGGCGTGGGCCGCGCCCTGCGGGCGCTCACGCCCGCGGTGGCCCTGGGCACGCTGGTCCCCGACCTGTTCCCCGGCATCGAGGGTCTCAAGCCCCTGGGGGCCCCCGGGGACATCACCCCGGCGATCCTGGACGAGAGCCTGATCGACCATCGCGTGGCGGTGCGGCTCGAAGAGGCCATTCCCCTGTGCCAGGCCTTGGCGCGCCGCGGGCTGTTCGTGGGGCCTTCTTCGGGCGCAAACCTCTTCGTGGCCATCGAGCTGGCCAGGCAGCATGGCTATCGCACCGTGGCGACGCTGCTGTGCGACACCGGCGAGCGCTACGGCTCGACCGGGCTGTGGGCCGAGGGGCTGTAGCAGGCCGGCCCGCGATCGATGCGGGACGGGCGCGCTCCGCCGGCGCGCCTGGGAGTGTGCTCCAGACCTCGTCGCCGGGGCCTGGGCGCTCGCGCGAGCGGGGCCGCCTCCCGTCGCAGCCGCCAAGCGGCATGGGGCCGGGAGCCACGCGCAGGGAACCGCGGGCGCGCTCCTCCGGAGCGCGCGGCGGCGCTCCCTTCCGAGAGCCGGCACGGAACTTCTTTCCGCGGGCGCCTGGAGCGCGGCGAAGTCCCACGGGAACCCAGACTGGTGTTCGGTTCGGGCGCGCTTTCGGCCGATCACCTACTGCCGTTAGGCCACCCCCCCGCTTGGATATCTTTCTCGGTCGCCAGCCTATCTTCGGGCGCAAGCTCGAGGTTTTCGCCTACGAGCTGCTCTATCGCGATGGGGACCGGGAATTCGCCCGCGTGCAGGATGGCGATCAGGCCACCTCGCGAGTGCTGCTCAGCGCCTTCGCCGAGATCGGCCTCGAGCGCGTCTTGGGGGACCGCCTGGCCTTCGTCAACCTGACCCGCGGATTCCTCACCGGACAGCACCCCCTGCCCCTGGCCTGCGACCGCCTGGTGCTCGAGGTGCTCGAGACGGTGAAACCCGACGCGGAGGTGCTCGAGGGCCTCAAGCGGCTCAAGGGCCAGGGCTATAGGGTGGCGCTCGACGATTTTCTGGTCGACGACAGCAACCGGGCCTTCCTGCCCCTGGCGGACATCGTCAAGATCGACCTACGGGCCGTGCAGGGCGAGGCCCTCGAGCGCGAGCTCGAACGCCTCTCCCGACACCGGGTCGAGGTGTTGGCCGAAAAGGTCGAGACCCAGGAGGAGTACGAGGTCTGCCGCGCGCTCGGGATCCAGTACTTCCAGGGCTACTTCTTCGCACGTCCCAAGCTGCTCCACGCCCAGGTGCTGCCGACCCAGCGCGGCGCGTTGATGGCCATGCTGGCGCGGCTGTTCCACCCGGAGTGCACTCTCGAGCAGGTGCGCGAGCTGGTCGAGCGCGACGTGGCGGTCAGCTACCGCCTGCTCCAGCACATCAATTCTTCGCTCTACGGCCTGCGCTGCCTGGTGCAATCGATCCGCGATGCGGTCTTGTTTCTGGGGCTCTACAAGGTGCGCAGCCTGGTCAGCCTGTTCCTGCTGGCGGCCATGGACGGCAGCCGGCCGGCCCTGATCGAGACCGCCATGGTGCGTGCGCGATTCTGCGAGCTGCTCGGCAAGGCCGCCGGGGCCCAGCGCACCGATGCCCACTTCACCGCCGGGATGTTCTCGTGCCTGGACGCGATGCTGGACGTGCCCATGTCCGTGGCCATCGAGCGCTTGCCCCTGGCGGACAGCGTGCGCGCGGCTCTGATCGATGGCAGCGGCGAGCTGGGTCAGACCCTGGCCACGGCTCTGGCCTATGAGCGCGGTGAGTGGGGCCGAGTGAGCCTGCCAGGCGTGCCCGTCGCCCTCGTGCGCGAGGCCTTCCTGGAAGCGATCGAATGGGCGCGCTGCCTCCAGCAGCCCCAGGGCCGGTCGGCGGCCTGACCGCCCGGAGCGTGCGTCGCGCGGGCGCGGCCCGTACCGGCGCACCTGCGATCGCGAAAGCCGTACAGCAGCGCTGAGCGCTGCGGCTTTTCCGCTGGCCGCGGCGCCAGTTCCCTTCCCTGGCGGACTCTGCGTGGCCTCCGGCCGGTCTCCCAGTGCCTGCTCCGGGCGGCTGCCCCTCGGGTGCCCGGGGCCCTGGCGGCCCCGGTTAGACTGCTCGGCCCCCCCGGCGCACGTTCCGCGCCCTGCTCCAGGAGCCCCTCCCCGCGCCCCCGTGACGCTCCCTTCCGACTCCCGCGCCGCCGTTCCCGCTTCCGCCCAGCGAGGGTTCGGATTGGGCCTGTTCCTGATCTCCGCGGCGACCCTGGCGCTGCAGGTCCTGCAGACGCGCATCCTGTCCGTGCAGATGTGGCATCACCACTCCTACATGGTGGTGACCATGACCCTGCTCGGCTTCGCGGCGGCCGGGTCCCTGGCGACGGTCTTCCCGGGCCTGGTGGGTCGCCAGCCCTGGCGCAATGCTTCGATCGCCGCCAGCCTGTTCGCGCTCTTGACCCTGCTGGGCTTCGTGACCCTCGACCGGACCGCGGACCGGGCCGCGGAGCTGACCGCCGAAGGCCGCTACCTGGCTCTTTCGCTGTTTTACAGCTATCTGATCCTGCCCTACCTGTGCGCAGGCCTGGCCGTGGCCATCCCGCTCAGCTCGGGCGGCAAGATCCCGCGGCTCTATTTCATGAACCTGCTGGGCAGCGCCCTGGGCGCCTGGCTGTTCATCGGCCTCATCACCCCGCTGGGCGGCGAGCGTCTGATGGTCCTGTGCGCGGCCTTGGGGCCCGTGGCGGGACTGGCCTACGCCAACGGCCGCCCGGCCGGGGGCACGCGCACCCCGGCCCGCTTCGCCCTAATGACCTTGGCGCTGTGCGCGCTGGGTTTCCTGGAGGCCAAGAGCTGGTTCCCGATCCAGGTGGCCAGCAACAAGGCCATGGCCGACGTGCTGCGCCGCGAGCCCGGCGCCAAGCACGAGGACCAGGTGTGGAGTTCCCTGTGCCGCCTGGACCTGGTCAGCTTCCCTGACCGCGCCGGGGTGCCGCAGCCCAAGCACATCTACCAGGATGGCGATGCGATCACGGTGCTGCACTCGGATGCGAGTTTCGCGGCCCTCGACACGCTCGAGCCGGTCGCTCTGAATCAGCTGGCCTACGAGCCCCACAAGCTGCGCACGGAGCGCGGCGAGCCGAAGCCCAAGGCCCTGGCGATCGGCATCGGCGGGGGCATCGACCTGCGCTACGGCCTGCAGCACGGCGCCGCTTCGGTGCTCGGGATCGAGATCAATCCGGCCACGATCGCGCGCATGCGCGGCCCCTGGTCGGAGTTCGCCGGCGGCATCTACGACCGCGAGGGCATCGAGGTGCGCCTGGGCGAGGGGCGCAGCACGCTGCGGCGCCTCGACGAGACCTTCGACGTGATCGAGCTCTCCGGCACCGATACCTACACCGCGGGCAACGCCGGCGCCTACGTCCTGTCCGAGAGCTACCTCTACACCAGCGAGGCCCTGCGGGAGTACTTCGAGCACCTCGATCCAGAGCGCGGCACCCTGGGCATGATCCGCCTGGCCTACGACCCGCCGCGCGAGAACCTGCGTTTGTTCGCGATCGCGATGACGGTGTTGCGGGATCACTTCGGGGTCAGCGACGTGCGGCGCCACGCCGCGGTGATCTTCCAGGAGGTGCGCCACCCCGAGACCGGGGAGACGATCCGCTTCGCCGGCAATGTCTTCAGCAGGCAGCCCTTCGACGAGGCCACCATCGCGCGCTTCGCCCAGGCCGAAGCCAACCCGCTCTGGAAGCTCAAGTACCTCCACGGGCACAGCGACCCGGACGGCCCCTTCGCGCGTCTGGCGGAAGCGATCAACTCGCGCAGCGAAGCGAGCTTTTATGCGGACTATCCCTACGACGTCCGCCCGGTCAGCGACGACTCCCCGTTCTTCTTCAACTTCCACCGCTGGCGCGACCTGTTCGGCGGGGGGCGCATCGAAGCCAAGACCTGGCACGAGCTGACCGGCGGCCCGATCGGCCTCAAGATCCTCTTCAGCCTGATCCTGCAGACCTCGGTGCTGGCCCTGGTCTTGGTGCTGTTGCCGCTGCTGGTCCTGCAGCGGGCGGGACTCGGGGCGCCGAGCGCCGGAAGGCACCTGATCTACTTCGCGGGCCTGGGCGCGGGCTTCATGTTCCTCGAGATCAGCACCATGCAGCGCCTGGTGCTGTTTCTTGGGCACCCCACCTATTCCTTGACCGTGACCCTGTCCTGTTTCCTGCTCTTCGCGGGCCTGGGCAGCCTATTCGCCAACCGCTTCACGGGCCGTCCGAGCCGCGCCGTGCGCGCGGTGATCGTGGCCCTGGTGTTGCTGCTGCTGGCCTTGACCCTGGCCCTCGATCCGCTGCTGCACGCCGCCCTGGAGCTGCCCTTCGCGGCCCGGGTGGCCCTGGTGGTGGCGGTCCTGGCGCCGCTCAACTTCCTGATGGGCATGCCCTTCCCCCTGGGGTTGGCGCGGCTCCAGCAGAGCGCCCCCCGGCTGGTGCCCTGGGCCCTGGGGGTCAACGGCGGCGCCGGCGTGGTGGCTTCGATCCTGTGCATCGTGTTGGCCATGGAAGCCGGCTTCCGGGCGGTCTCCCTTTTCGCCGCGCTGGCCTACGGCTTGGCCGTCCTGCTGGCGACCACCGGCCCGCTGTCGCCCGGGCGAGAGCTTCCGTCCAACCCGGCGGATAGCTAAGGTCGAAAGCGAAGCGGCGCTGCTCCCAGCCCGCCGCCGCCCCCGCCTTTCCGCCGCCGCCCGTGCCTGCAGCCCCGCGCCGTTTCCTGCCCTCGGCGACCAAGATCGTCGCCACCATCGGTCCCGCCTCCGAGGGGCTGCTCGCCGATCTGATCGAGCGCGGCCTCTCGGTCGCGCGCATCAACTTCAGCCACGGCGAGGCCGAGGTGCATCGGCGCCGCGTCGATGCGATCCGCAAGACCGCGCGGCAGCTCGGCCGTCCGGTGGCGATCCTGGCGGACATCCAGGGGCCGAAGTTGCGCATGGGCATGCTCGAGGACGGCCAGCGCGAGCTCGAGCTGGACCAGGTCCTGACCGTGCTACCCGGCGACGGCAGCGCCAAGCCAGGCGAGCTGTATTTCAACTTCAAGGGCTTCCTGGAGGCCGCCAAGCCCGGGCACCGGATCCTGCTGGCGGACGGCGCGGCCGAGGTCGTGATCGAGGACCTGGACCGGCGCCAGATGAAGGTGCGCGTGGTGCGCGGCGGCAGCGTGGCCAGCCGGCGCGGGGTCAACATGCCCGATACCCAGCTCGCCATCTCGCTGCCCACCGAGAAGGACGTGGTCGACATCCAGGTGGCGCGCCAGATGGGCGTCGAGATCCTGGGGATCAGCTTCGTGGCCTCGGCCCGCGACATCGAGGCCGTGCGCGAGCTGGCCCCCGAGCCCCTGATCGTCTCGAAGATCGAGCGCAAGCTCGCCCTCGAGCGGCTGGACGAGATCCTGCGCGCTTCGGACGGGATCATGGTCGCGCGCGGCGACCTGGGGGTCGAGGTCGACCTGGAACAATTGCCGATGCTGCAGAAGATGCTGATCCAATCGGCGATCCGCGAGGGGCGCTTCGTGATCACCGCCACGGAGATGCTCGAGTCGATGATCAACTCGTCGCGGCCGACGCGCGCCGAAGTGGCCGACATCGCCAACGCCGTGCTCGACGGCACCGACGCGGTGATGCTCTCGGCCGAGACCGCCGTGGGCAAGTACCCGCGTGAAGCGGTCGAGATGATGAACCGCATCGCGGGCGCCGTCGAGCAGAGCAGCCGCTATCGCGAGCTGCCCCACGTGGCCTTCCGCTCCAGCGAGCCGACCTTCTCCAACGCGATCGCCAAGGCCGCCGTGGAAGCCGCCGAGGCCCTCGGCATCACCAAGATCATCGCCTTCACCGAGACCGGCAACACGGTGCGCCTGCTCTCGCGCTATCGCCCCCGTGCAGAGATCTTCGCCCTGACGCCCAACGAGCGCACGATGAACACCATGGCGGTGCTGGCCCACGTGCGTCCGATGCTCTACACGCGGCAGAAGAGCCTCGAAGAAATGCTGCAGTTCGGCAGCTACTACCTGCTGGACCAGGGCTTGGTGCGCGGCGGCGAGCAGGTGCTGTTCGTGGCCGGCGTGCCGCCCGGTGTGGCGCGCACCACGAACCTGCTCAAACTGCACCGCATCGGCGAGCAGATCAAGTTCCATTGATCCCCGGCTTGCGTTGGCCCCGCTGCCGAGGGGCGCTCCCCATCGGTCCGCGGCCCGAGCGGGCCGGCCGCATGCCATCGAGCGGCCCTGTGGTGGGGGATCCGCGCGTGGGCGGCGCAGCGCGCCGCACCCGGGTGTCGCGTTCGGCGAAACGGCCAAGGAGCCGCCGCTAGGTCTCCGCTGTGCTGCTGGGCGACGCCTGCCTTGCGAGGCGCTGTGCCGCCGGCCCCGCGCAGGCCATCTGCGCCGGTGGGGCCAGGCCTCGGCGCGGCGTGTGGACCGGCCTTGCGTGGGCTCCGAGGCACCGGCGGATCCAGCACCCGCGGTGCGAGCAGCCTCGGTGGGCGGCGGGGCGGGCGGCGGCGAGCCGTTCTCGATCGCGGGTCGGCCCGGAGGGGCGCCTCCTGGCGGGGCGCCCGTGGGCGCCGTTGGGTCGCTGCGGCCCAGCGCTGGGAAGCGGTCGGGAGCCGGCGGGGGCGTGCGCAGGGCGCGCCGGCCGGGCGCCCCACGAACTTTGTGCCTTGGCTGTTGCCGCCGCGGGCTGGGCCGGCGATAACGACCGGGCCGTGGCGACAACCCACCATCGACCGGCCCGCATCCTGGCGTTCGCCAACCAGAAGGGCGGCTGCGGGAAGACCACCACCGCGGTCAATCTGGCCGGGGCGCTGGCAGCCCAGGGCGAGCGCGTGCTGGTGATCGACAACGATCCCCAGGCCCACGCCACGCTGGCCCTCGGTGTGTCTCCCGACAAGGGCTCGTCGATGGCCGAGGTGCTGCTCGGCGACCGGCCCCTGGATGGGATCCTGCGGCGCGTGCACGGGGGCATTTACCTGGCCCCGGCGAGTCTCGATCTCGGGCGCTTCGAAGCCGGCGCATCGCGCCTCCTGCGCCCGGAGGCGGCCCTGACCACCGCCCTCGGGCAGCTGTCGGCAGCGGTCGACTGGGTGCTGATCGACTGCCCGCCGCGGGCGGATGGCATCCTGACCGCAAACGCCCTGGTCGCGGCCGACACGGTCTGCTTGGTGGTCGAGACGGGGGCCTTCTCGCTGCAGGGGGCGATCCGCGCCAAGGGCCTGCTGGAGCGCATGGCCAGCGATCTCGACACCCAGCTCGACCTCAAGGTGATCGCCACGCTATTCAACCGGCGGTCGCAGTTCGCCCGGGACGTGCTGATCGGGATGCAGGCGCGCTTCGGATCCTTGCTGTTCGACACGGCGATCCGCGAAAGCGTTCGCCTGCGGGAGGCCGCCGGGCACGGGCTGCCGGTGCAGGTGCTCGATCCCGAGTCGAAGGCTGCCGGAGACTTCCGGGCCCTGGCGGAGGAGGTCAGCGCCTACCTGCGCCGCCGCGAGCTCGAGCTGCAGCCGGACCGCTAGGACGGCAAGGTGCGCGGCGATCGTTCCGGGCGGGGTCGGGGGCGGCAGAGCGGTGAGTCGGCGCGGCCTCTGGCCGCAGTCTGGCGTTCAACCCGGCCCGGGCGGCGTCCGGGCCGTGAGCCGGGGGGCCGACAGAGGCGCCCGCCTGCACCGGCGCTCCGCGGAGCCTTTGGCCCGCTGGGGCACTAGCCGTTCGCTCCCCGGGCCGCGGATGGCCGGGGCTGGCACCGGCGCGAGAGGTTCGCTTGGCGCGGGTGGGTGCTGCCGGTCGGGAGCCAGCGAAAGCCCCCGCGCGTAGAGGGCCCCGGGGTGCAGAGCGTCGGGGTCGCGGCGTCGCAACTTCGCCTCGGCCTGCCGCCGCGGAGTTGCCCACGGGTCGCCTGAGGACTCCCCCCGAGCGCTGCGAGGGGCGCGGCTTTTCCGTTTTTCTGCGCCGGGTCGGCGGCGTGCCGCGTTCCAGCGGCGGGGGTCCGCGGCGGGCCTTCGCAAATCTCGTACACACTGCCTAGACTGCGCGCGCCCATGGATTCTCTGGCCCTGCTTTGCAACCTGCACGGGGATGGTCCCGAGACCCTGCGCCGGCTGCGCCGAGCCGGCGTGTCGGACCTGCGGACTCTCTTCGCGCTGGGTCTCGAAGGCATCGAGCCGCTGCTCGGGCGAGACCGCTCCGCGGCCAGCCGCTTCCTGCGCGAGGCCCGGCTGCTGGAGCAGCGCCAGGTCCTCGCGGACGCAGAGGAGCCCCTCGCCGGCGGCCAGGCTGTGCCGGGCGGGCGCGCTGAGCCCGTGCCGGCCGGCGGGAGCGAGCCGGGTCGAGCCCCGGCGGGCGTCGTCTCTCTTCCGACCGAGCACGCCCTGTCGGGCCGCGCCGGCGCGGCGGACTCGATGCCGGCCGAGGAGGCCTTGGCTGACGAGCAGTTCGTCGACTACGTGCTGGCCCCCCGCAGTCATCCCGGCGGTGAGGGCGAACCGCCCTCCGCGGAACCGCGCCACTCGGTCCTGGCGGCGCTCCTGGCGGCCTGGAGCCGGGGCGACGGGGGCCTCGAAAACCGCTCTGAGCAAGGCGGCGAGGAACCGGGCTCCGAACGGGCCGGGGCCCTGGGTCGGTCCGCCCCCAACGGGGCCGGCGCGGAGCCGTCCGCTGGGCCCTTGCTGGCGCCGAAGGCGAATGGCGTCCACGCCCGCCCCGTCGGCGATCCGGCCCGCGTCGAGCGCCCGCTCCCTGGCCCGATCCAGCTGGCGCAGTTCCTCCAACCGAGCGCGGTCGAGCCCGGCCTCGAGCGCTCGATCGAGTCCCTGCGCCGCAACCGCTCGACCGCCGAACCAGGCGAAGCGGCGGGAGCCGCCGGCCTGGACCGCGGCCGCGGGGTGCGTGAGGCCGCCGCGCGGGAACCCGGGACGGGGATCGATCCGGCCATGCTTGCCGCCGCTGGCGCGTCCGATGCCGGGCGCCGCTCGCCCCCCGAGGTCGAGCCCGCCTCGCGGGCAGTCCCCTCCGCGCCCGCCACGCCCCTGGCGCGCCTGGCGGCTGAGCAGGTCGATCCCGCGGCCCTCGACGCGCTCGCCCAGGCCGGCCCCAGCAGCCTCGAGGACCTGCTCGCCGGGGAACCCCGGGAGTTGTCCCGGGCCTCCGGGTTGCCGTACACGCTCCTGCTGCGACTCCAGTACCTGGCCCGGCGCTGCCTGCGCGGTCTCGGCCAGTGACGGGCGTGCCGCCGCGCGAGCCCCCGAGCGGCTTGCGCTGAAGGGCCCGGCGGGGACGGGGACTCGCTGGGCACGCTCCGTTCTCCTCGGGTGCCCGCCGAGCGAGCGA
>JBILNK010000176.1:0-8922 GCA_044375105.1 Planctomycetota bacterium
GGGTCTCGATCGGCGGCGTGCGCAGCGCGCGGCGGCTGGCGGCCAGGCCCGCCAGGGTCGCAGCCAGCACGCTGGCGGCCACGTACAGGGGCGCGGCGGACCAGGGCAGGTCCAGCTCGAGCCCCGGGGTACGCCCCAGGAAGGCCGCCGCCAGGGCGTAGCCGCCGGCGGTGCCGATCAGGCCGGCGACCGCGCCCAGCAGCGCGTACTCGACCGCGAACAGGGCCCGCACGCCGGCCCGGGTCACGCCCAGCACCTTGAGCAGCGCCGCCTCGCGGCTGCGGCGCAGGGCGCCGGCGCCGATGGCGCCGATCAGGATCAGCAGCCCGGTGAAGGCCGTGAACGAGCCCAGGGCGGACACGCCCGCTGCGATCCGCGCGGTGACCGCCGCCAGCTTGTCGAGCAGGGGCCGCACGCGCAGCAGGGTCACGTTGGGCAGCTCGCGGCCGAGCTCGGTCTGCAGGTCGAACTCGCTGGGAACGGTCGGCAGCCGCGCCGCGGCCAAGCGGAAATGGGGCGCCTCTTCGAGCACGCCCGGCTCGACCACCAGGAAGAAATTGATCCCGAAGCTCTGCCACTGGACCTCGCGCAGGCTGGTCACGGTCAGCTCGATCGGCACGCCTTGCACATCGAGGCGCAACACCGAACCGAGCCGCGCCCCGAGGTCGGCGGCGTAGTCGGCTTCGACGCTGACCTCGGGGCGCTCGGGATCGCTCCACAGCGCTCCGGCGATCAGCGTGTTGTCGGCGGGCAGGCGCTGGGCCCAGGTCAAGCGCTGCTCGCGGCTCAGCATCCACGCCGAGCGCCCCTGGTCCTCGCGGGCCCGCGCCAGCTCGGCCACCGGGACCCCGTCGACCGCCCGCAGCCGCGCCATGACCACCGGCTGGTCTTGCACGTTGGTGGCGCCGCGCTGCGCGAGCCCGGCTTCGACCTGTTCCCACTGGTCCGGCATCACATCCAGCAGGAACACCGAGGGCGCGTCGCTGGGCAGGGCCTCGCGCAGGCCCCGCGACAGACCGCTCTGGATCAGCGCCATGGCCACCAGGACCATCACGCCCAGGCCGAGGGCCACCAGGGCCCCGGCGGTGCCCGCGCCCGGCCGCGCCAAGGCGGCCAAGCCGTTCTCGAGGGTCGGCCCGAGGCGGCCCCGGGGCAGGCTGGAGATGGCGCGGGTCAGGCCCGCGGCGGCCAGCCAGGCCAGGCCGGCCAGGGCCGCCACACCCACCGTGAAGCCCGCCGCCCAGAGCGGGTCGCCGGCCTGGGTCCAGGCGCTGGCGAACAGGCCCAGCGCCAGCGCCAGGGGCGCCGAGACGCGCATCCAGGTCGGCGCCGGCAGGGGCGCCGCTTCCGAGCGCAGCACCGCGGCGGGCGGCACGCTCCACACGCTGGAGAGCGGCAGCAGGCTGAACAGCAGCGCGATGAACAGCCCCAGGCCGACGCCGGCCGGTAGGGCGCTCGGCTGCCACAGGTCCCGGCCGATGGCCGGGAACAGATCCGGCGCCAGCGGCGCGACCGCGAAGGGCACCAGCAGTCCGAGGAGCCCGCCCAGCAGACAACCCGCGGAGGCCAGCAGGGCCACGTTGCCCAGGTAGATCCCGGCGATCTCGCGCGCCGAGAGGCCCAGGGCGCGCTGCAGGGCCACCGCGCGCTGGCGCTCGGCCAGCCAGGCGCGCACCACCTGCGAGACGCCGATGCCGCCCAGCAGCAGCGAGAGCAGCGCGACCAGCCCGAGGAAATCCTGCACCTGCCCGAGCGAGCGCTGCAGCGCGGGCTGGGCTTCGGCGTGGGTCTGGATCTTGAAGTAAGCCGCGTCCGGCAAGCCGGTTTCCAGGGCCGCCTTGGCGGCCGCCAGCGCGGCGGCCTCGAGCGGCGGCTCGAACAGAAAGCGCGCGCTGTGCTTGATGCGGCTTTCCGCCAGGCCCAGGTCCGTGCGCTCGAAGCCCGGCAGGCCGATCAGCGCGCGCGGCCCGAGGGCCATTTGGAATTCGAGCCGATCGGGCTCGTCCAGCAGCCAGCCGACCAGGCGGAACTCGGCGCCGCCCAGCAGGAAGCGCTGCCCCAGCTCGAGGCCCAGCTCGGGCCCGAGCTCCGGGGCCAGGAGCGCCCCATCGTCGCCCAGCGCGGCCACGCCCAGGCCCGCGGGCTCGGTCGCGAGCGACCCCAGGAACGGATAGCCCGCGCCGGCGGCCTTGAGCTCCACCAGGCGGCTCGTTTCCCCGGCCACCAGCAGCGCGGCCAGCTCGCGCACGTCGCTGCGCCGGTGGGGCCAGGGCGCGAGCAGCGGATCGAGCTCCGCCGGCAGGGGCCGGCGCGCCGAAACCTCGAGATCGCCGGCCAGCAGGCTGCGCGACTGGGCCGCCAGCCCGGCCCGGAAGGCCAGCACCAGCGCGCCGACCGCCACCACCGCCGCCACGCCGACCGCCAAACTGCCGGCGAAGAACACGAGCCGCGCGCGCGCGCCGCGCGCTTCGGCCAGGATCGCGCGCCAGGCTGCCGAAAGGGGCGCCATCAGCCTTGGTTGGTCAGCTCGACCTCGGTCAGATTGCTGCGGTTCGACAGCGCCAGGGCGCATTCGATCAGCGCGATCAAGTCCTCGAGCGGGATCGTGCGGCCCGGATCCTGTCCGGCGGCCTCGAGGTCCGCCAGCACCTCCGGGGTCGCCACCCAGCCCGGTTGGATCAGGGTGATGCCGATGCGCTGGGGGCGCAGGCTCGGCCGCAGGGCCTGCACCAGGCCGCGCAGCCCGTGCTTCGAGGCGCCGTTGGCCACCTCCGGCCGCGCTTGGCCGTCGAGCCCGCCCAGGGCGGCGCCGATCAGCACGATCTTGCCGGCCTCCGCGGCACGCAGGTTCGGCAGCAGGCGCTGGATCAGATGGATCGGCGCGGCCAGGTTGACCGCCAGCACCTCTTCGATCTCGCCGGCGCTGCATTCCTCGAAGCTGTAGCGCTCGGTGAAGGCCTCGCGCTCCCAGGTCCCGCCCAGGAACAGCAGCGCGTCCAGGGGCTGGCCCTCGAGGTGCCGGGCCAAGCGCTCGATCTCGGCGACCTGGCGCAGGTCGGCCGGGACCCATTCGCCGACCGGCGCCGGGCGGCGCGAGCTGGTGATCAGGCGGCGGCAGCGCGGCGCGAGATGCGCGGCCACGGCCAGGCCGATGCCGCTGCTCGCTCCGCACAGGAGCACGGTTCCATAGCGCATGGGATCAGGCCTCGGTTTGGCGGCGGTCCTCGACGATGCGGCCCCCGAACATGCGGATCTGGCGCTCGGCGCGCGCCGCGATGGCCCCATCGTGGGTCACCAGCACCAGGGTCGTCCCGCGCCGGCGGCGCAGCTCGAGCAGCAGCTCGAGCACCTTCTCCCCAGTGCTGCTGTCCAGGTTGCCGGTCGGCTCGTCGGCGAACAGGATCGCTGGGTCGGCGGCGAAGGCGCGGGCCACGGCCACTCGCTGCTGCTCGCCGCCGGAGAGCATCGAGGGGTAGTGGTGCCCGCGCTCCGACAGGCCGACCTCGGCCAGGGCCGCGCGGGCCTTCGGGCGCGCGCCGGCGACGGCGCACAGCTCGAGCGGCAGGGAGATGTTCTCTTCCGCGGTCAGGTTGCCCAGCAGTTGAAAGGACTGGAACACGAAGCCGATGCGCCCGCGGCGCAGGCGCGCCAGGGCGTCTTCGTCCAGCCCGGCCAGCTCGGCGCCCAGGAGCTCGACCGAGCCGGCGCTGGGCCGATCGAGCCCCGCGAGCAGCCCGAGCAGGGTCGATTTGCCGCTGCCCGAGGGCCCCACGATGGCGACCAGCTCGCCGGCCGCGATGGTCAGGTCCACGTCCGCCAGGATCTCGAGCTCGCGGCCCCCGGAGGGCATGCGCTTGGACAGCCCGCGCACGCGGATCGCGGGCGGGGCGGCGGCGGTGACGTTGGAGTCGATAGCAGCGGCGGCAGGCATCGGGAGCAGGGAAGGCGAGGCCAGACCCAGCAACCTATCGCCCCCAGGCCCGCGCCGGATTCGCCCGCCGGGCCGGCGCCGCCAGAATCTCGACGTTGGCCTCGATCGGCCGAGGCCGCCGGCGAACTCCCGGCTGGTCGGCCGGCGGGTCCTCCCTCGCGGAAGATCGAGCCAAGGGTCCCCGGCGGTTCCCGAGGATCTCGGGCCCGCTCGGCGGCAGTGTGGAGCGCCCTCAGGCCCCGATCGCCGGATGCACGTCCGGCGAGGGCCTGACAATGCTCACGGGCAGGCGAATCCACCGCGCGGCGAAGGCCTGACGATCCTCACGGGGAGTCGATCGGCGCGCGGCGGCGGGCCCAGCTTGTGTGGCCCCCGGAGGGCGGCCCGAAAAGCGCAACCGAAGGCCTGGCGGCTCCGGTGAGCCCCAAGCCCCCTGGCTCTCGAGCGCTCAATCCGCCGCGGTGTAGATGCGGTGGCAGTCGTCGTGGTCGTCGACGTGCTCGAGGAAATTTTCCAGGGCCAAGCGCGTCGGCTCGTCCAGCTCCATGCGCTCCTTGGGCACGTACCCGAACTCGGACTGGGTTACCGACCAGCCCGCCGAGCGCAGGGCCTTGGTGACCGGATCGAGATCCTGGGGATCGGTCACGAAGCGGGCCCCGATGCTGCCCTCCTCCCCGGGCTCCCAGGGCATCACATCCTGGGCGCCGGCTTCGATGGCCGCCGTTTCGCGGTCCAGATCGCCCTTTGGGTGCGTGGCCACGATCAGGCCGACCTGGTTGAAATAAAACATCACCTTGGCCCCGAACTGCCCATCCCGGAACAGCGAGCGCATGTCCGGCGCGGTGCGGTTGCGGTTGTCGGTCAGGCACTCGACGATCACCGGCACCTTCTGGGGGCTCATCGCTTCGTAGGTCACCAGCTCGAGCTGGGCCCCATCGCCGCCGCCCCCGCCGCCCTTCTTGATGGCGCGCTGGATCACGTCGTTGCTGACCGACTGCTTGCGGGCCGCCTCGACGGCCACGGCCAAGCGCGCGTTCATCTCCGGGTCCGGCAGACCCATCTTGGCCGCGACCGTGATCTCACGGACCAGCTTCGAGGTGATCTTGGCGCGCTTGTTGGCGTTGATCTCTTTCTTCTTGGCCAGCCACTGGCGTCCCATGACGATGCATCCGGGAAAGGGGGTCTCTGGCCGCAGTGTACGCCGCGCCCCAGCACTCCCCAAGGCGCCCTCCAAGCGCGGCGGACGGGCCGATCCCGTCCGCCGCTGCCGCCTCGGTGGGCTCGCCCGGGCCAGGTCCCGAGCGCGGCGCGGCCGCATGCCGGCGGGCGGCGCCCTGAACGGCTCGAAATGGCTCCAGCGGGAGCGGGCTGGCCCGATCGACCGCGTACCTGTCGGGCTCCGGGCCGCGGCCGAACCGGGGGGCCTGCCTCGTTCCGGGGCCCGCCCAACTCCACCGCTCGGCGGGCCGGGGGCCATCGACGCCCACGCCCCAGCCCGATGCGAGGACTTCGAAGCCACCCAGGCGCGGCCTAGGATGCTTGTCGCGCTCGCCAGGGCGCGCGCGGGCCGCTTTGGTCCGCTCTTTCCGATGACGATCCGATCCCTCCCCTGCCGTGTGCTGGCCTGGTCACTGGCCTGTTCCTTGGCCGGGCTGCTGTCCGGGCTGCTGCTCTCCTGCGAGCGCCGGCCTGCGGGCGGAGCAGCGGGGCCGCGCTTCGATGCGCCCGCGGAAGATGTCAGCGCACCGCCGGCGGAGTTGAGCCTGCCGGCGGGGGCGCCGCGGGTGCTGTTCCTCGGGGATTCGATCGGCGCGGGCTTGCACCTCGCCGAGCACCAGGCCTTCCCGGCGGTGCTGCAGCGCCGCTTGGCGGAAGCGGGCCTGCCCTTCGAGCTGATCAACAACAGCGAGAGCGGACGGACCACCAGCGGCGGCGTGGCGGCCCTGGATTGGAGCCTGCGCTCGCAGCCGGACTTGGTGGTGATCGAGCTGGGCGGCAACGACGGGCTGCGCGGCATCGAGCTCGAGCTGGTCGAGCAGAATCTGCGCCGCTTGATCGAGGGCAGCCGCGCCAGCGGCGCCGAGGTGCTCTTGCTCGGGGTGCGCCTGCCGCCCAACTACGAAACCTTCGCGGAGCGGTTCGACGGGCTCTATCCGCGCCTGGCCGAGGAGTACGGCATCGGCTTCGTGCCGTTCTTCATGCAGGGGGTCGGCGGCAACCCGGCGCTCAACCTGGCCGACGGGCTGCACCCCACCGCCGAGGGCCACCAGCGCCTGGCGGACACCGTGGAACCGGCCCTGCGGCAGGCCCTGGAACGACTTTCGGCCTCGCAAGCCCGCTAGGGGCCCTGCGGCCAAGCACCCGGCCCGGACGGGGCTCGAGAATGGCCTTCTATCGGGATGGCATCGGCGGAATCGCTGGCCGAGGGAGTGTCGAGCCGGCCAAGGACCGGTTCGAAGCCGCCCGTCCGACCAGCGACGCCTGGCCGGCCGGCAAGCCCTGCAGCGCCGACAGCGGCAAGGGCAAGTGACCGCCCGGGCGACCGGACCGGCTCCGCGGTCCGATCGCCAGACCCCCAAGGCTCGCGCACCCAAGCAGCGAACTCCACGGGGCAGGCGCTCGAGCTCGCCCCCAAGCAGCAGCCCGGCCCAGCCGGGCCGCTGTGTTGCCAGGCCATGGCGCGGGCGCTGCCTGCGCGAGCTCGGAGGCTGGCAATAAGTCGGTGGGCAGCGACGATCCCAGCCTCTGCGGCCGCCGGATGGCGGCCAAAAGGCAGGCAGACAGGCCGATCTGACGGCTCGGGCGCAGCCCGAGCCAATTCTTTCCCAGCCTGTCAGCGATGGCGGCGCAAAGCCCCGCGGGAAAAACGATGTCGGGGATCGAGGCTCAGCAGCGAAACCGCCCGCGCGCACCGAAAGGGCTAGCACAGGCTGCGCGAGGCGGCGCTCGCGGAGAGCGCCGCTTCGGGTCCTGGCGGCCGTCGACGCGCCTCGATCAGAAACGGACGTTGAGGATCGCCGGAACGCCGAAATCGATGTCGGAGCCCGCGACCTGCACGGTCTGCTCGATCAGCGTTCGCCCCGGGAAGTTGGGGGTGTTCGGGATGCCGCTCTGGACCTGCGCTTGACCGGCGCCGTCGAGCACCACCGGCAAAGTCTGCACCAGGGTCGACGGGTCCAGCAGCAGGCTGCCGCCGATGCCGGGAAGGGGCAGCGCCAGCCCGCTGCTGACCCACAGGGCGCGCAGGTGCACGCTGTTCGGCTCGCCTTGGTAGTCGATCGTCAGGGGCTGGCCGATCGGCACCGTGCCGGGGATCAGGGCCAGACTCGGCAGGCGCCGCGTCAGGTCGACCTGCTGCCCGCCCGGGGCGACTTGGAAGGCCGGGGCCGGGGGCTGACTGCCGACGCCCGCGCCGCCCGCCACGGCGGTGTCGCTGGCGCGCACCAGGCTCGATGTGGCGTCGATCAGCACGCCGGCTCCGGCCGCGCCGGTCAGGCCGCTCGGGGGCGGTATGTCGATCGCCGCACCCCCTTGGAGCAGGTTCGAGGCACCGCCGATCAGGCGCACCGTGCTGCCCACGGCGCGCAGGCCCGCGCCGCCGGCCACCGGCGCCTGCCCCAGGCTCACGTAGGCCGAACCGGTGCCGCCCTGCGCGAACGTGCGCGCGATTTCGACCTCGGAACCGATGACCCACAGCCCCGGGCCGCCGCCGCCCGATGTAAATTGGGGGAAGAGCGGGGCCACAGGGACACCATTCTGACCCGTGAACGAGCACGAGTTGAACCACGCACGGGAGTTCAAGACACCGGCGCCGGCCTGTCCCCAGAATCCGCTTCCGCCGAGGCTCGGGTTTCCCTGCAGGCTATTGATGCAGACAACTCGGTCGGCCACGACCTGAGCGCAGTTGATCAAGCGCAGGGTACCCGAGAACGTTCCGAACCCCGTCTGGCTGTAGCTCGAGAGATCGAGCACCAAATCCGAGAGCTCGACGCGCCCCTGGCAGTCGAAGGCCACGAGCATCGCCAGGGCTGGAAGCACGCCGCCGTTGTGCTGAGAAGAGCAGCGCATGCCGCTGATGCGCAGGCGCTGTCCCGCGGGCAGGTTCTGGATCGCGATCGGCGGCTGGGCCGGGGTGATAAACCCCCCATTGACCTGAGTCGGGCGCACCTGGGTTAGTGAGGGACCCGCGCCCACCAGCTCGATGCCCTTGGAGATCGACAGCCGCTCCGGGTAGAGGCCGGGTGCGACCAGGATGCGGTCGCCGACGTTGGCCGCGTTGATCGCCGCCTGGATGGTCGTGAAGGCCGGGGCGCCCGCGCTCGGGTCCACCAGCAGATCGCCGGCGAAAGCGGGCAGGGCGCTGAGCGCGCAGGACAAAACCACGTGGAAGAACTGGATTCGCATCGGACTCCTCTCTTTGGTGGGGGTCGGGGGCCGTGGGCACTGGCGGCGCCGCGGCCTTGACCTCGATCCTGCCCAGGAATTCGGCAAACCGCCAGGCACCTCGACGGGGCCCTTCCGCGGCGCGGGCGAGGGTCCGGGCTTTCCCTGGGGAACCGAGGGCCTGCGCGGGACCTGCGGGGAGCCTCCGCCGCCGGCCCGGGGGCACAGGCCCTGCCCTAGCGGCGGATCCCCACGACCGGGCCCTGCCACGGGCGCTTTTTTATTCTTTGCCCCGAGAGCCAGCAAGCGAGCCCGGCGGGCCCCTTTGGGCAGGCCTTCCGCGGTCGAAACGGCAGCCCCCGCAGGCCGGTCAAGAGGCGGAGTTTCGCGTCGGTGCTGCCTCTGCCCCTGCCGCCGCCGGATGGCGGCCCCAAGGCAAGCGGACGGGCTGATCTGACCGCTCGGGCGCAGCCCGAGTCGATGCGGCGCTTCGGCTCCTCAGCCCGCCGGATCCAGGTCCTGGTTCTCGCCGCCGCGCGCGCCCGCGAAGAGCCGCGACTTGCCGCGCGCCTGCTTGCGATGCGCTCCGCCGCCGCGGGCCAGTTTCT
>JBILNK010000034.1:0-29728 GCA_044375105.1 Planctomycetota bacterium
CCGCACGTAGGCGCTGGTATCGTCCTGCAGGGCGCGCAGGATCGGTTCCGTGGGGCCGGGGTCCTCGACCAGCGCCGCGAGGCGCAGCCCCCAGGGCAGCCGCGGCCGGCTGCCTTCGCTGCACAGGCGCCGCACGTGGAAGGAGGGGTCCCGGCACCAGGCGTAGAGGCGCTCGAAGGTCTGCTCCGGGTGCCGGACCAGGAACGGCCGGATGGCGAACTCCGCCGAAAAACGCTGGGTCAGCGCGTGAAGGCACTCGAGCGCGCGCGCCGGCTGCTCCAGGCCCCGGCGCGCCACGAACTCGCCCAGGGGCCATACGATCCAGCCCGCCAGGCCGGCGTCGCCGCAGGCGATCTGGCCCACGTCTTCGCCCGGGTGGGGCGGCGCTAGGGCCGCCTCGATCGCCTGCGCCGCGGCCTCGAAATCCGCCGGCAGCGACTCCTCCAAGGCGTCCGCGATCTGCATCGCGCGGGCCTTCATCTCGAGCCCGTCGAGGCCGTCCAGGGCGCGCTCGAGGAAGCGCCGGCGCGGGAAGTGCGGGCTGGCTGCGCCGAGGTGCTGCGCGGTCCGCTCGACCAGGGCGGGATGCAGCAGGTTCTTGAACGGCTCGGCCATCGGAGCTTGGGCGGCGCGGGCCACGGGAATGGCGACCGCGTTCGGGATGGAGACCTGCGATGCTGCGGCGCCCGGGCTTCGGAATCAATCGGCCCGCGCGCATCCGGCCGCGCCCGCGCCGCCCCGCAACCAGGCCAGGGTGCGGGCCGTGGCCTCTGCCAGGTCGGTGGTTTCGACGTAGCGGAGGTCGCGCTCGGCCGGGCCGAGGTCGTAGGTGTGGGTCAGGGCCAGTTGCTGGGCGAGGAAACGGCTCATCGGCGGCTCGCCGGAAAGCGGCAGCAGCTTCCAGGCCGCCTCGCAGGCGGCCCCCAGGGCATAGGCCAAGGGCATCGGGACCCGGCGGCGCACCGGCGGCAGGTCCAGGTCGGCGAGCAGGGCGCCGATCCAATCCCACAACCGCACGGGCTCTGCCTGGTTGACGAAATAGGCGCGGCCAGCGCAGGGGGCTCCGGGGGCCAGGGCGCGCGCGGCGCACAGGTGGGCCCGGGCCGCGTTGTCCACGTAGGTCAGGCTGACCTCGTTGCGGCCGTCGCCGACCTGCACCAAGCGCCCGGCGCGGGCCCGGGCGATCAGGCGCGGCAGCAGGTTCGGATCGCCGGGCCCGAAGATCAGGTGCGGGCGCAGCGCCACGCTGGCCAGCTGCGGAGAATTGGCAGCCAGCACGGCGCGCTCGGCCTCGGCCTTGGTGGCCGGGTAATGGGCCAGGTGCCGCCGGGGATAGGGCAGCGCCGCGTCGGTCCGCCGATGGTCGCGGCCATCGAAGACCACGCTCGGGCTGGAGGTGTAGACGAAGCGCGGCAGGCCGACCGCTCGCGCCGCCGCGAGCAGCGCCAGGGTGCCCTCCACGTTGACCCGCCGGTAGGCGCTCTGTGGGCCGAAGATCCCCGGGCGCGCGGCCACATGGAACAGCGTGTCGTGGCCCTCGAGCAGCCCCGGCAGGCCCCGGGGGTCTTCGAGGTCGAGGGCCGCGCAGCGCACGCCCAGGGCCTCGAGCTCGGGATAGCGCCCGCGGCTCGCCGAGGTCACCTGAATGCCTTCGGCCACGAGCAGGCGCACCAGGGCCTGCCCCAGGAAGCCTCCGCCGCCGGTCACCAGGGCGCGCGCGATGGTGCTGCTCACGTTGCCGTTCACGGTGCGCCTCCGGCCGGGGGCCCCTGCGGGCTCGGGCCCTGCGGGCCGCCGGCGCGGTGCCCGCGCTGAAGGCCGTTCAGCGCGCCGGCGGGCGGGGCCCCGGCGCGCGCTGCGGGCCCCCGTTCCGCCGGGGGCGCAGGCAGCGGTCGGCGGCCCCGGGCGATCTCCGCGGCGGCCCAGCGGGCGAGGGCCGCGCGGTCGATTTTGGCGTTGTGGCGCACGTCGACGGGGAAGGCCCGGTGGAACAGCACGCCGGCGATCCGCTCACACAGCGGCGAGCGCCGGCGAGCCTCGCGGAACAGGTCGGCCACCAGGGCCTGGCGGGCACGCCGGCCGGCGCGCCGGCCCTGTTCGAGGATCAGGACCGGGCGCTGTGCCCCGGGCTCGCCCAGGCCCACCACGGCGACGCGGCCCACGCGCGGATCGCCCAGGAACAGGTTCTCGAACTCGACGCAGCCGAACAGGCCCGCGGCGGTTTCGAGGCGGTGCGCGATGCGCCCCAGGAACCACAGCTCGCCGGCCGCGTCCCGGCGTGCCAGATCGCCCATGCGGTGCCAGAGCCGGCCGCTGCGATCCCAGAGCTTGGCGGCCGCGGTCGCCTGCGGATCGTCGATGTACAGTGGGGTCACGGTCGGGCCGGTCACGATCAGCTCGCCGCGCTCGCCGGCGGGCAGCTCGCGGGCTTGTTCCAGGCCTTCGAGCGGTCCGCTGGCCAGGGCGATCACCCGCGCCTCGACGCGCGGGGCCGGCCGGCCGATGCAATTGCCCTCGCCGGAGCGGTTGCGCTGCGCGCGCTCCGGATCGAGCAGCTCCGTGCCCGAGACGCTCGACACGGGCAGGCATTCCGTAGCCCCGTAGGGCGTGTGCACCTCGCCGCCCGGCGCCAGGGCCGCGCGCAGGCGCTCGATCAGTCCGAGCGGAACCGGCGCGCCGGCGACCAGCACGCGCCGCAGGGGCGCCAGGCTCTGCCCGCGCCGCTCGAGCTCCGGCAGCACCCGCTGCCAGATGGCCGGCGAGCCGAAGGCCAGGCTGGCCCCGCTGGCCTCGATCGCAAAGCGGATGTCCGCCGGCCGGCAGCGCGCCGGCCGCGAGGGATCGAGCTCGGGGAACACGCTGGTGCCGCCCAGGGCCGTGTCGAACAGCGCGAACAGCGGGAAGCAGCACAGGTCGACCTCGCCCGGCCCGAGTCCGTAGAGGATCTGCAGCTGTTCGACCTGGGCCCACAGCACCTGGTGGGTGGCCAGCACGCCCTTGGCGGGGCCGGTGCTGCCCGAGGTGAACAGCACCGCGGCCGGATCCTCTGGCGAGCGCGCCTCGATGGCCAGGGGCCCGGCCGATTGCGCGCACAGACGCTTCCAGGGAACGGCGCCCGGAAAGAAACCCTGCACGCAGACCTTGAGCCGCACGCTCTCGAAAGCGCGCGGGAACAGGCGCGCGGCCAAGAGCGCGCGCCGCACCCCGATCAGGGCCGACGGCGCCGAGCGCTCGACCGCCCGCAGCAGCCCCGCGCGGCCCATGCCCGGATCGATCAACACCGGCACGGCCCCGATCGCCAGCAGGGCGTAGGTCAGGGCGATCAGCTCGGGCCCGGGGCGCACGAACAGGCTGACGCGCTGTCCGGCGCTGACCCCGCGGGCGCGCAGGCCATCCGCGGCCCCGGACGCGAGCGCGAGCAGTGCGCCATAGGAAGTCGCCTCGAGCCGCCGGCCGCGGGCCACGACCACCGCCGCCCGCTCGGGCTGGGCCGCGGCGTGGGCCGCGAACAGGGCCGCCACGTGCCCCGCGGGCCCGGGCCGTGTAGCGCCCATGGGCGCTACGCTGCCCGGGGTCGGGACTGTTTCCAAGGCGATCTGCTGCGCCGCGGGAATTCGTTCCCCGGCGCTCAACCGCGCGCCGAGCGCTCGAAGAAGCGCAGCAGGGCCTGATCGACGGCCGCGGGGTCGTCTTCCATGACCAGATGCCCCGCGCGCGGCAGGGTCAGGTAATCCGCGTCCGGCCAGCGCCGCCGCCATTCGGCCAGGATCTCGCCGTGGAAGATCGGATCGCGCTCGCCCCACACCAACAGCCGCGGCAGGCGCGCCAGGCTCGCCAAGGCTTCGCCGGTGGCGGCCAGTTCGGCGTAGGAGGGGTGCCCCGGCTCCATGGGGATGTCCTGCACGAAGGCCAGCACCTGCTCGCGATCGGCGGGGCGTGCGTAGGGCTCGAGATAGCCGCGGCGCTCGACCGATGAGAGCGGCCCGCGCTGGGTCAGCCCGATGCGCAGGGCGCCGCGGTTGAACAGGCCGAGCCCGCGCACCAGCGCGGGGCCGAACACGCTGCTGCGCGCGAGGCTCAACTGGGGCGGCAGCTTGGGGAAGGGGAACGCGGCGGTGTTGAACAGCGCCAGGGCGCGCACGGCTTCGGGGTGGCGGCGCGCGAAGCCCAGCCCGATCGGACCGCCCCAATCGTGCAGGCCCAGGGCGAGGCGCTCGATGCCGAGCTCGCTCACCAGGAATTCGACCGCGGCCACGTGCTCGGCGAGGCGCCGGGTGCGCCCCGGCAGGCGCTCGGAAAAGCCCATGCCCGGCAGGTCCAGGGCGATCACGCGGAAGCGCTCGCGCAGGGCCTCGATCTGTTTGCGCCACAGGAACGACCAGGTCGGGTTGCCGTGCAGCAAGAGCAGCGCCGGCGCCTGGCTGTTGCCTTCGTCGAGGAAGTGCAGCCACTGCCCGTCCCAGCGCACGTAGTGCGGCGTGAAGCGGTACTCGGGATCCAGCCGGGTCCAGATGCGCCGGCGGTTGTCGGCCAGCTCCGCCGGCGGGCGCTCGGCGTCGCGCTGGCGCGACTTGCCGCCCGCGTTCTTGGTCGCCGCGGGGCGCGCGGTGGAGGTCGGGGCCGGGGTGTCCGGACTCTCGGGTTGGCTCATGGGCAGGGGGGCTCGGGGGGAGCCGGCGCCTGGCTGAGGGGGGGGCACCAGGGCGCCAGCTCGAAGGGGACCTTCAAGGCGCAACTCAGCCACAATCCGCCGAGGCGCGCCAGGCGGGTCAGGGCCGAGCGCCCGTCGAAGGACCAGCGCTGCAGCCCGTCGGAAAGGTCGACGGGCCCTTGGATCTTAGCGAGCAGCGCCAGGCCCTCCCCGGAGAGCTTGGCCAGCGCTTCGACCCGCAGCCAGCGCTCGAGGGGCGCTTCGTCGCTCCCCGGCGCCAGGCAAGCCAGCCGCTCGGCCAGGGCTGGCGAGACCGGACGGTGCGCGAGCTCCAGGTCGAGCCCCAAGGGCCCGAGCGGCCCGACGGGCGCCAGCAGGGCCGCGCACCAGCCGGCGGTGTGGCTGACGGCCCAATGCCAGGCCCCGTGGCTCTCGGGCGCCCCGGAGGCCTGTTGGCGGAAATCCGTCGCGTGCTCGAACGGGCAGGGCTGTCCCGCATCGCGGTAGGCCGCGGCTTGCTCGAGCAGCACACGGCGCGCCGCCTGGCGCAGGAGTTCCGGGCCGGGCGCCCGGCGCCAGGAGCCGTGCGCGGCGGGGGCCACCGACCGGACCCAGGGCCGCAGCAGGGGCCGAGGGCCGCCCAGCTCGCTGAGCGGCGGCCCGCTCACGGTGCGCTCGGTCCGTCGCCCGGCGCGGGCCGCGTGGCCCGCCGCACCAGGTCGCGGTCGAAGTAGTTGAGCTCCATGCCGGCGTCGACGACCAGGCCTTGGCCGTTGATGCCCGAAGCGCGCGGCGACAACAGGAACACCGCCGCATCCGCCACCTCGCGGGTTTCAAGGCCGCGTTTCCTGGGAATCGCCGCTTCGGCGAACAGGTAGCTGTCCAGGTAACCCGGGATCCCGGCGGAGCTCGAGGTCTTGAGCAGCCCGGCCTTGACCGCGTTGAAGCGCACCTCGCTGTCGACCGAAAAACTCTTGGCCAGGAAGGCCACGGCGCTGTCCAGGGCGGCCTTGATCGGCGCCATGTAGCCGTAGTTCTCGGCGGCCATGCGCGTGGTCGAGATCGAGATCGTGACCACGCTGGCATCGCGGGCGAAGCAGGGCCGCAGGGCCTCCGACAGGCGGATCAGCGAGAAGCAGGAGATGTCCACCGCCTGCAGGAAGTCCTCGCGGCGGGTCTGATGGAAGGGCTTCCAGCCGGCCGAGTAGTTGGCGAAGGCGATCGAATGCACCAGCCCGTGCAGGCTGCCGAATTCCGCCCGGGCAGCGCTTCCCAGGGCTTCGATTTCGGCCTCGCGCTCCACATCGCAGACGAAGACCGGCCCGCCGCCGGGCAGCTTGCCCTCGAGCTCGGCGCGGCGCTTCTCGCTGCGTACGGCGTAGCCGACCCGGGCTCCGGCAGCCACCAAGCGCTGGCCGATGACGTAGCCGACGCTCTTCTTGTTGGCCACGCCGGCCACCAAAAAGTTGCGCCCGGAGAGGCCCAGGAAATCGGGATCGGGCGCGCCCATGGGATCAGACTCCGCTCTGGCTCATGGCCTGTGTGGCGCTGAGCACGAAGCTGAGCTCCAGGACCCGCGCGCCGCCGCTGTGCACCTTGGCCTTGAGGAACCAGGCCGGGCCGACCCGCTCGACCAGTAGGACCTCCGTGGTCAGGGTCTCGCCGGGCAGCACCATGCGCCGAAAGCGCGCCATCTCGAGCCGCGTCAGCACCGGCACGCCGTCCTCGCGCTTGAAACCCGCGAGGGCGTCCGAGACGAACAGGGCACCGCTCTGCAGGCAATGCTCGCAGATCAGCACCCCGGGGGTCACCGGCTGCCCCGGGTAGTGGCCCGCGAACCAGGGCGCCTCGGGCGGCACGCGCCACTCGGTGCGGATCGAGCCTGAGTCCAGGGCCAGGACCCGATCGACGAACAGGAACGGCGCCCGGTGGGGGATCGCCGCTTCGATCGCGGCGCGGTCGGCGGGGACGGCCAGTTTGCTCATGACCTCTGCTTGGCCTCCTGGGCCAGGCTGTGCAGGAAGGCGTCGACCTTGTTGGCGGTGATGGCGCCGTAGTTGGCCGAGCCCAGCCAGCCCGACATGATGATGCCCACGCTGCCGGCATGGAACAGGCCCTGGACCTGGTTCGGCAGGTCGCTCGAGACCCCCAGGCCCTCGAACTTGGTGCCGAAGGAGGTTCCCGCGGGGTGCTCGGTGTAGAAGGCGAAGGTGCGCGGCGTCGAGACCTCGACGTGCTCGAGCTTGCCGCGCACGCCCGGCAGGTAGTGCTCGAGGGCGTCCAGGGTGTCGCTGGAAAGGCGCTGCTTCTCGATCTCATAGCGTTCCGGGCTCAAATCGGCCCAATCCTCGAAGCGTGCGTTCATCGAGGACACGATCGAATAGCGCGGTGCGGAGTCGGGGCGCGTTTTCGGATAGTAGAACGAGAAGGTGCGGCTCTTGCCGTGCATCTCGAGCAGCGCCTCGCTGGTGAAGTGCGTGTCGGTCGAGGTGAACAAGAGGTCGGTCAGGAACGGCAGCTCCTCACCTTCGCGCACCCCCAAATAAACCTGGGTGGAGCTGTTGTTGAGCCGCACGCTGCGCGCGCGGGCCAGGAAATCTGCGTCGAAGTGCCGCTCGCCGGCCAGCTTGAGGATCGTGGAGCGGATGTTGGCGTTGGACAGCACCGCCGGCGCCTCCAGGAAGCGACCGAGGGCCTCGACGCCGCGCACGCGCGGCCGGCCGCCGCCATCCTCGATCACGATCCGGTCCACCTCGACCGAGTTGTACAGCTCGACGCCGTTCTGCAGCAGCTCGGCCTTCATGGCCTTGATCAGGTTGTCCGTGCCTCCCGAGAAGGTGAACACGCCCTCGCTCATGAAGTTGCTGAACACGATCCCGTAGGTCAGCGCCAGATCGTCGAGGGTCGATCCATTGGCGTAGGTGATCGGCTCCATCAGCAGGCGGTGCACGTCGTTGCGCCCCGGGAAGAAGCGCTCGAACAGCTCGCCGGTGGTCTCGCTGCTGGGCGCGAAGAAATCCATGCGCCTAAGCTCGTCGTAGAAGGCCTCCACGCGGGCCCGCTCCACCCCGAAGACCGCGATCAGTTTCTCGGTGAAGTCGTGGCGCGTGAACTCGGTGTCGAAGGTGAACTGCGGGTTGTCGAAGCGGACCCCGTCCAGGCGCACGATGCGGCTCTCGATCTCGCGGTTCCAGTACTTGCGGCAGGTCTTCTTCATGCCGACCGGGAAGCCGTGCAGCGAGATGTCGAAGGTGTGGCCACCGCGGCGCTTGAACCATGTGGCCATGCCGCCGTAGTTGTAGTGCTGTTCGAGCAGCGCCACTCGGCGGCCGCTCTTGCCCAGCACGTTGGCCGCGGTCAGGCCGGCCAGCCCGCTGCCGATCACGATCAGGTCGTATTGGCTTTTGACGCCCTGGAGCGGATCGTGGGACAGGGGGCGCTTGCCGTCGCTCGAGCCCTTGAAGTACTTGGGCCGGCGCGGCTCTTGCGAGGGGGAGCTGTGCATGGGAGGGGCGGGGCGGTGGGGCGTCCGGGCGGGCGGCTCGCGCCCGGGGGCGAGGCGACCGGCTCCGGGCGGATCGGGCGTCAGGGAGGGATCCGAGGCGTCTCGAGGCGGGGGAGAGGCGTTGGGACCGGCGGGGAGCGCTCGATCCGCAAAGTGGTCAGGCGCTGGGGTCGGCGGCCCCCGCGCGCTTCAAGGCGTGCAGGTTGGCCATGGCGATGCCGGAGACGCAGGCGCCGACGATGCCCAGGAAACCCTGATCGGTGCCGATCAGGTACAGGCCGGGCAGCGGGGTCTGGCCGGATTTCTGTTTGAGCGGGCTGCCGTAGATGGCGCCCTGCTCGTGGCGGGTGAAGTGCCGTATGGTGCGCGGGGTGAAGGCATCGCGGAACACCTCGTGGGGCCGCACCGGCGCACAGAAGGCTTCGCTGGCCGCCAGGGCGGCCTCGCTCCAGCGGGCTTTTTCGGCCCGGTAGCGCTCCTCTGGCTGATCGAGCCAGGCGGCATGGTCGGCCAGGACCGTGACCCGGAACAGGCCTTCGTGATCCGGCGGGGTGCCCTGGAAGTTGGTCGGCATCGAGATGACCCCCGATTCGAGGTCGCAGGGCGCGCTCGGACGGGCATAGCGCAGGCGCGGCGCGGTCGAGAAGAAGATCACGCCGGCGTCCATGGGCCGCCCGGGGCGTGCCAGCAGGTGTGGCCAGCGATCGAGCACGCTGATGGTCTCGAGGAATGACAGCTGCCCGTGGGCGCCGGGGGGCAGGTCTGTTGCACGCCCGCACAGACGCAGGGTCTCGACGTACCCTGCCGAGGACAGGACCGTGTCCGCGGCGAGCAGGCAGCCATCGGCGAGTTCTACGCCAGCGGCGCGGCCGTCGTGCTCGAGAATGCGGATCACCTCGGACTTGGTGCGCAGCTCTCCGCCGGCCGCTTCCAGGCGTTCGGTGAACAGGCGCAGCAGCGGCCGCACCCCGCCGCTCGGCAGGGACAGGCCCTCCAAGAAAATCGAGCGGAACAGGATCTGGAACTGGTCCCACTCCACGTCGTGCTCCTGGGCGCTGCCGTAGTAGCAGCAGGGCAGCAGCAGGAGGTCGGTCAGGAACGGATCTGCGAGGCGCCGGTCCAGCTCGGCCCGCGCGCTGGCCGGGCGCTGCTCCTCCAGCGCGAGGGGCGCGTCGCGGATCTCGGCGGCCAGGGCGCGGAAAGCGCCGGCGCGCTCGGGCCGCAGGCGTTCGACCTCGCTGGCCAGCAGGCCGAAATCGTTCGAGAAGCGCACGCGCTCGCCGCCCACCACGATCTCGGAGTGGCGCTGTTCGCGCAGGGCCAGCTCGTCCCAGCCGATCCGGAGCTGGCGCAGCACCCGGGCCAGCGGGGTTCCCCGCGTGCCCTTGGGCACGAAGTTGGTCAGGGCGTGCAGCCCGGAGTCGAACAGCCGACCGCCGCGCTTGTAGAACGAATTGAGGCCGCCCCACAGGTAGTGGCGCTCGAGCACGGCCACGCGCTGGCCCGCCAGGGCCAGGCGGACGCCCGCCGCAAGGCCGGAAAAACCGGCGCCGATCACCAGGGTGTCGAAGCGGGACACGGCGAGGGGCGGATGGAGACGGGCGCGGGGCAGGGCCGGGCGGGCCGGGCGGTGCGACAGGCTCGGCGGGATCGGTCGAGCCGGCGGCAGCCGACCGAACCCGCGGGCGCCCCGACCGACCAGACCCTGCGATCCTGCGCGAACCGGAGCCTCAGGCCTTCGAGGCGCAGTGCAGTTCCTTGCCCGCCAGCAGCGGCGTCAGGTAGTCGGCGCAGCCATCCAGGGTCGCCAGGTGCTTGTAGTCCTCCTCGGGGACCTGCACGCCGTAGAGCTTGCGCAGCTCCATGACGATGTCCAGGAAGTCCATCGAGTCCAGCTCGATCTGATCGCGCAGGCGCACCCCGAGCTCGAGGTTGCTGAGGTCCTCGTCGGGGGCGATGGTCTGGATGATGTCCTTGACGGCCAGGATCACTTCGTCGCGGGTCATGGGAGCGGCGGTTTCGGGAGGGTCAGGGGGATTGTCGCGTGCTGCGGGTGGCCGGCCGGGCTGGCCGGGGTCCGCGAGAGCGGGGCCTGTTGCCAGGCGCGTGGGGTGGCCCAGGTGCAGCCCGAGCGCTTGTTCTCTCTGCCTGTCAGGCGGGCGGGCGGCCGACGATGACGGCCGAGTTGATGCCGAGCATGCCGAAGGACATGTTCATGATGTGCTCGACCCCGCGGGCCTCGCGGGGGGTGTTGAGCACCAGCCCGCGCAGCTCGCACTCCGGGTCCAGCTCGTCGACGTTGATCGTGGGGTGCACGATGCGGTCGTCGAAGGAGGGCAGGTTGCCGGCCAGCTCCAAGGCCCCGGCGGCGCCCATGGCGTGTCCGATGAAGCTCTTGGTGTTGTTCACGTGCACGCGCGGGCTGTCCGAGAAGACCTGCGCGATCGCGCGGCACTCGACCGTGTCCCCCGAAGGCGTCGAGGTCGCGTGGGTGTTCAGGATGTCGATCGCCTGGGCGTCCAGCCCGGCGTGGGCCAGGGCGCCGCGCATGCAGCGGTTCTGGCCTTCGCTGTCCGGCAGCACGAAGTCGCTGGCGTCGGAGTTGACGTGGTAACCGAGCACCTCCGCATAGATGCGCGCCCCGCGCGCCCGTGCATCCTCGAGGCGCTCGAGCGCGTACAGGCAGCCCCCCTCGGCGACCACGATGCCGTTGCGCTGCTTGTCGAAGGGCCGTGAGGCCTTGGTCGGGTCGGGGTGCGTCGCCAGGGCCCCCTGGGCGTGGAAACTCGCGAAGATCCCGAAGGTGTGGATGCTCTCGGAGACGCCGCCGCCCAAGGCCAGGTCGATCTGGCCGAGCTGCAGCATCTGCATGGCGTGGATCAGGCCCAGGTTGCCGGCCGCGCAGGCGCCGCCCAGACAGTAGGCCGGACCGGTCAGCCCCAGGTTCAGCGTGACTTCCCCGGCCGGGTTGTTGGCCACGGTGCGCGGGTTGTGGTGGTGGGACCAGTAGCGCAGGTCGTAGCCATATTGCGAGACGTTATGCACCTCGTTCTCGGTCTCTACATTGCCATGTTCAGTGGTGCCGATGAAAACTCCCAACCGCGAGCGATCGCGCTCCGCGATCGCGATCCCCGCGTCGGCCAGGGCCTCGTTGGCACACCACACGGCGATCGCGCCGGCGCGCGTGCCCCGGCGGGCCTCCTTCTTGGACTGGTGGCGCAACACGTCGAACTCGCACACGCCGGCCAGGGTCGGGCCGAAGTAGCGGATCGAGTAGGGGCGCACGCCGGAGACGCCGGCCAGCAGGTTGCGGCGGTATTCAGGCAGGGAATTGCCGTTGGGGCTGGTCAGGCCCACCCCGGTGATCACCACACGCGGCAGGCCGCGGCCTAGGGAGGTCGGATTCATCGGCGTCGTGGGCTGCCCTGCTCCCCGGGCTGCTCGGGACCTTCGGCGGTGTCGGTGGTGCGATCGGGCGCTGTCAGCTCGACCGGCGTTCGGCCGGCGCGCGGACGACGACCGCGCGGCCGAGGGGCGGTTTCCTCCGGCAGGGGCAGCGCCGCCGCGCGGCCCGAGACCGGGGCGAACAGGGACTGGGGCGCGCCCAGGCCGACCTTGAGGGCCGCCCCGATGGCGCGCGAGAGGATGCTCTGGCTGTCCCCGAGCGCGTTGGCGACCGCGCTGACCAGCAGCTTCATCAACGCCTCGGCGATCTCGCAGGCCGCGATGATCGAGCGCAGGGTCAGGACGCGCGGGTCGCGCTCGCCGTAGCGGCCCTTGATGAACTCGAGCGCCCGGTCCGCGGTGGCCCGGAACTGTTGGAAGGCGACCTGCTCGCGCCGGCGCAGGATCGTGGCCGCGATCGCCAGGGCGTTGCCGACCGGCGCGTGCAGGTGGCAGCGGCGGGCGGAGTCGAAGGAACTGAGCACGGCGCCCCACTCGGTCAGCTCGCTGAGCGTCTCGCTGACCGCCCCCTGGCTCAGCCCGAGCTGCTCGCAGATCTCCTTGCTCGAGAGCGGCCGGTCGCACAGCACCAGCAGCCCCCACACGCGCCCGTGCAGGCGCTTGAAGCCGAAGGTCTTGAAGAACTGCTCGAACACCGGCAGCTCGCGCGAGAGCTCCGGCACCAGCAGAGCCGGGGTGGCCTCGCCCGCCGGGGGCGGGGGGTCCTGGGGCAGGTCAGGGGGGTGCGCAGCCATGGCCGTGGGGCCGGAGGATATCTGAAAAATGTGAAATCGGCGACAGGCCGACCGTCGCCCCCCCGGGGTCCCGCGGGGGGGATGCCCGCTCCACGGGCCCGGGAACCGCCCTGGACCCCCCCGCCTGTCCCCTCAGGCGCCGCCCGGCCCCCCCCGCAGGTGTAGGCCGCTCCTCGGGCCCCAGGCCCAGCGGCGTTCGGAGCGGAGCGGGCGCTCAGACCCGAGCGGGCGCTCCTGGCCGCGCGGTCGCTCCTGCCGCGCCCTCCCCGGAAGGCACCCCCGAGGCCGCTGCCGGGCGCTTGCGTCGGCCGGCGGCTGGCCGAGGGGCGCGACCGGCCCTTCAATCCCGGCTGGCGACCAGGGTGAAGGTCTTGGGGATGCCCTGGTCGAAGGCCTGGTCGGGGGCGCCGCCGGGGCTCTCGTGGGAGCGGTTGGGTTCTTCGACCAGGGAACGCACGCGCAGGCCGGCGGCCGCGACGGCGGTGACGATCTCCCCCAGGGTCCAGCGGCGCCAGGTGACGGGGCCGATCTGTGCGGCCAGGTCTGGCGGCAGGTGTTGGCGAAGGGGGCGGGCTCCGTGGATACCGAATCTCGCCCTGCCCGGCGGCTTGCCTACTCCAGGGATCCCTTGGGCACGGTACGTTTGATTCTACTACACCACTCCCAGGGCTTCTCACTACGAATTCCCGTAGCAATCCCTCAACGCGGAAGAATGGCCTCAGGCCCGCAGCGTCTGCATTTTTTGACTGGCTATTCCCCCAGCTGGCGATTTCGGCCGAGCTACCCCATCCCGATGGGGATGTTCATGATCGGGCACCGGCGCATCCGACGTCCCAGAGTCCGGAAGGCGATCCGGAGTCCTGGAATTTTCCGGAAATTGACTGGACGCCTGCTCGGGGGGGGGGGGTAGAAGAGAAGAGTCTGATCGTGGACCTGCCCCCGGCGATCAACCCTTCTCGAAGACACCAACATGAAGACCACTCGCGAATCCTCGAACTCGACTCCCCTGCTGTCTCTGCTCTTCCTCCTCGGAGCGTCACTCGCATTCGGCCAACAAGCTCCCAACATCATCGTACCCTGCGGGACAACCGGTCAGGTGACCTACTCCGGGGAACTCGACTTTGTCGTCCCATCCGGCCAAACTGCCGTTCAAGTGGCTTCGAACATCATCGCTGCCGCGATCGCCAGCGAATGGGGTTGCGGGGTCTGCGGGGAGGACCCTCCCTTCTGGAGCTGCAACAAGGGTGGGACCGGCTCTGCGGATCCCGCGGACTTCAGTGGGAGCGTGTACCAGATCGGAGGAGTCTGGTACGTCTCAGGAACCTACAATGGGTCGATCGACGTAACCTGCCGATCGTGCTGAATCAGACCTCGGGCTGCTCTATACCTGAGGATCTGCCGCCGCTCACTCCAGAAATTTCGATTCAGGTGAGACCCGAGGTCTGTGAGATCACCGGTTACCTTGTGATGCGGAGAGGCAAGTCCTGCCCGGGTTCGATCCCGAGCAGGACTTGCCGCTACCTGGCCCCATGAGCTTATTACTTCGAACAGCATGAACTCCAGATCCCGGGCCTTCTGCAGATTCGGCCTGTCGCTATTCTCTCACTGGCCTGCGAGTGAATTCAACTCCTGAATCTCGGCTTAGGATCCCTAAGTTGCTCCGGGGGATCCTCTTCCTGTTCCTGATTGCCGCAGGAATTCTGGTGATAGGGAAGTTGTTTCCACCCCGAGAGATGGCGCCAGGGGGGGGCGAGGAGTCTTCCGCCCTACGCATTCTTGATGGAGGCGAGCAGGTGCTCGACGGCGTTCCGAGAGACCACAGCCTAGACTCTTCGGTAGGCGGCCGGTCCAGCCGCGATCCAAGTCTCCAACTCCAAACGCGGTGGCGACCGAGGTTCTCCAGTCTGGTCAACGGGGAGGAATTCTTGGCGGAAGAGCTATGGGTAATCCGAGGCGAAGATGGCCAGGTTGGGTCTTTCGAGTGCCCAGGCGGTGAGCCAGTCAACGCGCCGAAAACCGGTGCGGTGTATTTCCTCGGCGTGAAAGTCGAAGGCAAGTTCTTTGCCTTCCTCGACTTGGACACAGCCTGGGAAGTCCTGCGGAGCCAAGAGGTAATCTCGCTTTATCCGGGCAATCCAATCCCAACGCGCGTCGTTGATCCGCAGGGCCAGGAAGTTCTCGAACCGATTCGGTTGTCGCGGGCAAGCTCTGGCAACGTTCGGGTCGATGGAGGCATCCTGAACGGATTGGATGCTCAGCTCACTTCACCGCTGGTTCTTCCCTCCCAGCAGGTTGCCGCGACCCTCGAGTGTTCGACTGCGACAGCCTGGGCACGGCTCGGAATTCCTGCGATCGAGCCGCCCTCGCTTGTCGGAGCGTTGGATTGGAGTAAAATCGAGCTGAATACGACATTCGATGTCGAACTCGCGATTCATGCGCCTCGGCCCGTAACTGTCGGTCGATTTCACTTGAATCGTACGGGGGGTGCCGAAGGCTCTTCACCTGGCAATTCGAAAAGCGTGGAAGCCATCGAGCTGACCAGGGATCGTTGGTCGCAGCATGGGGAAGCCGACTGGAGATTCTCGATGCACCTGCCAGCGATGCTTCCGGGGCTCTACCGTCCGTACCTGCTTGGACTTGAGGGCCTGCAGGGACTTGAGCTGCATCCGCAGTACTTGGAGATTCTTCCTGACAGTTCAACCAAGCTACGGATCGATCTGATGGTCGATCCCCCAGCCGTACCCGGACCAGCCGAGTTGCGCCTTGACCTGCCTCGTCCCCTGGAGGAATGTCTCGGGCTGGCGGGCGGGAAAATACTCTGCCAGCTGGTCGCCAGGGGGGCCTCTCAGTGGGTTGACGAGCAGCCCGCAGTCATAACATTCAATTTGAATGTATCGCAGCTGGCCCCAACGGACGACTCCCTTGTAGTTCTGAAACCCAACTGGAGTCGCGGTGTGCGCTTCGCCTCGGGCCTTTACGACCTTGTGATCCGACCGATCGGACTCCAATCGATCGTGGATATGGTCCCCAATCAGGACTGGGTGGTTGTCGAAGTTCCGTCTCTCGGTGCTGTGAGGCTCGTCGGAGATTCTGTCACGGCCCCCGCTGGGCTTCTCCAGCGCTTGCGAATCACGGGAGCCGGAAGCGGAGTGGCTGGATTGACCCAGAACCCTGTCGCGCCGATCCAGGTAGGACCAGGATTCGCGGATTACCTACTGGTCTTCGGGGACTACCGTCTACACGGGATTCCTCCAATTTCTGTCGAACCCAGGGAATTCGAAGTGTCTTCTCTATCCATGATTCTGCCAATACGTAGTGCCAGTCAAGCACGTAGGAGGATTGTGATTACCAAAGCAGGTGTGCCAACGCCCATTTCGATCCACCAGATCCACAGGCATCGAGTTTATCTGGATGGCAAGCCGCTGGAGGACTCTGCTCTTGTACCGGAAGGGTTTGATTTCGCGTCCGAAACCTTGGGTGGATTCCTTGTGACGAGTTCCGAAGCTGGACTTTTGTCGATCGAGGTCGACCTCGAGTTTTCAGGGCTGGGTATGCAGACATTCCGACTCGAAGAAGTCGAGTTCAGTACACTCGATCTGCCAGCCGCAGCCCTAGAGTTAAACCCTTGAATGACCGTTGGTACGCAGTGGTCCAGGCTCGGGGGCTGAGACGAATCCGATTTCGATCTGGTGAGGGCAGCTCATGGGATCCCGACCGAGATTCATCATCGCGAGGCTTCCGCCGGTCGAGTTCATTGGCTGCCTGAGGGGCGCTGGCCCGTGGTGCCCAGGTCAGCCGCGACCTCGGGGCCGAGCCGTGCGGCCGCGCGATCAATCCCGGCTGGCGACCAGGGTGAAGGTCTTGGGGATGCCTTGGTCGAAGGCCTGGTCGGGGGCGCCACCGGGGCTCTCGTGGGAGCGGTTGGGCTCTTCGACCAGGGAGCGCACGCGCAGGCCGGCGGCCGCGACCGCGGTGACGATCTCCCCCAGGGTCCAGCGGCGCCAGGTGACGGGCCCGATCTGGGCGGCCAGGTCTGGCGGCAGGTGTTTGGCGAAGGGGGCGGGCTCCGTGTGCAGGGCGCGGTCGAAGTAGTCGCCGTCCACGCGCACCTTGCGCACCTTGGCGGTCGAGCCGCGGAAGGACAGCAGCTTGGTGGCGACGGGGTGGAAATCGCGCAGCACGAAATAGCCGCCGGGCGCGAGCGCGGCGTGCACCGCCGAGGCGAACGGCGCCAGGTCCTCGAAGTAGTGCACGATGCCCAGTTCGGCGAAGATCAGCTGCTGGCCGCCGAGCTCCGGCCTGGCGGGCAGGTCGCGCACGTCGCCGAGCTCGTAGCGCAGGGAGACGCCGGCCGCGGCCGCCAGAGCGCGCGCGTACTCCGCGTTGCCCGGTGAATAGTCGAGCACGGCGACATCGGCCCCCAAGAGGGCCAGGGCCACCGCCTTGAGCGCGTTCGAGCCCATCAGGTTCAGCACCGGGCGGCCGGCGAGGTCCCCGAGCAGCGCTTCGAAGAGCAGATCCAGGCCCGCCAGCTTGGTCCGCGGCCTGGCGACCAGTTCGGCGGCCAGGACGCTCGGTTCGCCGAAGCGCGCGCACCAGGCCTGGAACACCGGTCCGCGCCAGACGGCGGCGTTGCCTTCTTCGTTCGGCTCCGTGCGCATGGTCAGAGGGGGGCTCGGACTCGGAGGCTCAGGAGAGCTCCAGGCCGAGCATCTCGCACTGCAGGCCGCTGCCGATGCCCAGCAGCGCCAAGCGCTGGCCGGGCTGCAGGCGGCCGGATTCGAGGGCCAGGCTCAGGGAGATGGGCAGGGAAGCGGAACCCACGTTGCCCAGGAACTCGACCGTCGGATGATCCTTGGACTCCGGGAGTCCGAGGCGTTCGAACAGCGCGCGGCGATGGGCGCGGCCCACCTGGTGGGTGACGTAGTGGTCGATCTGTGCGGGGTTCCAGCGGGTCTCCCGAAGGAATAGGGGCCAGGTGCGCGCGGCCAGGGCAACGCCGGCTTCGAGCAGCGCTTCGGAATCGGTGGCCATCAGCGGGCCGCCGGTGCCGGCGGCTTGGTCGCCTTGGCACAGCTCCACCTGGCTCGAGTCGGCCAGGGCGGCGTTGGCGTTGAGGTGCGCGCGGGCGGGCGCCAGGCCGGCGCGGCACAAGACCGCCGCCGCACCGCCCGAGCCGATCGTCAGGCTGGCCATGGCGCGCTTGAGCTCGGCGCGCTCGACGCTCGGCGCCCGGGCGCCGAGGTCCGCCAGGGTCGCGCGCACCAGCGGCCCGCCGTCTTCGCCGGTCACCACCAAGGCGGCTTCGATGCGGCCCGCTTCGATCAGGCTGGCCGCCAGCCCCAGGCCGTTGATGAAGCCCAGGCAGGCGTTGGAGAGGTCGAAGGCCTGGCAGCCGGGCGGCAGCTCGAGGGCCCGGTGCACGGCGCAGGCCGTGGCCGGCTCCAGGAAATCCCGGCACACGGCGGTGTGCACGAGCAGGCCCAGGCGTTCCTTCGGCAGTTGGCAGCGGGCGAGGGCCAGCCGGGCAGCCCGGGCGGCGATTTCGCTGGGCCGCGCGCCGGGCGGGTAGTGGCGCCGCTCGCGGATGCCGCTCATCAGCTCGAGGCGGCCGATGCGCAGGCCCAAGCGGGCGTAGAGGCCCGCCAGGGGCTGCTCCAGGGCCTCGGAGGAGGTCGCCTGGGGCGGCAGATCGTGGGCCAGGGCGGCCAGGGCGACGCCGGAGAAGCGCATGGGGCCGCCGAGCTTAGCGGCGCCCGCCCGCCGGCCTGTCCGGATGCTAGAAGAGTTCCGTGGAAGCCGCGCCGGAGCCGCCGATCCTGCACATCGACATGGACGCGTTCTACGCCTCCGTCGAGCTCTTGCGCCGGCCCGAGCTGGCCGGGCGGCCGGTCGCGGTGGGGGGCACTCCGGAGGGGCGCGGGGTGATCGCCGCGGCCAGCTATGCGGCCCGGGCCTTCGGCGTGCATTCCGCACAGGCCACCGCCGAGGCGCTCCGGCGCTGCCCGGAGCTGGTGCTGATCGCGCCCGACTTCGAGCGCTACGCCGCGGTCAGCCGGCAGGTGATGGCGATCTTCAAGCGCTACACGCCGCTGGTCGAGCCCCTGTCCCTGGACGAAGCCTTCCTGGACGTCAGCGGCTGCGAGCGCCTGTTCGGCGGCTCGATCGAGATCGGGCGGCGCATCCGGGCGGAGATCCTCTCCGAAACCGGGCTGGTGGCCTCGGTCGGCATCGCGCCGAACAAGTTCCTGGCCAAGCTGGCTTCGGGGCTCGACAAGCCCGATGGGTTCCGCGTGATCCGCGCGGAAGAGGCCCAAGCGGTGCTGGCGCCCCTGTCGATCCAGCACCTGTTCGGCGTCGGCGAGCGCACCGCCAAGCGCCTCAGCGAGCTGGGCCTGACCACGATCGGATCACTGGCGGCGCTGAGCCCCGAGCAGGCTCGCCAGCGCCTCGGTCCCTCGGCCGGTTATCTCTACGACCTGGCCCACGGCCGCGACAGCCGCCGCGTGGTGCCGCAGCGCGCCGAGAAGTCCCATGGCCTCGAGCGCACCTTCCCGGAGGACATCGAGGACCGCGCCGAGCTGCGCCGACGGCTGTTCGGCTATTGCGAGGAAGTCGCCTACGATCTGCGCAGCCGCGGCCTGCGCGGCCGCACGGTGACGGTCAAAGCGCGCTTCTGGAACTTCCAGACGGTGACCCGCTCGCGCACCCTGCCGCAGGCCACCAACCTGGGGCCGCGGCTGTTCGCGGCGGCGCGCGAGCTGCTCGAGCGCGTACCGGCCGGTCCGCTGCGCTTGCTCGGGGTGGCGGTCTCGAGTCTCGAGGACGTGCGCCAGCCCGTGCAGATCGAGCTGTTCCCGGCCGAGGAGGGCGAAGCCGGCGAGCAGCGGCAGCAGCAGCTCGCCGCCGGGCTGGATCGCATCCGCCGCAAATACGGCAAAAGCCTGGTCAAGCCCGGGCTCTTGTTCGATGCGCCCCCGCGCGCGGCGCGCCGGCGCGACTGACGGGCTGGGCAGGCATCGACTCGGGCGCCGCCCGAGTCGCAAGCACCCGCTTTTCCGATTGCCTTTGGGCCGCCGTCCGGCAGCCGTATCGGCTGGCATCGACGCCCTGGGCAGCGACCTCGACGGTCACGAAACAACGATCGGGGGGCTCGGCCGAGAACTCAAAGCCGCAGAAGGTCTGAGCGCTGCTCCCCGGGAAGGTTCTGCGCGTTGCAATCGCCGGAGCTGCGGGCGGTGGTCGCCGTGACTCGAGGACCCGATCGCCGCTGGAGGCCTGCTCCGCCGTGCCTTCACAGGGCACGCTGCTCGTGACCAGCGACCAGGTGGCACGGGCCGCGGCCGAGGTGAATCCGATCCAGGCCAGGGCTAGAATCCACACCCGGGCAGCGTCCTGAAGTGGCCCCCTTCGCTTCAAATCGCTCCGCTGGGCTCATTTCGAAGGCAGGCACGCGGGTGCTCCGAGAATCTGTGGCCAACGCCGTCAGGACATCTGGGCGCTCGAGGCTGATCCGGCGATCGGCACGGATCGAGCCGATCCACCAGCCTCGGCGAACGCTGAACGCTTTGCTGAAAGAGCTCGGCAGGCCTTGGCCCAGTCCCTGGCGGCAACGGGTCCGATCGAACTTTCGTAGCAGAGTCGCCTCTACTCGCCGATACCCAACGCTGCGGTCGCCCTCTGACCGTCCAGCTGCCTCGCTGCCACGCTGCCTTGCGACCTGCCACGTTTGCCGTACCGTTTCCGGTGCGCCGTGCTCGCTGTCGCGGGGCGCTGGATATGGGCTCGCGCGGTCCCGGCCTCCCGAGGGTCGAGCCCGGCCTGCGGATCCAGCCGGACCGGGGGCCGCGAACCCCCGCCGCTGCCGCCGATCGGGCCCCGGATCCGGTCCCCCCCCCGGACCTGCGGCGAACCGGAGCCGGATTGGGCTGAACGGCGAGGCATGGGGGGCCGCGGGAATCGGCGCCCCGGGGCGAGGTTGCGGCAGCTCAGTGCGCTTCGAGCCAGTTGCGCCCCTGGCCGCATTCGACCAGCAGCGGCACCGAGAGCGGCAGCGCCTGCTCCATCGCGGCCCGGATCACCTCGGCCGCCGCCGCCGCTTGGCTGGCGGGCACCTCGAACAACAGCTCGTCGTGGACCTGCAGCAAGAGGGCCGCCTCCAAACCAGCCTTTTCGAGCGCCGGCTCGACCGCCAGCATGGCGCGCTTGATGATGTCCGCCGCGGAACCCTGCACCGGCGTGTTGATCGCCGCGTTCTCCGCGAAACTGCGCACGCGGCTGTTGCGATCGTCGAGGTCGGGGATGCGCCGGCGTCGGCCGAGAATCGTTTCGACGTAGCCCTTCTGGCGCGCTTCGGCCAGCAGGCGATCCATCCAGGCGCGCACCGAGGGGAAGGACTCGAAATAGCGCTCGATGAAGCGCTTGGCCTCCGGCACGGAGAGGCCGGTCTCGCGCGCCACGCGCTGCGGGCCCATGCCGTACAGGAGGCCGAAGTTGATCACCTTGGCCTGCGAGCGCATCTGCCGGTCGACGGCCGCGGGCGGCACGCCGAAGAGCGTGCTGGCGGTGGCCGCGTGGATGTCGTCGCCGCGGCGGAAAGCGGCCGCCAGCTGCGCGTCGCCCGAGAGGTGCGCCATCACACGCAGCTCGATCTGGCTGTAGTCGGCGGAAAGCAGCAGCCATTCGCCGCGGGCATCCTGGGGGCGCGGCACGAAGGCCTCGCGCAGGCGCCGTCCGCGATGGCTGCGCACCGGGATGTTCTGCAGGTTCGGCTCGGAGGAGGCCAGCCGGCCGGTGGCGGCCGAGACCTGGCTGAAGGAGCAGCGGATGCGCCCATCGCGCGGGTCGATATAGCGCGGGAGGGCGTCGACGTAGGTACTCTTCAGCTTGGACAGCTCGCGGTACTCGAGCAGCTTGACCACGATCGGCACCTCGCCGTAGTGCTCCTCCAGGGTGGCCGCGTCGGTCGAGTAGCCGGTCTGGGTGCGGCGTGGGTTCTTGACCCCCGCGGCCTGCTGGATGGCGAGCTTCTCGAACAGGATCTGGCCCAGGGCCTTGGGCGAGTTGATCTTGAACACCTCGCCGGCCAGGGAATAGAGCTGCTCTTCGAGCTCGGCCAGCTCGCGTCCCAGCTCCTTGGAGGCCTGCTCGAGCTGGGCGGCGTCCACGCGGATCCCGCGCGACTCCATGCGCATCAGCACCGGCACCAGGGGCAGCTCCAGGTCCCGGTACAGGGGCCGGGCCGCTTCCTGGTCGAGTTCGCGCTCGAGCGGTGCCCGCAGCCGGAAGGTCACCTCGGCATCCTCGCAGGCGTATTCGGCCACGCGCTCGATGGGTACCTCCTTCATCGAGATTTGCTTCTGGCCGCTGCCGATCAGATCCTTGGTGGGGATCTTCTCGAGCCCGAAGAAGTGCAAGGCCAGCGCGTCCAGGTTGTGGGCGCGGCCGCTGCCGGCGGCCACGAAGCTGGCCAGCAGCGTGTCGAAGGCCGGCGGCGGCATGGGCACGCCCTGGGCGAGCAGCACGGACCAATCGAATTTCGTGTTTTGTCCGAAGCGCTCGAGGCCTGCATCGGTGAGCAGCGGGCGCAGGCGCTCGAGCAGTGCGGCGGGGCCGCTCGGGTGGACCGGTGGGAAAGCGTTGAAGGGCACGTAGAAGGCCCGGCCGGGGGCGGCGCTGAAGGACAGTCCGACCAGCTCGCAGCGCCAGGGGTCGAGCCCGGTGGTTTCGCTATCCAGGGCGAAGGCGCCGGCCTGGCGCAGTTCCCGCTCCATGGCGGCCAGCTCGTCCAGGTCGTGGATCGTGTGGTAATCGCGCGCCGGCGCCGGCGTGGCGTCTTTTTCGAGGCGCTCGAGCAGCGAGCGGAAGCCCAGCTCGCGATACAGGGCGCGCAGCTTGGCCGGGTCCTTGCGCGCCGGCCCGATGGCCTCGAGCCCGGGCGAGAGCGGCACATCGTCATGGATCGTGACCAGCTCCCGCGAGAGCAGCAGGTTTTCGCGGTCGGCTTCGATTTTTTCGCGCAACTTGGGGGACAGCTGCTCCAGGTGCTCGAGCAACCCGGCGACGCTGCCGTACTCCTGGATCAGCTTGATGGCGCCCTTCTCGCCGATGCCGCGCACGCCGGGCACGTTGTCCGAGGCGTCGCCCATCAGCGCCAGGACCTCGACCACCTGCTCGGGCGTGCAGCCGAATTTTTCGCGCACCGCCTCCGGCCCCTGGATCAGCACCTCGACGCCCTCCTTGAACACGTTGTAGAGCTCGACGTTCGGACCGATCAGCTGCATCAGGTCCTTGTCGCCGGTGACGATGCGCACCAGGTCGCCGCGCGCCGCCGCGGCGCGGGCCAGGGTGCCGATCACGTCGTCGGCCTCGACGCCCTCGATCTCGAACAGCGTGATGCCGAAGGCGTCCACCAGGCGGCGCATCCAGTCGAGCTGGGCCAGCAGCTCCTCGGGCGCGCGCTGCCGCGTGGCCTTGTATTCGGCGTAGCGCTTGTGGCGGAAGGTGTCGCCCTTGGCGTCGAAGGCGATCGCGATGGCCGCGGGGCGTTCCTTGTCGAGCAAGCGCTCGAGGGTCATGGCGAAGCCGTAGGTGGCGCCCGTGGCCTGGCCGCTGTTGGTCATCAGACCGGAGCGGGCGAAAGCGAAATGGGCCCGGAAGGCCAGGGCGGTGCCATCGAGCAGGTACAGGCTTGCCATCGGGGTGGAGCGCCGGGGTGGCGGGGGGGCGTGGGGGCGGGCTGGGGGAGGCGGAGACCGTGCGCGGGCGCGGAGCGCAGCGCGGGGATTAGGCGTCTTGGTTTTGGTGCCAGGCTGGGAGCGCGTCGGGCGGGCGGGTGCCGCCGGTTCTCGAGCACGTGAGCGGGGAAGCCTGGCGGCTCGGCCCGCGGGAGGCGCTGGGCGGGGAGCGGCCGGCCAGCCTCGCATTCGGCCAGCGCCGCGGAGTTTGGCCCGGGCGTCAGCGGCAGCGCACGTGTCGGAAGGCCATGCCGGCGCGCTCGGCCGCCAGGCCATCGGCGTCGGGGCGGTCGCCGAGCACCAGGCAGCGCTCCGGGGCGACGCCGAGTTCCCGCGCGGCCCGCAGGTAGCCCGCGGGGTCGGGCTTGAGCCGCTCGGGGCCCCCCGGCTCGCCGCTGGCGACCACGGCCGCGAACAGATCCGCGGCGCCCAGGGCGGCCAGCTTGCGCCGCGCGGGGTAGTCGCTGACCAGGGCCAGGGCCAACCCGCGGCGTTTGTGCTCGGCCAGCTCCTCGAGCAAAGCCCGATTGCGCAGGGCGGGCAGGTGCCGGCAGGGCCGGTCGATCATCCACTCCTCCACGCGCTCGCGCAGGCGCTCCGGCGGCCAGCCGAGCTCCTCGGCCGCCAGGCGCAGCTGGGCGGCGAACGGCGTTTCGCCCGCTTGGATGCGCTCGGGCGCCCGCCGCAGCCGCTCGTGGGCTCTGCGGAAACGCCGCAGGGGCCCGATCTGCCGCGGTGCAGAGAGCAGCAGCTCCAAGGCCATGCGCCGCTTGAGCGGCCCCGGGGCGTAGAGCGTGCCGTCCAGATCGACGAGCAGCGCGGCGGGGGGCGGGGGCGAGTCCGGCACGGGCGTATCCTATGCTCGGGGTCAGGCTGGCCTCCCACCGGTCAGAACGCCGCTCGGTCGTGCCCCGCGGGGCAGTGGGACCCCGGCGATCCCGTCCGGCCCGCGGCCTGGACGGCGTGCACGCCCGAGCACCCCTCGATCCATGCAGCCCCGTTCCCCCGAGCCAGCCTCCCCGGATGCTCCGCGCCAGGAGCCTCTGGGCGGCACCGGCCAGAGCGCCCCGGCCGAGCCCTCGCGCGCCGTGGTGCATCGCTCCGCCGAGCCGCGCACCTGCCGCGACGCCCTGCTGGTGCTCGAGGCCGCCGGGATCCCGGCGGAGCTGATCTCGGCGCCCCCGGAGCTGTGGGTGGCGACCTCGCTCGAGGACGCCCCGCGGGCGCGCCGCGAGCTGGTCGCCTACCTGCGGGAAAACCGCGTCCGCACGATCGAGCTGCCCTTCGAACCGGTCTCCGACGGCCGCACCGGGGCGCTTCTGGCGGCGGCGCTGCTGGGGCTGTTCTTCCTGGTCGAGCGCAGCGCGCTCTTCGGCCAGCCTTGGTACGAGGCCGGCCTGATGGACGCGGCCCGCGTGCGCTCCGGCGAGCTCTGGCGCGCGGCCACGGCTCTGACCCTGCATGCCGACCTGGGCCACCTGGCCTCGAACGTGCTCTTCGGCGGCGTGTTCCTGTGGCTTCTGAGCCAGCTGCTGGGCTCGGGCCTGGCCTTCGCCGCCACCGGCTTGGCCGGCCTGCTCGGCAACCTGCTCAACGCCTGGGCCCACCCGCTGCCGCACCGCTCGATCGGCGCCTCCACGGCGGTCTTCGCGGCCCTGGGTTTGCTGGTGGGGGCGGAATTCCTGCGCCGCTCCGCGGGCCCGCGCGGCCAGCTGCGCCGCTACGCGCCTCCGATCCTGGGCCTGTTCCTGCTGGGCTGGCTCGGCACCGGCGGCGAGAGCGGGTCCGGCCGGGTGGACGTCTTGGCCCACGCGCTCGGTTTCCTGGCCGGGCTGGCGCTCTCGCCCCCGGTCATGGCGCTCGGCCTGCGCGTTGGCCTGGGATCGCCGCGGCTGCAAGCCATCGCCCCCGCCCTGGCCGTCGGCGGCTTGTGTTTGGCCTGGCTCCTGGCGCTCTGGAACGCCTGAGGCGCGCGGCATCGCCGGCCGTGCCGCCCCGCGGCCGGCTTCCCCAGGAGCCAAATGGGGGGCGCTGGCGGAGCGGGCGGCAGGCTGGGCTCGAGAATTCCGCGCGCGCTTCGACGGGGCTCGCGCAGCGTCCGCGCAGGATCCTGGATCGTGACGAGCTCGCGCCTCGGAGGCTCCGGGCGCCCTGAGCCTCGCGGGTCGACGCAGCCGCGCACGAGGGGCCAGCGCCTTGGGTCGCTATCTTCTTTGCCCCGTGCAAGCCTTCCGCAGCGAACTCTCCGCCCAATGGCGCTTGGCGGTGCCGGTGGTGCTGGCCCAGCTCGGCATGATGGCCATGGGCGTGGTCGACACGGCCATGGTCGGCCACATGGACAGCAACGCCCAGACCGCTCTGGCCGCCGCCGGCCTCGGCAACCAGGTGCTGTGGGTCGGCGGTTCGTTCGCTTTCGGATTGCTCTCGTCCCTGGACCCGATCCTGTCCCAGGCCCTCGGCGCGCGCGACGACCGCGGCCTGCGGCTCGGGCTGCAGCGCGGCTTCCTGGTGGCGATCCTGGCCTGGTTCGTGGTGGCGCTGCCGTGTTTGGCCGCCGAGCCGGCCTTCCGCTGGTTCGAGCAGGACCCCGCCGTGATCCCGCTGGCCGCGTCCTACGCCCGGATCAGCCTGCTCGGATTCCCGTTCTTCCTGGGTTTCGTGGTGCTGCGCCTGTGCTTCACGGCCCTGCAGAAGATGCGCCCGATCCTGTGGGCCGTGCTGGTCGGCAACCTGCTCAACGTGGGCCTCAATTGGGTGCTGATCTACGGCAAGCTCGGCGTCCCGGCCCTGGGTGTGGCTGGATCCGCCTGGGCCTCGAACCTGGCGCGCCTCTCGATGCTGGCCGTGCTCCTGGCCTTCGCCCGCAGCGAGCTGAGGCATCTGCTGCAGCCCCTCGAGCGCGGCGTCTTCGCCCTCGGCCCGTTGCTGCGCACCCTTCGCATCGGCGTGCCCCTGGGCCTGCAGCAGGCCTTCGAGGTCGGCATCTTCGGGCTGGCCTTCCTGCTGGTGGGGCGCTTCGGGCCGGCGCCCCAGGCCGGCCACCTGATCGCCATCAATCTGGCTTCCCTGACCTTCATGGTGCCCCTGGGCGTCGCCAACGCGGGCGCCGTGCGCACCGGCCGCTTCGTGGGCCAGGGCGATCCCCAGGCGGTCCGCCAAGCCTGCCGCGCCACCTTGGTGCTGGCGCTCGGCTTCATGAGCCTCTCGGCCCTCGCTTTCGCCTGGTTGCCCCGCGAGCTGGCCAGCTTCTACACCGAGGACGCCGCCGTGATCGCCATGGCGGCCGTGTTCCTGCCGATCGCCGGCGCGTTCCAGCTCTTCGATGGCCTGCAGGTGGCCGTGCTCGGCCTCCTGCGCGGCATCGGCGAGACCTTCGTGCCCATGCTGATCAACCTGGTCGGCTATTGGGCGATCAGCCTGCCCGTGGGCCTGTATTTGGCCTTCCGCACCGACCTGGGCGCGCGCGGCATCTGGTGGGGCCTGACCCTGGGCCTGTTCAGCGTGGCGATCATCGTGACCCTGCGCCTGCGCCAGCGCCTGGGCGGCGACCTCTGCCGCCTCGAAATCGAATCCTGAGCGTGGCTGCGGCGGGGTGCCGATCCGGGAATTCGCCTGTGGAAATCCGTGCGGGGACTTTCAGCCCCCTCGATTCGCGCGCGGAGCGCCTCACCGGGCCAGGTCGAGCGGCGTGCCGTAGGGCGTGGTGCGGTGGGGCTCGACCGGTTTGGCGGTCAAGAGCGCGTCCAGGTCGATCGCCACGTGGTTGCGCGCTGCGGGGATGTCGTTGGGGTCCGTGGAGGGGCGGTCGTCGAGGGCCCCGGAATAGACGAGTTTGCCGCCCGCATCGATCACGAAGCAGTGCAGGGCCGTGCTGGCGCGGTAGCGGCGCGCGACCTGTCCCTGCGGGTCGAGCAGCAGGGCGGTAGAGGCCAGGTCCAGCTCCCGGATGGTCGCCTGCGCGTTGGCCGCGTCGATCGCGCCGGCGCTGCCGGGGGCGCTCGAACAGAGCGTCAACCAGGCCACGCCGGCCGCGGTGTATTTGCGCTGCAGGGCCGGCAGATGGCCGCTTGCGTACCACTTGCGCACGTAGGGGCAGGCGGCATCGAACCACTCGAGCACCACGGGCCTTCCGCGGAAGGAGGACAGGCGCACGGCGCGCCCGCGCGCGTCGAAGAGCTCGAAGTCCGGGGCCGGGCGGCCCAATTGCGCGAGCGCTGCGGCGCCCGCGCTGGACGGTGCCGGGGCGTTGGCGGCCGATCCGGTGCTGGCGGCCGGGGTGCCGCCGTTGGTTCCCGGTGCGGGCGCTCGGCTGCAGCCCAGCAGCAGCGCGAGGGCCGCGGCCAGCAGGCCTTCGGCGGGCAGCGGGCGGCCAGGGGAAGTCGCGGCCCCCGCGGCGCGGGGCGGGTCGATTCGGGGCTTCACGGCAGGGGTTCTGAGCGCGGGGCCAGGCGCGGGGCCGGCCGGGGGATCGCCGCCGCTCCCGGGCGCCCGCGTGCGCGCCGGGACCGGGGCCCCGCGGAGCGCCTGCGCTCCGGCCGATGGGCGGAACGCTGGCGCGGCCGGAGGCAGCCCTAGCTGCAGGCGGGCAGGGGGCCGCAGGCGAAGTCGTGGGCCAGGAGCTCGAGCCGCGTCTCGCCCCGGAAGGTGCTGTAGCGCGGCGTGTGCACCAGGTGCAGCGGCTCGCCGAGGCGCAGTTCGGACAGGCGTGCGGCCTGTCCGAAGGCCAGCGCGCGGTGCACGGTCGCGCCGCGCCGCACCTGCAGGGCCAGATGGCGGCCATCCTGCCCGATGACCCGCGGCGGCTCGGCCAGACGCAGGTCGCTCGACAGGAACACCGGCTTCTCGCAGGCCGCTCCGAAGGGCTCGAGCCGGCTCAGCTGGTTCATCAGCGCGGGGGTCAGCTCGGCCAGGGGCAGCTCGGCGTCGATCGCCAGGCTGGGTGGCTGTGGGGGCGAGCGCTCGAGGAGCTCGATCGCGCGCGCTTCGACCAACGCGCGCACGGCTTCGATCGCCTCGGCGCGCACCTCGAGGCCAGCGGCCTGGGCGTGGCCGCCGAAGCGTTCGAGGTGCGGCGCGGCGGCGGACAGCGCCTCGAGCACGTGGAAGCCCGGCACGCTGCGCGCGCTGCCGCGGCCTTCCGCGCCGTCCAGGCCGATCACGATCGCGGGCCGCTCGAACTCTTCGACCAAACGCGCGGCCACGATGCCGACCACGCCCTGGTGCCAGCCCTGGCCGGCCAGCACCAGAACCGGATGGCGCCCCGGATCCGCGAACGGCCGCGCCGCGGCGCGCGCCGCCGCGAGCACCTCCTTTTCGATGCGCTTGCGCTCCTGGTTGAGCGTATCGAGCTCCAGGGCCAAGCGGCGGGCTTCGCCCGGCTCGCGCGAGAGCAGCAACGCCACCGCCTGCGCGGCGCTGCCCAGGCGTCCCGAGGCGTTGATGCGCGGCCCCACTTGGAAGGCCACGTCCTCGGCGCTCGGGATGCGCCCCGACAGGCCGCAGCTCTCCACCAGCGCCACCAGCCCCGGGTGCTTGGCGAGCGCCAGGGACTTGAGCCCGAGGTGCGCCATGACGCGGTTTTCGTCGAGCAGCGGCACCACGTCGCAGACCGTGGCGATCGCCACGTAGGCCAGGGCCTCCTCCAGGAACACCTTCTCCTTCGGTCCCACGCGGCTCTCGCCGCCCAGGGCGCGCAGCAGACCCCAGACCAGCTTGAAGGCCACCGCGCCGCCGCACAGCTCGCGCCACGGGTAGGTCGAACCCGGCAGCTTGGGGTTCACGATCGCCGCCGCCGGCGGCAGGGCGCCGAAGCGCGGGTGCGGCGCCGGCGGTTCGTGGTGGTCCGTGACCACGGTGTCGATGCCGGCCGCGGCCAGGTCGGCGATGGTCTCGAAGGCCGAGGTGCCGTTGTCGACCGAGACCACCAAACTGGCGCCCACGGCGCGGGCGCGCTCCAGGCTGTGGGGCCCGAAGGAATAGCCGTCCTCCAAGCGGTTGGGGATGTGCCAGACGGCCTTGGCGCCGACCAGCTCGAAGGCGCGCATCAAGAGCACCGTGCCGGTCACGCCGTCGACGTCGTAGTCGCCGTGCACCAGGATCGTTTCGCCGTTTTTGATCGCGCGCACCAGGCGCTCGGTCGCGGCGGCCATGCCCGGCAGGGAGCCCGGGTCGTGCAGCAGGGCGGCGGAGCGCGAGAGGTGCGGGCCCAGGGCCGACTCGTCGAGGCCCCGGTGGCACAGCACCTGGGCCAGCACGGCCGGCAGCGCGTGGGTCTCGGCCAGGGATCGGACCCGGCGGGGGTCGGCGGAACGGAGACGCCAGGGTGCGGGCATGGGCAGAGTGTCCCCGGCGGAGGGAGCGCGAGGAAGCCCGGGCTGCGGCGCTGGGCCTCTCGCTGCGCAGCGGCAGGCTCTGCTGCGCGGCTGCCGGGGGATCCGCGCGCCGGGCGCAACCGGGCGGGCCTCCCGGGCGCGGGAAATCTTCGGGCGGCGGATCCCCGCCGGGACCCCGGACCGCGGGGCCTCCGCGGCCCTGGGCTGGCGCTGGGCTCTGAGAGCCCGGGATCGCGCCAGGCCGCGGGGGGGGGGGCCGCGACGGCCCGCTTCGCAGCCGCCCGGCCGGGTTCCCGGGTCTCTGA
>JBILNK010000179.1:0-8727 GCA_044375105.1 Planctomycetota bacterium
TGACCTTGGATCGAGTGGACCTTCCACCGGAGCGCGGACGCCTGAAACCCAGCCGCCGACTGCGGCTGGCCCTGGCGGACCCGGTCGCCGGACAGGCGCGCAGCTTTTCCTCGCACCCCGCCCCTTAGACGGAACTGGAACCTGGGGCCTACGAACTCCACTTCGGGGTCCTCGGCATAGCGATTCCGTTGGTCCTGTCCCCCGGGGAGCACCGGGAGCAACGGGTCAGCTTGCCGGCGCCCACCCGGGCCCGCATCGAATGGGTCGATCCGGACACGGGCCAAGCGACGCCGGTGGACTTCCTCGCCCGCTGGACTCCAAGCGACGGGCCACCCGGGAAGGGCTTCGAGAGTGCCTTCGGGTCCCGCTTCCATTCAGGGACCCAGCCGGCACAGATCGATGGGCCCAGCGGCTGGTACGAGTTCCAGGTGCTGTCCGAGCAGTACTCGGTGCACAAGCAGCGCCTCCTCCTGGAAGCAGGCGAACACGCCTACACCCTTGTGCTGGAGCGTCCTCCCGGGCTAGTGCTCTCGTTTCCCGTCGACACCGCCGCTGGTTCAGGCCCCGATCCGTACCGCTGGAGCGTGCACGGCAGGATCGTCTCTGGACCCTACTCGGGCACCTACGTGGATTTCGAGCCGGAAGGCCCCTCCGTTGCCGGCACAGCGCGCTTCCGCGTGCCCTTCGCAGGGACCTACAGCCTTTCGATTTCCGTGACCCCCGGGCCTGGGCTGTTCTCCGTGCAACAAGCGGAGCTGAAGGCCGGTGCCTTGACGGAACTGCGCCTCCCTTCGCCGGTCGGATTCTGAAACGCTGGTCAGGGCTCGGGCCGAGCGACACCCGAGCCCCACCACCCGGCCGGCGTCTGCTTGTGGCCGGCTGTCCAGCGGACGCATAGGCCGGCACCCTGGAGCAGCGGGCCGAGGGATGCCCTCGCGCGGGCCCGCGCTTCCTCGGCCCTGCCCCAGGCCGACTTGGCGCGGGCCCGGCGAGGGTCCGATGTGGGGAAGATCGTTGCGCTCGGGCGTTTGGATTCAGGGAATGCACGCCTTCGTGCAGGCTTGCTCCTTCGGCGGAACACGGCGGAGCAGACCGCAGGGGTAAGTCCGGCGGCTGCCGCGGAGCGGAGGCGCAGAAAAAAAGTTTTTTGCGCCCGCGGGGAGTGTGTCCGAGGTGTCAGAGCGGGCCGCGGCAACTGCCCGGAGTCGGTGCCGCAGGCGGCACAAGACGCTTGCGCGGGCCCCTGGAACTCGACGGACGTCCCGAGATTTTGGGTCGACCGGCGACGACCGGGCTTGACGCGCGAGTGCGCCGACATTCCCGGCCCGAAACGTGAACAGGCGGTCCGAGGCCGCGGGGCTCGCCGGAAACTCGACAGAGCGGCAGCGAATCTAGACACCGTCGGTCGAGACCCGGGAGTTGCGGAAGTTCGCCGGAAACCCGCGGTCATCTCGCGGACACGGGTTACAGGATCGAGCAGCGGCGCACGATCGCGGCGTGCGGGTTCGCACGACGCAAGCCAACGAGGTGGCGCTCGAAAAAGTCGGCGCATCCGGGCCGACGGGGGTCGGCGAATGCAGCGGCGTCGGTGGAGTTCGCTCCGCCGCCGAGCCAAAACGAGACCCTCTCTCCCGTCTGCCCCATGAACCAAATCCTCTTCCGCAGCGCCGCTCTGGCGCTGACCGTCGGCTCCCTGGCGATGCCGGGCCGCGCCCAAGCCACCCGCGACATCGTCGACGTGCTGGCCAACGATCCGAACTTCTCGACCCTGGTGACCGCCATCCAGACGGTCGACGCCGCGGGCATCGTCCCGGGCGGCCTGGTGGCCACGCTCAAGAGCGCCGGCCCCTTCACCGTGTTTGCCCCGGATAACGCGGCCTTCGCGGCCCTGCCGGCCGGCGTGCTGCCGAGCCTGCTCGCCAACCCCGCCGAACTGGCCGACATCCTCTTCTACCACGTGCTGCCGGCCCAGGTGCCCGCCGCCACCGTGCTGCAGGGCGGCAAGACCAAGACCCTGCTCGAGAAAAAGGTCCAGTTCAAGGTTGGCGGCTCCGACGCCTTCGTCAACAACTCGAAGATCCTGACCGTCGACAAGTTCGTCAAGAACGGCGTGATCCACTCGATCGATGCGGTGCTGCTGCCGAGCGACGCCCCCAGCACGATCATGGACGTGCTCGACGAGAGCGCCCAGTTCAGCCTGCTGACCGCCGCCATCGACATCGCCGGTCTGCGCACGACCCTCGACACCGGCGGCCCCTTCACGCTGCTGGCCCCGCCCAACGGCGCGTTCCTCTCCCTGCCCCAGGGTGCCCTGCGCGGCCTGATCACCAACCCGGCCGCCCTCGGCGACGTGCTCAAGTTCCACGTCATTCCGGGCAGCTTCCGCGCGACCCAGGTCGTGACCCTCAGCACCGCCCCGACCGTCCAGGGCAACACGATCTTCGTGAACTCGGCCGCCGGCACTCTGTACCTGGATGAAGCCCAAGTGATCCAAGCCGACGTCCAGGCCAGCAACGGCATCATCCACGTCCTCGACGACGTGCTCGACCCGGCCCCGACCACCGTGGTCGAGTTCCTGGCGGCCAACCCCTCCTTCAGCACCCTGGTGACCGCCGTGGGCGCCGCCAACCTGGGCGGCACCCTGTCCGGCGCAGGCCCCTTCACGGTCTTCGCCCCGACCAACCGGGCCTTCAACAAGCTGCCCGCCGGGGCCCTGGCCGGCCTGCTGGCCGACCCGACCCAACTCGGCAACGTGCTCAAGTACCACGTCGTCCCAGCCAAGCTGTTCGCCGCCGACGTGATCCAGCTGAACAACGCCGCCACCGTGCTCGGCCCGGTGGTCAGCTTCAGCCAGGCCGCCAATGGCGCCGTGTTCGTGAACCAGTCGCAGATCCAGGCCGTCGACATCGAGCTCTCCAACGGCGTGATCCACTTCATCGACACGGTCCTGACCGTCCCGGGCCCGTGAGTTGATGCCGCGGCCGCCAGCGCTCGAGCACTGCATCCGATGAAGGCAGGCCGCGCGGGGCTTAGAGCCTCCGCGCGGCCCGCCGCATTTTTTTCGCTTCCGGAAGTTGCGTGGGTGCCTGAAGCGGTAGAGGGCACGGCTCTGCTCCTGGCTCGAAACCTCCGGGGAGCCCCCGCGCACCGCCACCGACCGCAACGCTTCAGAGCGACAGGGCGCGGCGGGCTTCCTCGAGGGTCTGGCCCAAGCAGCCGGAGTCGAAGGGGCTGACCAGGCCGGCGCTGCGCACCAAGGCCTGGAAGGGCAAGGAACCGCCGCGGCGGCAGAGCTCGAGATAGGCCCGCTGGGCATCCCGGCGGTCCTGACGCGAGCGCGCCCAGAGCTGCAAGGCGCAGGTCTCGGCCAGGACGTAATCGATGTAGTAAAAGGGGCTCAGGTAGATGTGGCGTTGGTGCTGCCAGCGCCCGCCGATCGAGGCATGGGGCAGGTCGCCCCAGCGGCGCCAGGGCAGGTAGCGGCGCTCCAGCTCGAGCCACAGGGCGTGGCGGCGCTCGGGCGACAGCTCGGGCTGCGCATAAACCTCGTGCTGGAAGTGGTCGACCAGCGTGCCGTAGGGCAGGAACAGCAGCGCCTCGGTCAGGTGCACGCGGCGGAAGCGCTCGGCGTCGTCCCCAAAGAAGGCCTCCATCCAGGGCCAGGCCAGGAATTCGAGCCCCATGGAATGGATCTCGGCCGCGTCGTAGGTCGGCCAGAGATAGTCGATCAACGGCTGGCCCTGGCTGGCGAAGTTCTGGAAGGCGTGGCCGATCTCGTGGGTCAGCACCTCCACGTCGCCTTTGGTGCCGTTGAAGTTGGCGAACACGAAGGGCATGCCGATGGTCGGGAACGAGGTGCAAAAGCCCCCGCCCGCCTTGCCGCGGCGGCTGTCGAGGTCGAGGAATCCGCCCTGATCGAGGCGCCGGAAGAAGTCCCCCAGGGCCGGATCCAGCTCGTCGAACAAGCCCTGGGCGCGCCCCACCAGCCAGGCCCGATCGCCGCGCGGCGCCGGATTTCCGGCCGGATCGTGCACCGGCTCGTCCCAAGCCATCAGCGGGTCGAGCCCGAGGCGCTGGGACTGCCGCTCGATGAGGCGCTGCGCCAGGGGTACCACCTCGCTCAGCACCTCGGCCCGGAAACGCTCCACGTCCACGCGGCCGTAATCGACCCGCGACATGCGCTGGTAGCCGAGGGCCACTCCGTCCGCGAGCCCCAGGGTGCGGGCCATGCCCGTGCGCACCTCCACCAGCCGACCGAAGAGCCGATCGAGGGCGCCGCGCTGGCCGTCGAACCAGCCCCACAGGCAGCGCTCGGCGGCCTCGCGCACGCGGCGGTCGGCGTGCTGGCGATAGCGCACGATCGTGGAGAGGGTCTCGGTCGCGCCGCGGAAGGGCAGGCTGGCGGAGGCCAGCAGCTCGGTGTACTGCGCTTCGAGGCGCGATTCTTCGACCAGGGCCTCCTTGATCGCCGGGCTGAAGGCCAGGGCGTCGGCCTGCCACAGGGCGAAGGCCTGGGCGCCCAGGCGACGCTCGAGCTCGGGGCGCTCTGGATGCGCGAGCAGGGCGCGCTTGACCTCGATCTCGAGTTCGGTCCAGCGCGGCTGCAGCGCCTCCCAGGCCTCGCGGCGCGCCTTGGCGACCGGGTCGTGGGTGTCCTGCTGGAAACGCAGGCCGACCCAGGAGCCGTAGGTCGAGACACTGCGGCGCTGGCCATCCCAAGCGCGCAGGGCGGGCAGCAGCTGGTCGGGGTCCGCGCTGCGGGCCAGCAATCCGCACAGCTCCCGCGCGCCCTGGGCCAGCCGCTCGAGGTCCGGGGCCACGGGGGCGAGCTGATCGAACGGCTTCGGGGTCATGCGTCGGCGCAGGGGTCGCGGGAGCTTAGCGCGGCTTCGCGCGCCGCTCGCGGCGGCAGCGCTGGGAACAGGTCAACACCTGGTCCCAGACCGCGGCCCAGGCCCGGCGCCAGACCATCGGCCGGCCGCACTGGACGCAGAGTTTGGAGGGCAGGTGGGACTTGCCCAGGGCGCCGGGGCTGCGCAGACGCCGGCGGGCCTTCGAGTCGCGGCTCATGGCCGCACTCTTGGCTCCGACGAGGGCTCACATCGAGACCCGGAATTCGTCGCTGTCAGAGAGCGGGTACTGGGGGCCGCCCGGCCCGCCCACGCGGTCCTGCCAGGGGTCGACCACCAGCGGCTTGACCAGCTCGGTGCTGACCTCGAGAGCCGCGGCGTAGCGCGCCCCGTGGGTCAGCTCGCGCCAGAGCACGAACAAGAGCGCCAGGGCCAGCAGCAGCGGCATGCGCCAGGCGGCGCCGTCGGGCTCGCGCAGCCCGCCTTCGAGCCCGCGGAACAGCGCGGTCAGCCCCGCCAGGCCGAGCGCCTCGAACACCAGCAGCAGCGCCAGCGGGCGCAGCGTGCGGATCGGGTGGCGCAGCAGCAGCCAGGCGGTCTCCGCGCCCGCCAGCAGCACCGAGCGGCGGTTCTGCAGCACCAGCCGCGCGCGGGTGAACAGCGCCCAGGCCAGCAGCAGGGCCACGCACAGGGAATAAAGGCTGCTCTGGGCCCAATCGAGGCGCCGCACGGTCAGCTCCGAATCGGCCAGCTCCAGCTTGCCGCCGCGCAGACCGGCCAGGCCCTCGACAACCCAGTCCTTCCACAGGGCGCCGTGGCAGAGCACCCCGATGAAGTGCAGCAACAGCACCAGCAACAGGGCCAGACGCACGAAACGCCAGAAGTAGCGGGCGCCGCCGACGATGAACAGACGCCCGTTGCCGCGCCCCGGATCGAGCAGCATGCGCAGCCAGCCCCCGGCGGTGAAGATCCCGAAGCACCAGGCCAGGAAGGCCAGCAGGCCGGCCGCGGTCGAAACGGCGGAGAACAGCTCGCTCAGCTTCGTGGCGTGGTCGACCCAGAAGTTGGCTTCCAAGTTGAAGTGCTGCGAGCCGACCGGGTACCGGTTCTCGGCCAGGGCATCGACGGTGCGGTAAGCCGGGTAGGCGCCCAGCATCCCGAGCAGCAGCAGGCCGGCCGTCGAGGTCAGATACGCGGCGGGACGGCGCCAGGCGCGCTCGAAGGAGCGCAGGAAGATCGGGGTGTCGCTGACCCGCGGTTTGGACTGGATCGGCATGGGTCAGCCCCCCAGGGCCTTTTGCCAGCCCAGGCGTTGGGTCAGCTGGCTGAACACGCGCTCCGACCAGCGCCAGCCCAGCCAGGGATCGCTCTCGGCGAACCAGCGGTCGTTCGACTTGTCGGTGTCGAGATAGAACTCCTGGCGCGGATCGACCTCGGCGCGCACCAGCTTGACCGGGCCCTGGTACTCGAGCCGCAGCCAGGTGCGCGCTTCCTGCTCGGCGCGCGTCCAGACCCGCTCGACCACGTTGCCGTCGGCGAATTCGAGCCGCACCGGCACCGGCAGGCACAGGTCGCCCTGGCGCGAGACCAGCACCTCGATTTCGAAGTCGCTCGGCGCCGGAGCGCCCGGCGTCAAGGCGAAACGCCCGCCGGGCCCCGGGAAAAAGCCCTTGTCCGGCGCGCGCTGCTCCTGGCGCACCGCGATCGACCAATCGCCGCTCTTGGTGCTGCGGAACAGGTCCTCGAACAAGGGCGCCAGATCGACCGCGGCGCCGGCCTCGAAAGCCTCGAAGAAGTCCTCGGGGTAAGGATGGGCGTAGCGCCAGAGCGTCGCGTAGTGGCGCATGCCGCGCAGGAACGCGGCTTCACCGTCCAGCCCGGGCGCGGCGGCGGAGAGCAACACGGGCAGGGAGCGTAGGGCCGTGCCGGTGCGCGTGTAGGTGTTGGTGTAGTGGCTGGTGCGGTCCCGGGCGGCCCAGGCCAGGGTGATCAGCGGATCGACATCCGGGCTCTGCAGGTAGCCGCGCCGGTCGACCTGGCGCGGGTCGCTGTGGCGCGGCGCCAGCGTGAACAGGGGCTGCTCGCGCCAGAAATCGAGGAAGCCGCTGGCTCGCCGCGGAGCCAGGTCGGGCAGGTCGAGCCAGCCGAAAGGGTCGATCGGCACGCGCTCGAGGGTCAGAAAGCGCCCGGAGAGGCCCGAGCCGAAACGCGACAAGGAAACGCCGTCGAAGGGCACGCCGGCGTAGTCCGTGGTGGCGTGCTCGTCGCCGTACACGCGGCGCAGGACCTCGGAATCGCTGTAGGTGTTGAGGCCCTCGTCCATCCAGGCGGCCTCGAATTCGTTGCTGGCCACCAGGCCCTGGAACCACTGGTGCCCGGCCTCGTGGATCGTGACGCTCTCGGGCGAGTGCATCGAGCGCCGCGTGAACAGGCGCGTGCCGGCGGTGAACAGGGTCGGGTACTCCATCCCCGCGGCTTCCGAGGCCCCGTAGGCCGGGTCGATCACCGTCAGCCGCTCGAAGGGGTATTCGCCATACCACAGGCCGTAGAAGAACAGCGCCGCGCAGGCGGCTTCCCAGTGGCGCTCGGCCTGCACCCAGCGCTCCTCCTGGATGGCCACCTCGACCGTGACCTCGCGCAAGGCCGGCGAAAACTCGGCGCCGAAGGCGCGCCGCGCCCGCTCGACCTCCGCAGGGAAACGCGCGGCCCACTCGTCGAAGCGGAACGGCTTCGAAAACGAGCGGAAGTCTGGATCCGCCGCCATGGCGAAGTCGATCAAGCGGCGCGCGCGGCCCGCGGGGCCGGCGGCCGGCGGCGCCGGCCGATCCGGCAGGGCGCGATCCTCCTCGGAGGGCGCCGAGAAGCTGACCAGCACGCGCTCGCCCTTGGGCACCTGGTTGGTGCGCACGCCGGAGGCGAAGACCTTGTCGGCGTAGGCCGCCGGCAGGTCGAAGCGCACGTCGTAGGTGCCGAAATCGGCATACCACTCGGTGAACGCGTGGAACGGATGGCAGTTCCAGCCGCGCCCGGGCTCGTAGACGCCCAGCTTGGGGAACCACTGTCCCAAGAAGATGAAATCGCCCTTGGTGCCGGTGCGCCGCCGCACGCGCGGCAGGACCGACTCCCATTCGATCGCCAGGCGCAGGCTCGCGCCCGGCGCCAGGGGCTCGGGCAGGTCGACCTGGAACACGGTTCGATCGGCGGGGTTGGGCACCGCCGGCCAGCGCCAATCGAGGCTCGGCAGCAGATCGATCGGTCCCGCGGCGGTCAGCAGGCGGATCGCGCGGATTTCGCTGAAACCCCACTCGTCGCTGACCTTGGTCTCGCGCAGCATGCCGCGGCTGGCGGTCAGGTGGGTCGAGCGGTTGTTGGCGAAGGCGTTGAGGTACAGGTGGAACCACAGGTCGCTGAGCGCTTCGCCGGAGTTGTTCTCGAGGTCGAGCTCCAGGGCGCCGCTCAGGATGAAGTGCTCGCGCTCGGGGGCCGCCAGGCCCGGGGCCGAGGCCTGCGAGGCGGTTGAGGCATCCGGTGCCGGGCTGGCCGCCGGCGCGGATGCGCCCTGGGCCGGATCGCCCTCGGCGGCTGGCCCCTCGGCCGCGCTGGCCGCAGCGCTGGATGCCCCCGCCGCAGGCGCCGCCCCGGCGGCGGCGGGCGCCGCGGCCGGCCGCGGATCGAGTCGCGCTTGGATACGGTAGGCGACCCGGTTCAGGCCGCCCCGCCCGCGCTCGCCCTCGAGGGGAGCGTAGCCGGGATAACGGACCGGCTCGGGCAGGGCCTTGGGACGGCTGGTGGGCGGGGCGCTGGGCGCCGGCGCCTGCTCCGGGCTCGGCGCGGCTTCGCTGGCAGCCGATTCGGGCGCCCCGCTCTGGGGCGCGGC
>JBILNK010000180.1:0-8549 GCA_044375105.1 Planctomycetota bacterium
AGGCCTTCCGCAGCCGGATCCTGCCGGCGGTGGCCGCGGCCGGCTTCGAGGTCTATGACTTCAATCGGCACCCCGAGCTCCGCCAGCCGGGCGTGTTCGGCAATCCGAGCCACCTGAACGACATCGGCGCGGTGGCGCTCAGCCGGCTCCTGGCCCACGCGGTGATCGCGCCGGCCCTGGGGGTCGCCGCGCCCGCGGATTGGCGCGACGAGTACTGGCATCCGGTGTTGCCCGCGGCGGCGCCCGCCGACGGAGCGCCGACCCCGCCTGACTCCGTAGGCGGCAGCGACGGCGACGGCGGCTGACCCGGGCCAACGCTCGGGGCGGACGCTCTCAGCGACCCCGCAGGCCGGGGGCGGGTGCGACCGACGGCGTTCGCAGGGCGGCGCGCAGAGCGAGGGCGCTGAGCAGCAGCAGCGGCAGGCCGTAGAGCTCGCGCTGGCTCTGCAGGTAAGCCAGCGCCAAGCCCAGGGCGACCCCGGGGCTCGAGGGCGCCTGGGAGGTGGCGCGCCAGGCCGCGCCCAGGCCGACGCCGGCCAGGGCCGCCAGGAGCGCGCCGAGGGGGCCGTGGGGCAGGCCGCGGGCGAGGGCGACCGCCAGCAGGCCGGCCAGGGGCAGGAGCAGGGCTGCGGATCGCGCCAGCCCCGGCGGCAGGGCGGTCGCGCCGGCCGCCAGACCGGCGACGCCCGCCGCCAGGGCCGCGGCCCAGCTCGAACCGCCCCAGCCCAGCTCGAACAGGGGCGCCGCCAACAGCCAGCCCCAGACCGCGGACGGCAGCACCTGCCAGCCCCAGCTGCGGCGATCGAGGCGCAGGGTCGCCGGCGGACCGTCCGCTGCGACCAGCAGCAGCAGCGCCAGGGCGAGGACCGGCGCGTACGGGAACCACAGGCTGGCGAGATGGGCGCCGATCAGCGGCGCCGCACCGCTGGCCAAGCTCGGCCCCGCCGGCCGCGGCAGGCCGACGCGCCAAGCGCACAGGGCCGCCCCCAGCAGCGCCAGGAGCCAGGCTTGCCAGGCGGCGCCCTCGGCCCAGGCCGAGCGATGCACGCTCGTGTAGAGCACCACACCGGCCAAACCGGCGATCCCGGAAAGCGCTCGGGCAGGTCCAGCGCCGATCCGGCCCCGAGCCGCTTCGAGCAGCACGAGCACCAGCAACGCGGACACGAGGCCCCAGCCGTTTCCGCCGGGGCGGAAGTCGCTCCCGGCCAGGCTCAGGACCTTGAACCACTCGGGCAGGTAGAGCGCCGGCAGCGCCAGCCAGAGGGCGGCGCCGAGCCAGCCCCGGCGGACCCGGGGCTTGGCCGCGCCCGCGGCGCCGGCCAACGGAGGGGGCCGGTCGGCAGCGGGCCGCGCCGGGATGGACTGCCTAGCCGTCGCCGCCTGGGGCTCGAGCTCCGGGAGCGAAGGCTCGGCCCGAAGCGATCCTTCCGGCGGGGCCGGCGCATGCATGCCCCCCGGCGCCGATTCGGGTCCAAGCTCCCCGGGGGTCATCGCTGCAGCGCGGCCTGGGTGCGCCGCGCGCCAAGGGCCCCGCTCAGTTCGCCGACGGGTGCATCCATCGGCAGGGCCGGAGGGGCCGACCCAGGGCGCTCGGCGCACCAAAAGCTGGCGGGCAGCGAGCGCACCGGCTCCTGGAGACCGTCGCCATCGGCGTCGAAGCCGACCCAGGTGGGCTCGTCCCCGAGGTACTCGATCAGCCGGAACCCCGGCCAGGAGCGATGGGGGCCGCCCTCGCGCACGTGGCGTCCGGCCGAGGTGGTCACGAGGAACAGGAGTCCCGCGGGCAGGGCGCCCTCGATCTCGCCGGGCAGCTCCAGGCCGTTGGCCGAGTGGCCTTGGTCGTGGTGCACGTCGCCCGAGAGCACGAGGCGCACCCCGTGGCGCTCCAGGGCCGTGCGCAGGCGATCGCGCCGGCGCATGACCCGGTCGTCGTCGAAGAAGGTGTGGTGCATCTGCACGATCGCTGGACGTCCGTCCAAGCGCTCCAGCTCGCTCTCGAGCCAATCGAGCTGCGCGTCGCTGAACTGATCGCGTCCGTGCAGGCTGGCCAGGGTCAACACGCTGTAGCGGCCCACATCGACCCGGTGCCAGGGCGGGCCGAAGCGGTCGATGAAGCCGCTCAAACCCTCGAATTCGTGGTTTCCTAGGGCCGCGATCACGGGCACGTCCAGGCGCGCCAGGCCGCGCTCCAAACGCTCCCAGATGTAGCCCCAGCCGCCGTAGGCGATGTCGCCGCCCAGCAGGATCGCATCGGGCCGCCAGGCGGCCAGATCCTCGACCAGCGCGTCCCAATCGGCCTGGCCCTGCGGGTCGACCAGCACCGGCAGGTCGGCCAGGTGCAGCAGGCGCAGCCGGTCCTCGGCGCGGCCCGGGGCGCGCACATGCACCGCGGAGATCCGCCGATCGACGCCACCGGCGGCCCGCGCCACCAGGGCGTAGGCGCCCGGCTCGAGCTCGGGCGGCAGCTGCAGCTCGCTGCTCGCGCGGAACAGACCGCCCTGCCAGCGCGCCTCCAGGGGCCAGCTCCGACCGCCGCGCTCGAGCGTAAAACTCGGCCGGCACAGGGGTGCGAAACCGCTGCGAACCGTGGCGCTGAAGCGCTCCCCGGGCAGGCGGACGGCCGGGCAGCCGAGGCGCGGCGAGTCGATGCGCGGCGCGGCGGGCAGCAGCAAGCCCAGCAGGACGCAACCCGCCAGCAGGTGCGGCCGGCGCCGGAGGCCGGAGAGCACGGAAGCCATGTGCGCATGATGCCCGGGAGCCCCCGATCCCACCCCATGACTTTTTCGTCAACCTCGAAGGCGACTTCGAGCCCTCGCGAACCTGGACCAACGCAGCGTTCGCTGCGCTTCCCATCCGGCAGGGCTGCCCCCGCCGGGGGCGCGGGTGCCCCGGCGCGCTACCCTGCAGCCATGGCCCCCGCCGCGAGCGAGCGACGAAATCTAGGCACCACCCTCTGGATCGTCCTGGCCGCCGTGGCCGTGCTGCTGCTGTTCCCGGGGACCCCGCGGGAGACCGGGGTCACCGGCCAGGACGAGTACTGGCTGACGCTGCGGACCCCGATCGAGATGCTGGCGGCGGACCAGTATTGGACGCCGCTGCTGAACGGGGAACCGCGCCTGCGCAAGCCGCCCCTGGTCTATTGGGCCATCGCCGCCTCCTACGGTCTGTTCGGCATCGAGCTGTGGGCCGCGCGCCTGGTTGGGGTGCTCTCCGGCGCGGCCCTGGCCCTGGCGGCGATGGGCCTGGCCGCCCGGCTCGGCTCGGCCCGACCGCGCCTCGCGGGAGCTTTGGTGCTGGCCTGCTCCGGAGTCGCCATCGAAGGCCGCCGGGCGATGCTGGACCTGCCGCTGGCGGCCTTCGTCGGGCTGGCCGTGTGGGCCGGGGCCCTGGCTCTGCGAGCGGGCCTGCCGCGGGGACGCCAGGCCGCCTGGGCCACGGCCTGCGGCGCGGCCCTCGGACTCGCGGCCCTGGTCAAGGGCCCGGTGGCCCTGCTGTTCGCCGCCAGCGCGGCCCTGGCGGCGGCGGCGAGTTTTCCTGCTGCGCGTCGGCGATGCCTGCAGACCAGCTTCTGGCTGCCGGCGCTCGCCGCCCTGCTGCTGCTGGCTCTGCCCTGGCCGATCTCCATGCGCCTCCTGTGGCCCGAGTTTGGCGCGGTGCTCTCGGAAGAGAGCGGCGCCCGGCGCTGGAGCTTCCTGCCGATCGTCTCGATCGGGCCGGTGCTCGGCGGGCTGTTCGGCAACTGCGTGCCCTGGTCGTTCTTGCTGCTGGCCGGACTGGTCGCGGCCTTCCGTCCCGGCGCCAGCCCGGCGGCGCGCTTCTTCGCCCGCTGGGTGCTGCTGGGCGCCCTGCCGTTCCTGTTCTTCAAATCCTTCGAGCGCTACTTGATCCCGCTGGTGCTGCCGATGGCGGGTCTGCTGGCGGAGGAGCTGTTGCGCCGGCCGCGGCCGCGGGGCCACTTGCTCGCCACGGCCGTGGTGCTGTCGCTCCCGACGTTGCTGCTGACGGCGCTCAGCTGGCGCTTCGCGGGCGCCAATGCTGCGCCGCTCCTGGCCCTGGCGGCCCTCGCCGTGCTGGCCCATTGCGCTTGGAAGGGCCGGGGCGAAGCCGCTGCCTGGGCTGCGGCCGCCTGCTTGGCCGCCGATCTCGGCCTGGTCTATCCGACCCTGGGCATCAACCGCATCCCGGAGGGCTTCGAGCGCCACGGCATCGGGCGGCCGGTGTTCAGCTTCGAAGGCACCCAGCCGGCGATGCTGTCGATGCGCCTCGAGCGCTCGGTGATGCCCTTGCAGAGCGGGGCGCCCGCAACCCTGGATCGCGCCCTAGCGTCGCCGGCGATCGTCTACCTCGATGCGGTCCAGCTGCCAAACTTCGAGGCCGCCGCTCGCGAGCGCGGGGCGGATTGGCGCGAGCTCGAGCGTGTGCCGGCCTTGTACGCGCGCAAGAATTGGATCAAGTTCGCGCGCCCGGGAGCCACCCGCTCGGACTGGCTGGCCGCCTGGCGGGAGCGCTCCTTCGAGCCGATCGCCAACCAACTCGTGGCGCTCGAGTGCTGGCCAGCCGCGCTGCCCGGCGGCGGACCCGCTGGCGGACAGGACGGCGGACCCGGCGGGGAGCGCTGAAAACGCGCCGATCCGGATCGTCCCGGTCCCCCACCGAGCCGATTCCGATGCTCGGGCTCACCCCTCGCGCGCGAACTTGGCCAGGGTTTCTTGAGTGCGGCGCTTGCCCTCCTCGACCACGCGCCGGATCTCGCGGGCGTTCTGCTCGCTTTCCTTGCGCAGGCTGGCGATCAGCTCGAGGGACTCGACCTGGTAGGACGAGATCGCGCCGACCAGCTTTTCGACCGAGGCCGGGCTGATCGTCGAGCCGTAGCCGGCCTTGAGCGCGGCGCGCTCGAGTTCACGGCCCAATTCGGCCACGTCCTCGAGGCCCTTGTTGACGCCCGCTTTGAGCGCCTCGGTCGATTGGGTGGCCTCGTGCAGGCCATGCTGCGACGTGTAGACGGCGCCCAGGATCGTGAAGACGTGCTCGTTGGTGGTGAAGAAGGTCACCGAACGGCGATAGACCTGATCCTTGACGTCGTGGGTCTGCTTGAGTTTGGCGATCAGCGTCTCGCCCACGTCGTAGCCGATCGAGAGGTTCTCGGCCACGTCCTTGAGCAGCTGGAAGGCGCGGTCCTCGCTCTGGAAGGCATGGCTGGCCTGGTCGCGGGCCAGTTCGAGCCGCGCGCGCTCCGGGGCTCCGGCGGAGCCGGCAGCATCCACGGCCGCCTGGGCCGCGGCCAGGGCTGCTCGCGCGCGCTCGAGGTGCCCCTGCTGGGTGGTCTGCATCTCCCGCGCGGCGATTTCGGCCTCCTTGAGGGCGAATCGGAAGTCGATGTAGCCGTTCATGATCGCCTGCTCCTTCTGGAGCTGCTCCTTGGTGTCCCGGGAGACCTGCTGATAGACCTCCAGGATGCCCTCGAAGCGGTCGCTGGGCGTGCCGCGGCGCAGCTTCATCCACAGGTTCGAGGCGCGCTCGGCCAACGAGATCCGGCCGTCGTCGAGCTGCGCGATCAGGCGCTTGCTGTCCTCGCGCACCGAATCGAAGGCCTGGGTGATCTCCATGTAGCGGTTGCCGACCCGGATGTCCTCGACGTTGTCGCGCACCATCTGGTTGAAGGCGCCCATGTACTTGACCGTGCGCGCGATCGCCAGGGAGCGGCCTTCATCCACATGGCGCACCTCCTCGAGCAGTTTGGTCAGCTCGTTGGGGACCTCGTCCTTGGGCAGGATGCCGTAGCGGTCCAGCACGGCCACGGCCTTTTCCAGGTAGCGCTGCAGGGTCGGCGGGGCGGCGCTGGCGGTGCGGCTCGGGGCCAGTGCGCCGGGGGGCGGCGAACCGCTCGGCCCGCCTCCGGCGGGGCCTTGAGCCAGGGGCGCGGAGGGAGCGGCGAGGAATCGTTCGTGAGCTTGCATGGACTCTCCTTGGCCTGAAGGATTCGCGGCTCGGAGCGTACCATTCAGGCTCGCGCCTCCTCCGATGAGCCCCGCCGTTCCCACGCCGTCGGCGCCGTCCGGCCAGAACCCGCTCGGGCTGGCCGAGACGCTCGCCATCCTCGACGCGGCCTCGACCCTGCGCCGCGAACGCGACCAGGCCGCCCGGCTGCTGGACGACAGCGCCAGCCGCGCAGACCTCGAGCAACGGCTGCTGGCGGCCGCCGCGGCTTCCGGAGAGCCCCTGGGCAGCGCCGAGGTGCGCGCCGCGATCGAGCGCTATTTCGACCGTTTGCACGCCTTCGAGCCCGCCCCGGCGGGCTGGGCTCGGACGCTGGCGCTGATCTACATCCAACGCCGGCTCTGGGGCCTGTTCCTGGCCGGCGCGCTGATCTGGTTCGGGGGCCTCTACGGCCTGTTCTTCTGGTCGGGCAGCCCCCTGTCGGCCAGCGGGCGCCTGGAGCGCAACCTCGCCCAGGGGGCGGCCGCCCTGGCGGCCGAGATCGGCGCCGCGCGCGCAACGCCGCTGACCCCGGCCGCCGGCAACCTGCTCTCGAGCCTCGAACGCCGCGGCCGCGAGCTGTTGGCCGAGCCCGCCGCCGCCGACCGCGCGCCGCTGGCCGCGCTGGTCGAGGAAGCCAAGGCCCTGCGCGCCCGCCTGGCCGAGAGCTACGAGCTGCGCATCGTGTCGCGGCCCGGCGAATTCTCGGTGGTCACGCGGGACTACGACGGTGAGGGCGGCAAGCGCCTCTCGGGCCATTACGCCATCGTGGAGGCCGTGGCCGCCGACGGCCGGCGCCTGAGCCTGCCGGTGCTGGACGCGGAAGAGCAGCGCTTGGTGCAGACCAGCATCTGGGGCGAGCAGATCCCCGCCGAGGTGTACCAGCGTTTGGCGGACGACAAACGCGCCGATGGGGTGCTGGACGAGCAGCGCTTCGCCATCAAGCAGGCCGGCGCGCTGGAGCCCGAGCTGGTCCTGAGCGGCGTCGGCGGGCCCCCGATCTCGCGCGGCCGACAGATCACGAGCTGGTGAAATCCCCCGCAACCATGCAAACGAGCGGCAAGGACTTCGAACGGGCGCTGGCCCAGGCGGTCCAGCGCTTGGCGGCCGCCGCGGAGGCGCAGCGCAGGGAACAAGGCGCGGACCGCAGCCGGCTCGAGGCGCTGCTGACCCAGCGCTCGACCCTGCTCGAGCGCCTGGCGCGCCACTACCTGCCCAGCCTGACGCCCGAGGCCCCAGGTCTGCAGAGCGCCGGCCTGCGCGAGCGCTTGGAGCGGTTGTGGACCCAGCGCGAGGCCCGGCGCCTCGAACTCGCCGAGGCGCTGGCCGCGGCGGAGGCCGAGCGGCAGCGCCGCGAAGGCGACCTGGCGCGGGTCACCGAGGCCCTCGAGGCCCTGGTGCGGCGCCGCGAGGACTTGGAGACGGAGCTGGCCGCGCGCTTGGCCAAGGACGAGGCTTTCCGGGCGCTCTCCGAGTCCGCCGCGCAGGCCGAGCAGGCGCTCTCGCGCCATGAGGCACGCCAGGCGGAACTGGCCGAAGAGGTGCGCGAAAAGCTGCCCGCCTACGATCGGGACGCCCTGTTCCAGTACCTCGTGCGCCGCAGCTTCGGCAGCGCGGACTATCGCTCCCGCGGCTTGGTCCGGCGGCTCGATCGCTGGGTGGCGTGCTTGACGCGCTTCGAGAAGCAGCGCCGCAGCTATGACTTCCTACGCAGCGCCCCCGAGCTGGTGGCGGCCGAGATCGAGCGGCGGCAAGCGGATTTCGAGGCGTTGATGGAGCAGGTCGAGGACCGGCGCGATGGCCTCGAGGCCGAGCTCGGACTGGACGCGGTGCGGGCCGAGGGCGAGCGCTTGGGCGCCGAGCGGGATCGGCTGACGCTGGCCCTGAGCGCAACGGCGCAAGAGGAGGCTGCCCGGCGCGCCGAGCGCGGCGACCTGGAGCAGCATCGCTGCCGCTTCTATGCCGAGGCCCTGGCGGCCGTGAAGGGGGAACTCGGACAGACCGCAACCGGCGCGCTGGCGGAGCGCGCGCGCGCCACCCCCGACCCGCGCGACGACGCCCTGGTGATCGAGATCGAAGCCGCCGCCCGCGAGGGCGCCGTCCTCGAGGCCGAGGTCGCCGCAGACCTCGAGCGACTGCGCCGCAGCGAGGGCCGGGCCACGGAGCTGCAGGCGCTGCTGCAGCGCTATCGCCTGCAGAACTTCGATGCGGCCCGCTCGGTGTTCCTGGCGGGCGCGCCGCTCGCGGAGCTCGCTCGCTGCGAGACCGGCGAGCTCGCTGCGGACGAGCTCTGGCGGCAGATCGAAGCCCGCCAGTCCTTCCGGCCACCGCCCCTGCCGGCATTGGGCGGATCGGCGGGCGGCACGCCGGGCCGCCCCGGTGCCCCGCTCGGCTCGCCCGCGGGCTCAGGGCACATCCCGGGCGGCTGGGTGCCGGGGCAGGCGTCCGCGGCCGGCGGCCGGCGGGCCCCGGACGCGCTGCCCGCCTCGGCCTCGCCGGTCGCCGACCTGGTGATCGACCTGGTGGGGCTGGCGCTGCGGCACTCGATGGCCCGCAGCATCGGCCGCCGCGGC
>JBILNK010000182.1:0-8414 GCA_044375105.1 Planctomycetota bacterium
CGCGGCCCTGGCGCTTGAAGTCCGCCACGACCTTCTTGATGTTCTTCTCGATCAGGTTGTCGCCGAGAACGACGCAGATCGAATCGCCGCTGGCCCAATGCTCGGCCAGGGAGAGGGCTTCGGCGATGCCACCCTCACCCTTTTGGTAGGTGTAGTTTAGGTGCTTGAGACCGAAGTCCGACCCATTGCCCAAAAGGCTCAGGAAGTCCCCGGACTTCTTGCCCCCGGTGACGATCATGATGTCGGTCACCCCGGCGTTCACCAGCGTCTCGATCGGGTAGTAGATCATCGGCCTGTCATAGACCGGCAGCAGGTGCTTGTTGGTGATCTTCGTCAGCGGGTGCAGCCGGGTGCCGAGGCCACCAGCCAGGATCACGCCTTTCATGGGGGATTGGAGCGCGCGGGGGGAGGGGGGAGGTCCCGATGGAGACCGGGGTGGGAGCGGATCGGGCGCTTGGCGGGCCAACCGGAGCGAAGCCGAGCGCCCCATACCGCTATTGGGAAACTAACACGCCGCAGGGGGGGAGCGATCCCGCCTATGCGGCCGGAACTTCCGTGGGCTCCCCGGCCGCGCAGCCCCCTTTGGAGTCCCCCGCCGAAGGCGCCTCTCGGCGGCGCCCGAGGGGCTTGGGAGCGATGGGAGCCGGGCGGGCGCGGAGCTCGCCTCGCGCGGGAAACCGAGGTCCTCCCCGGCCGTCAGCAGGCCGCCCGCGGGCCGGGCCAAGGGGCTGCCCGGGCCGAGGCCAACTCACCCCCCGCGCGGCCAGCTCAGCCCGCGCCGGGGCCCTCGCTGCGATACCAGGCCACGAAGCGCTCGAGGCCCTCGCGCACCGTCGTGTGGGGGTCGTAGCCCAGCCGCTGCTTGGCCTTGGACACGTCCGCGTAGGTGATCAGCACGTCCCCGGGCTGCATGGGCTGGCGCTCGAGGATCGGCTCGAGCCCGGTCGTCTCCCCCACCAGCTGAATCAGTTCCGCCAGTGAAGTGGTGCGGCTCTCCCCCAGGTTGTAGATCTCGTACCCACTGCAGTGGTCGTAGGAGCGCACCACGCCGTCGACGATGTCGTCGATGTAGGTGTAGTCACGACGCGTCGAGCCGTCGCCGTACATCACGATCGGCTGGCGAGCGATGTTGGCCGCCACGAACTTGTGGATCGCCATCTCGGGGCGCTGGCGCGGCCCGTAGACGGTGAAAAAACGCAGGCAGGCCGTGGGGATGCCGTACAGATGGTGGTACGTGAAGCAGTGCAGCTCGCCGGCCCGCTTCGTGGCGGCGTAAGGCGAGATCGGTCGATGGATGTCGTCCTGCTCGCTGAACGGGACCCGGTCATTGGCCCCGTAGACGCTGGACGAGCTGGCGAAGACGAAGCGCGTCCCCGGGCGACGCCGCAGTTCCTCGAGGATCAGCAGCGTGCCGCGCACGTTGACATCCTCGTAGTATAGCGGGTCCTTGAGGGACGGGCGCACGCCCGCCATGGCCGCCAGGTGGATGACACCGTCGAAGCGCCCAGCGCTGAACAGACGCTGCAGCAGAGCGGCGTCGCGGATGTCGCCTTCCACGAGCTCGGCTCCCCGCAGGTGGTTCAAGTTCTGGCGCTTGAGGCGCGGGTCGTAGAAGTCGTTGAAATTGTCCAGCAGGGTCAGCTCATCCCCGCGGGCGAGCAAGGCCTGGGCCACGTGGGAGCCGATGAAGCCGGCTCCGCCGGTCAGCAGGATGCGGGCCATGGGACTCTGGGTTCAGGGGGGGGCTTGGGGGCGCGGATCGCGGGATCCGGGCGGCGGTCACTCGACCGTCACGCTCTTGGCCAGGTTGCGCGGCTTGTCGATGTCGCAGCCGCGCAAATCGGCGATGTGATAAGCGAGCAGCTGCAGGGGCACCACGTTGAGCAGCGGCGAGAGCCATTCGCTGGTCTCGGGCACCGGGATCGATTCCTGGGCGATGCGCTGGCTCTCTAGATCGGAGCCGACCACGATCACGCGCCCGCCCCGTGCCTTGACCTGCTCGATGTTGGATCTGGACTTCTCCGCCACGGCGCCCACGCTGGAGACGACCACGGTGGTCATGTCGGGCTCGACCAGGGCGATCGGCCCGTGCTTCATCTCCCCCGCCGGATAGCCCTCGGCGTGCATGTAGGAGATCTCCTTGAGCTTGAGCGCCCCCTCCAATGCGATCGGGAAGTTGATCCCGCGGCCCAGGAACAGGAAGCCCTTCACATTGCGGTGCCGATCGGCCAGCTGGCGCAGGGCCGCGACGCGCTCCTCGCTGAGCATGGACTCGAGCTTCGGCCGCAACAGACGCAGTTCCTCGATCAGAGCCCGGCCCTGCTCGACGCTCAGCCACCGCTTGGCGCGGCCCAGGCGCAGCGCCAACAGGACCGACGCGGCGCATTGGGCCAGGAAGGCCTTGGTCGAGGCCACCCCGATCTCCGGGCCCGCATCGGTCATCAGCACGGCCTCGGCCTCGCGCACCATCGAAGAGCCGACCACGTTGCAGATCGTCGCTGCACGGGCTCCGAGCTCCTTGCACAGGCGCAGGGCCGCCAGGGTGTCGGCAGTCTCGCCCGATTGGCTGATCGCCAGGGCCAGGGTCCCGGGAGCCAGCACCGGCTTGCGATACCGGAACTCGCTGGCGTAATCGAGATCGACCGGCACCCCAGCCAAGCCTTCGATCAGATAGCGGGCCACGTAGCCCGCGTGCAGCGCGGTGCCGCAGGCGACCACCTGGATGCGCTGCACATCGGCCAGGGCCCGGTCGCTGAAAGCCTCGCCCAGGTCGGCGTCGCCGCTGCTCGACTCGAGGCGTCCCGAGAGAGTCCGCGCCAGCACCGCCGGCTGCTCGTGGATCTCCTTCAGCATGAAGTGGGCATAGCCACCCTTGTCGACCGCCTCCGCATCCCACTCGATGTGGCGGACCGGACGCTCGACGCCCTCGCCGCGGGCATTCCAGATCTCCAGCCGATCGGGCGTCAGTTGGGCCACGTCGCCATCCTCGAGGGCGATCATGTCGCGCGTGTGCGGCAGGAGCGCCAGGATGTCCGAGCCCAGGAAGGCGCCAGCCGGCGAGCGCCCGATCAGCAAGGGGGGGCCCTGGCGTGAGCAGAACAGCGCCGGCTCGGGGCCCCCGACCAGGACCGCCATCGCGTAGTAACCGCGCACCCGGGAGAGGGCCGCCAGCACGGCTTCGCGCGGCGTCCGGCCGCGCCCCAGTTCCCTGCCGATCAGATGCGCCAGCAGCTCGGTGTCCGTCTCGCTTTTGAGGACCACCCCAGCGGTCTCGAGCTCGGGACGCAATTCGAGGTAGTTCTCGATGATCCCGTTGTGGACCAGCGCCAAGTTGCCGCCTTGGTCGCTGTGCGGATGAGCGTTGACGTCCGAGGGCTCCCCGTGGGTCGCCCAGCGCGTGTGGCCGACCCCGATCGGCGAAGGCGGCAGCGGATCCTGGCGCAGCAGCTGCTCGAGTTCCGAGAGCCGTCCTTCCTTCTTGCGCACGACCACCCGCTCGCCGACGAGCAAACCCAGCCCGGCGCTGTCGTAGCCGCGGTATTCGAGGGTGGCCAATCCCTTCAGCAGACCTTCGGCCACCGACCCTTGGCGCAGATAGGCTCCGACGATGCCGCACATGGGTCAGCGCGCCGGTTGGACCCGGGTCTTGAAGTAAGCCAGCGTGCGGGTCAGTCCCGTGCGCAGATCGACCTTGGGCTCCCAACCCAGCACGCGGCGGGCCTTGGAGATGTCGGGCTGGCGCACCTTGGGGTCGTCCTGGGGCAGCGGCTTGAAGATGATCTCTGAGCGCGAGCCGCATAGCTCGATCACGGTGCGCGCGAATTCGAGGATCGTCATCTCGTGAGGATTGCCGATATTGGTCGGCATGTCCTCGTTCGAGCGCAGCAGGCGCACGATCCCCTCGATCAGGTCGTCGACGTAGCAGAACGAGCGCGTCTGGCTGCCATCTCCGAAGACGGTCACGTTCTCGCCCCGCAGGGCCTGCCCCATGAAGGCCGGCAGAGCCCGTCCGTCTTCGAGCCGCATGCGCGGCCCATAGGTGTTGAAGATGCGCACGATGCGCGTCTCGACGCCGTGGTAGCGGTGGTAACCCATGGTCATGGCCTCGGCGAAGCGCTTGGCCTCGTCGTAAACCCCCCGCGGGCCGACCGGATTGACATTGCCCCAGTAGTCCTCGCGCTGCGGATGCACCAGCGGATCCCCATAGACCTCGGAGGTCGATGCGAGCAGGAAACGGGCTTTTTTGGCGTGCGCCAGGCCGAGCGCCTTGTGGGTGCCCAAGGAGCCGACCTTGAGGGTCTGGATGGGCAGCTCGAGGTAGTCGATCGGGCTGGCCGGCGAAGCGAAATGCAACACGTAGTCCAGGTGCCCTGGCACGTGGATGAACTCGGTCACGTCCTGGTGCATGAACCGGAACCTGGAGTTCCCGAACAGGTGTTCGATGTTGTCGAGGCTGCCCGTGATCAGGTTGTCCATGCAGATCACCTCGTGGCCTTCCGCCAGGAAGCGCTCGCAAAGGTGGCTGCCGAGGAAGCCGGCACCACCGGTGACCAGGACGCGGGGAGTGGACATGGGGTCTGCTTGGGTGGGCGGGGTGGCCGGATCGTCGGCGCTCGGCGGGCCCATCCTCGACCGGCGGGGCCGGGCAGGGGGCGCACAGGGCCAGGCCCGGGATCGAAGTCTCGCTCTTGGGCCAGGGATTGTGCCGCCCCGCAGCCCGCCCACGCCAGGGGAAGCCCGGCGCCCGGGCTCGACGAACGGCCTGGAGCCGCAGCGCGGCCTCGGGCGCTGCGCGGCGCTACCAGGGCCGGTGCACTGCCGGCGGCCCGCCGCCTGCAGCGGTGATTCGAGCAGCGCGGCGAGGACCGGCATCGGCAAGATCCCGAACCCTGCCACCGCCCCGCGGCCGGACCAGGCCAACGGAATGGACCGCAACGAGCTTCGAGCCGAGCCCGGGGCGAGCGCTGGCGGCGATCAGCGCGGGTGCTCGGCCCCGGCTGCGGAAGCCCCCGCGCTGGGTGCGGGAGCCGCCGATCGCGCGGCCGCGGGGGGCAGCTGCAAATCCTCCTCCCGAGCTGCACCGGCGAACTCCGCAGGGCGGGGCGCGTCCAGAGGCCAGAGCAGGGCAGCCTCGCCGGCCCCCAGCTCGATACGCACCCCCAAGGCCTCCAGGGCTCCCGGGGTCCGGGCCACCACACCGAGTCCCCCGGCGACGCTCTGCGGCTCGAGGCCTCCCTCTGCCAGACCCTCGAGCCGGGTCCCGCGCTCGCCGCGCGCCGTGAACGGCCGCAGATCGGCGCGGGCTTCGCGCGGTGCGGTGCCGAGCTCCAGGAGCCCGAGGTCCACCTGCTGACCCGGGCCGAGGGTCAGGACTGCCTCCCGAAAAGCGACGTACGCGGACACCTTGGCTTGATTGTCCACCCGGATCAGGTTGGGCTCCACGAACTCGAGCACGAAAGGGCCGCTGGGATCGCTTGGATCCCCCGCCACGGTAGCCCCGCCGGGCAGTGCGATGCGCATGCCCGGCACCAGATAGAGCTTGGCCCGCGTCAGCGACAGAAACTTGAGCGCTGGCTCGTCCCTAGAACGTTCCCCAACCACGGCGACCCCGGCGTTGATCAGTTCGACCGAAGCCCGTTCGAGCGGCCAGAGCACCTCGGCCCGCGCCCCGGCTCCCGAAAGAACCCAGCCTCCAGACCGCACCCGCTCCTTGGCATGGATCCGGTCCAGGGGATAGGCAGATGGGCTGCCCCATTGGCGCACCGAGACCGGTGCGCTGTGGCGCACCGCCACGATTTCTTCGAGCCCCGGGGGGGCCGCCGCGTCTTCGCCTCCCGTCAACGGCAGGACGGTCGGCCGCATGGGCCCGGGCCAGCGCTGGGTCCGGCAGGAGGCGAGCACCATCAAGGCCAGCAGGGCCAGCAGCGTTTCCGAGCCCCGGAGAGGCCGCCGACCGGGCGCGCCGATCGGGCACCCAGCGCGCCCCTCAGAGGCTGAAAAAAAATCGGCGCGCAGCGACGATCCAAGCCTCTGTGGCACCCGGATGGCGGCCCAAAGGCACGCGGACAGGTTGGTATGCCTGCTCGGGCACCGTCCGAATCGATTTTTCCTCAGCCCGTCAGAGTTCTGAGGGGCGCCGAGGCCTGGTCCAAAGACCCGCCCAGGCCCCGGCCTAGCCTCCCGCGCCAGGCCCGGCTCGCTCTGCTCCCGGACAGCTCTCTCTGCGTTGCGGCGGCAGGCCACGACTCAGGAGCCCCCGCGGGGCCGGTTCATGAAGTAGCGCTCGACGAATCCGGTGTCGTGTTCGGCACCCAGGAAATCCGGGTGCCCTAGCACCTTTTGGTGGAGCGAGATCGTCGTGCGCGGTCCTTCGATCACGAATTCAGCGAGGGCTCGCTGCATGGTCCGGATGGCCGCGGCCCGGTTGCCTCGGTGGGCCATCAGCTTGCCGATCATCGAATCGTAGAAGGGCGGGATCCGATAGCCCGCGTGGGCGTGGCTATCCCAGCGGATGCCGGGGCCGCCGGGGGCGAAGAAACGCTCGATCTTGCCGGGGGAAGGCTGGAAATCCCGGTCGGGATCCTCGGCGTTGATGCGGCACTCGATCGCGTGCCCGACCTGGCGCAGGTCGTCCTGCTTGAAATCCAGGCGCTCGCCGGCGGCGATGCGCAGCTGCTGCTGGATCAGGTCGACGCCGGTCACCAGTTCGGTGACGGAGTGCTCGACCTGGATGCGTGCGTTGACCTCGATGAAGTAGTAATTGCCGCTCTTGTCGAGCAGGAATTCGACCGTTCCGGCGTTGTGGTACTTGGCCTGTCGGGCGATGGCCAGCGCCGATTTGCCCATGCGCTCGCGCAGCTTGGGGGTCAGGGACGGAGAAGGCGACTCTTCGATCACCTTCTGGTGACGCCGCTGCACCGAGCAATCGCGCTCGAACAGGTGCACCAGATTGCCGTGCTTGTCGCCCAGGATCTGGATCTCGACGTGGCGCGGATTCTCGATGAATTTTTCGAGGTACAGGCTGCCGTCCTTGAAAGCCGCTTCGGCCTCCGCTCGCGCCGCGTGGAAGCCCGACAGCAGGCTGGCGTCGTTGCGCGCCACCCGCATACCTCGACCGCCACCGCCTGCGGCGGCTTTGATCATCACCGGATAGCCTAGCTTGCGAGCCACGGACATGGCCTGGTCCTCGTCCTGGATCAAGCCATCGGATCCGGGCACCACCGGCACCCCAGCGGCCACCGCCATCTCGCGCGCGCGGGCCTTGTCCCCCAGAGAAGCGATCGTCTCGGGGTCGGGGCCCACGAACTGGATGTTGCAGGAGCGGCAGACCTCGGCGAAGTGCGCGTTTTCCGCCAGGAAGCCGTAGCCCGGGACGATGGCGTCCACGTCGGCGATCTCGGCGGCCGAGATGATCGAGGGGATGTTGAGGTAAGACTGGGAGCTGGGCCCCGGTCCGATGCAGATCGCGTCGTCGGCCATCTGCAGATAGACCGCGTCGGCGTCCGCTTGGGAGTAGACGGCCACGGTTTCGATGCCGAGCTCGCGCGCTGCGCGGATGATGCGCAGGGCGATCTCGCCGCGGTTGGCGACCAGGACGCGGCGAAACATCAGCCTTTCTGGATCAGGAACAGGGGCTGTCCGAACTCGACCGGCTCGGCGTTCTGGACCAGGACTTCGAGCACCGTGCCCTCGACCTCGGCCTTGATCTCGTTCATCACCTTCATGGCCTCGATGATGCAGACCGTGGTGTCCTCCTTGATGCGCTTGCCGGGCTCGACGAAGGCGTCGGAATCGGGGGAGGGCTTGCGATAGAAGGTGCCCACCATAGGACTCTTGAACACGAAGGCACCCGGCGGCAGGTTGGCGGGAACGGCCGGCCGGGCGCCCGGCTCGACCGCCGGGGCGGCCCCTACCGCGCCAGGGAAACCGGCGGCCGGAAGCGGGGCCGGGCTCGACCCGCCTTGCATCACGTGCACCAGCGGGCCGGCTTGGCCGGCGTTGGCCCCGCGCTTCAGGCGCACCTTGAGGCCGTTGGCGCTGTCGTCGATCTCGAGCTCGGTGAGCTCGGCACGCTTCATCAGCCGGGCGAGCTCGTGGATGGTCTTGAGGTCCATGCGTGGGTGGGTGCCGTGCGGCGCCGAGGCAGGATAGCGAGCCAGACCCGTGGGCCTAAGGGCAAAGCCCGGAGCCTCCCGGGACGCGCCCTCCCGTTCAGGGGGTGGATGCCTGCCCCGCGCCGCCGTCGGCGCGGTAGCTCCCCGACTTGCCGCCCTGCTTTTCCACCAGCTCCACGGCCTCGATGCGCACGGCCTTCGAGAGGCCCTTGACCATGTCATAGACCGTCAGAGCCGCCACGGTTGCGGCGGTCAGGGCCTCCATCTCGACCCCGGTCGCCGCTCGGCACGCAGCGCTCG
>JBILNK010000177.1:0-8881 GCA_044375105.1 Planctomycetota bacterium
AGGCTGTCCGGGCCGGCGCGCCGGAACTCCACGTCCACCTGATCCAGGGCCAGGCTGTGGCACAGGGGAATCAGTTCTGCGGTGCGCTTGGCCCCCAAGATTCCGGCCAGTCGGGCGACTTCCTCGATGGGACCTTTGGGTCCCTGCCCGGCCAGGACTCGATCGAGCAGGCCAGGGGGGAAAGCCAGTCGCGCGCGGGCCTGGGCCCGGCGGGGCCCCACGGGCTTCGAGCCGATGTCCACCATGCGCGCCCGGGGCCCGCCGGGACCCGAGGCCAGGTGGCTCAGGCCCTCGTCAGGGTTCTGTCCCGATTCCGGGATCGAACTGGGGATCGGGTCCGAGGCCATGGCCGCAGCATAACGGGAGCGTCGGTCGGCGGCCTGCCCGGCCCCCGCCCCCATCCAGGAATGTCCTGGGTCCCACCGCGGAGTGGGCGTCTCGCCCCGTATGGCCGATACTCCCGCCGGCCCTTAGCCGCACCTACGTCGTCCAAGCCTCCATGCGCCAGGTTCTGCTGCCCGTCGCCCTGCTCCTCTCCGCCGCCGCGGCACCCGATCTGCTCTCCAGCAGCCCGGCAACCCCGCGACCCCTTTCCCAGGACGTGGAGGCGCTGCTGAGCGGGCAGCTCGAGCGCGCCTCCCGGACTCCGGCCGACCAGCTGTGGGCCCTCGCCCTGGGCCTGCGGGAAGCCGCCAAGCTCCTACCGGAGGGCGAGCTCGACCGGGCGCTGACCGTCCGCCTCTCGGCCGCCGGCACGGCCAGCCCCGCGGCGCGCCTCGTGCTGGCCGCCGCCAGCCTGGCCGGCCAAGGGCCGGACCTGCCGCTGCTCCAAGGCACCTTGCTCGAGCTCATCGATGGTCAGGACGGAGCCCTGGCCCAGGACGCCGCGCAGCTCTTCGCCCGCCCAGGTTTCCGCGGCTTGGAGCGCGAGGCGCGCACGGCCCTTTCGAATGCGCTGCTCGATCGGGCCCGCGATGCCAAGCGCGCTGCCGGGCTGCGCATGGCCTGCGCCGACGCCGCCCACTTCCTGGGCGGCGGCACCGAACGCCGGCTGGCGCGGGCCGAGCTCCTGGCCTTCATGGAATCCGGAGATGCCGAGGTCCGCGGCCGCGCGGCCCTGGGCCTGGCCGCCATCGGCGAGGTCGTGGAAGGTCGGCTCGAGGCGGAGCTGGCGCGCCTCGAGACCCTGCCGGGCCCCGAGGCGCAGCTGGCCGCGGGCTACCTGCGCAGCGAAAAGAGCAAGCGGCTGTGGGATCGCAAGCTGCGCGAGCTGCAGGGCAGCCAGGCCAGCGGCACGCTGCCGCCGGAGCTGACCCGCTTCCAGGCGGTCATGCGCATGATCGAGGGCGTGCACCTCGAGGGCGACCAGCGCAGCCGCGACGAGCTGGTCGACGCGGCCCTAGAGGGCATGCTCGGTTCGATGGACGAGCACAGCAGCTACCTGCCCGCCAAGGCCTATGCCGGCTTCGTCCAGGACCTCGAAGCCGACTACGGCGGCATCGGCGCCTACGTGGGCATCGATCCGGCCGACAACCTGTTCACGATCACGCGCCCAATCTATAGCGGACCGGCCTACAAGGCCGGTCTGCAGACCGACGACAAGATCGTGCGCGTCGACGATTGGCCGACCCTCGGGCACCCGGCGGAGGACGTGATCAAGCGCCTCAAAGGCAAGCCCGGCACCGACGTGGGCCTGTACATCTGGCGCCGCGGCATGGATGCCGAGCTGATCGATCGGCCGACCGAAGAGATGCGCATCGAGATCCGCCGCGCCCAGATCGAGATCCCCGCGGTGCACGCCCAGATGCTGCCCGGCGGCATCGGTCTGATCGAGCTGACCACCTTCAGTCGCGTGGCCGCCGACGAGCTGGCCAGCGCGATCCGCGACCTCTCGACCCGCGGCTTGACCGGCTTGATCCTGGACCTGCGCCGCAACTCCGGCGGGCTCCTGGACGAGGCCGTCGAAGTCGACGACCTGTTCCTGCCGCCTGGCCAGCTGGTCGCGCGCACCGAGTACCGCGACCACCCGGCCCAGGAGTACCGCACCCAGCGCGAGCCCCTGGTGCCCATGGACATGCCCTTGGTGGTGCTGATCAGCCGTTTCTCCGCCTCGGCCTCCGAGATCGTGGCGGGCTCCCTGCAGGACCACGGCCGCGCCGTGCTGATCGGGGAGCGCTCCTACGGCAAGGGCTCGGTGCAGAACCTGTTCCCGGTCGACGGCATCGCCGACGATCAGTTCGTCGACGAGAACAAGAACCGCCGCCACGACCCCTGGGAGCGCATCACCCTCGACCACGACAAGGACGGGGAGTTCGACTACGCCCCGCGGGTCAAGCTGACCATCGCACGCTATCTGCTGCCCTCGGGCCGCTCGATCCATCGCGAGCTGGACCGCGAAGGCAACCTGCTCTCCCAGGGCGGCGTCAATCCCGACCGTGCCGTGACCCTGCCGCGCATCGAGGCCTGGCGCTGGGAGGAACGCCTGCGCGTGCGCGACAACCTGCGCGCGGCCAAGACCTACGTCGAAGAGCGCTTCCAGCAGCACCAGGCCCTGTTCACCGAGCTGGCCGAGTGCGACCGGCGCGACACCGCGCGCTGGCCCGACTTCGACAGCTTCTACGCCGGGCTGAGCACCCCCCTGCCCCCGGACGACGTGCGCCTGCTGCTGCGCGCCGAGGTACGCCGTCGGATCCAGGACGTGCGCGGCGGCGAATTCCCGATCGGCGACTTCCAAGAGGACACCCAGGTCCAGGCCGGGGTGCGCGAGGTCCTCGAGCGCAGCGGGCGCAGCCCCGCTGATTTCGCCGATTACCAATCCACCTTCCAGGCCCTCGAGGAGGCCGTCAGCGACTGGAACCTGGTGGCCGCCCAGAACGGGGGGCGGGAAGGCCTGCGGGCTGCGGCCGAGCGCCTGCGCGAAGCGCGCGCCCTCGGCCAGAGCGTCGATCCGACCGACATCGACAGCCTGCTGAGCGCCCTCGGCTACCTGACCCAGAAGGACAGCAGCGACGGCGAGTGAGCCGGGCGCAGGGCCCCGCGCAGCTGCGGGGCCCGGAGCTCCTCCAAGGGACTGCGGGGGCCCGCGCCGGCGGTCTGCGCGCCCCCGCCCCCTCCGGGCTTCTTGAGGCCCCCGCCAGCCCCCTGGAGCGGACCGCGCGACCGCCAGCTCCTGCCCGTGGAGCCCGCGCAGCGGATCCGCCTAGAAACCGCCGCGCGGCTCGCTGGGCGGCTCCTCGGCGAACTGGCGCAATGCCGGCTCCACGAACTCGTTGAACAACACCTTGAGCGTGGCCGCCAGGGGCAGGGCCACGATGACCCCAAAGAAGCCCAGGGAGGCGCCTCCGGCCGTGATCGAGAACAGCACCGCCACCTCGGACAGGCCCAGGCTCTTGCCCATGATCCTGGGCACCAGGACATAGCCCTCGAGCAGCTCGGCGGCACCGAACACGATTCCGCTGATGACCAGGGCCATGAACCAGGGCATCGCCAGGGTCGCCGCCAGGAAGCCCAGCACGAAGGCCAACAGGCCCCCGATGAAGGGCAGCAGCGACAGGATGCCCGCAGCGATGCCGATCAGGGCCGAGTAGGGCACGCCCAACAGCCATAGGGGTACGGTCACGAGCAGGGATTTGATGCCCGCCAACAGCAAGCGCCCGCGAAAGAAATTGCTCACGATGGCCCCCACCCGGCCGCCCACATCGATCAGCTGTGCGCGATAACGCACCGGCAGGTGCAAGGCGACCCAGCGATGGATCGCGGCGATCTCGAACATCATGAAGAACGCGTAGAGCGGCACCAACAGGGCCAGGTTCGAGATCCCGAACAGGCTCTTCAGCACCCGCCGCAAGCCATCCATCAGCAGGGCGAACGCCTCGACGCCTGCGTTACGCACGGCCCCGGCCGTGCCCGGATCATCGACCAGCGAGCGGCGCGCCCAAGCCAGCCATTCCTGCCGTGAAGGCAGGGTATCCGGCAGCAAGCCGGGGCCGAGCCAGCTTTCGATGGCGCTGCGCAAGCTCTGGAAGCGGACCTCGAACCAGCCGGAGGATGGATACGCGCCGGCGTCGGACGGAAGCGCGGGCTGACCCACTTCGGCCGCGGCCGGAGCCTCGGGCGCTTGCATCGCGGGGGCTTCGAGGCCGGTTGGAGCTGCGGCCAGGATGTCGGTGAGCAGGCCGCGGGTCTGCACGAACAGCGCCCCGAACAGCAGCCCCAGGGCGAGGGCCGCGCCGCTGAACACGATCAGGACCGAGGTCGTGTGCCCGTAGCCGCGCAGCTCCAGGCGCCGGATCGCCGGCAGCAGGATGAACGCGAACAGGTACCCGAGCAGCAGCGGGTTGATCACGGCTCGGATGCTCCAGGCGAACCACACGAGCACCAGGGCGAGTCCCAGCAGGACCCAGTTGCGCTTGCGACGCGAGAGGTCTTCGATCATGCGGGGAAAAGCCGGCGTCGGAGCGCGGGCACTCTGGGCGCTGAATCCTGGGGGCTTCGGGAGGCCATCACAGGCTGCGCGGCAAACGCACCTTGTAGGCTTCCGCGAAACGCTCGCCGAACTCTCCGCCGACATCGAAGTCGGCCAGGGTGTCGCTGTCCTGCCGCGAGAGCAGCCCGGCCTCCACCAAGGCGAATACGACGTGTCCCCAATCCACCGGGGCACGCACCCCCCAACTGCGCCAGACCTCGCCGGTCAGGGGCCCGAACTGCTTCTTGGCCAGGGCTTCGAGCCCCTCCAGGACCTCACGCCCGGTCACGTGGCGCGCGGAGCCTTCCGCGCTGGCTTTTCCGGCCAGGGCGATGGCTTGTTCGAGCCCCTCCAGGAGGAACGCATAGGCCTCGGGGGAATAGCGCCCATCGTCCAGGGCGATCCGGCGGAGCTTGTCTTCCATGGTCTCGCCCAGATTGTTACCGGCCCGGGAGGTCCAAGCCAGTCCCGCGGGGCCGCTTCAGCTTGCCGAGAGCCGCGCCAGGGCCCGCTCGAGGGTCGCTTCGGGGTCCAGGTTGCTCCAAAGGTCCCCGAGCAGCTCGCCGGTCGCGCCCAGCAGGGCCGCTGCACGGGTCGCGGGCCAGCGCTCGGCCAGGGCCACCAGCTGCGGGAGCCGCTCGCGGTGCACCAAGGCCCCTAGGCCCTCCGGCCCGCCCCCCAGCAACCACACATCGCGCAGCAACGAAGCCAGCACCTCCAGGCTCAGCCCGGCGCGCTCCCGCCGGCGCCCGAGCTCCGTGCTGGCTTCCGTCTCGCCCGCGGCCCCCAGGAATGCCTGCGTCCCCGGGTTGTTGCCGGAGAGGGCCGCGAGCCACAGCTCGACCTGCGCCGGTCCCCCGCGGTCGAGGTAGCTCAACAGCATTCCGGGAGCTCCACCCGCCAGCCCGTAGGCAGAGGCCGGTACACCGTCCGCGAACTCGGGCCGCCCGCGAGCCCAGGCGGCGAAGTCTTCGGCCGACAGGGGATCGAATCGCACGCGCAGGGTGCGGCTGCGCAGCGTGGTGAGCAGCTCCTGGGGCTGGGCGGTATCGAGCACCAAGAAGGTGCCGAGAGCGGGTTCCTCGAGGGTCTTGAGCAGAGCGTTCTGGGCCGCTTCGTTGAGGCGCTCGGCCTCGCGCAGCAGGACCAGCCGCAGGGGCCCTTCGCTGGGCTTGAGATTCAGGAATTCCTCGAGCGGCGGGGCACCGCCCCCGTCGTCGCCCGAGCGCGCCGCCACGTGGGCAACGCTCAGCCCGGGTCCGCCGTCGGCGCCCTCGGCCAACTCGGCGGCCCGGTCGATCACCAGGCAGTCCGGGTGATTGCCCATGTAACCGCCGGAGGCCAATTTCTTGCAGCTCGGGCAGGCTCCACAGGGATCCTCCGCGGCGCCGCCCGAGAGCGGGCCTCGCTGGCAGAGCAGCCCCTGGGCGAACCAGCGCGCGGCCACGAATTTGCCGATGCCCCGGGGGCCTTCGAAGAGCAGCGCGTGGCCGAGCCGGCCCGCGGCTGCGGCCCGCCACAGGTCGCGGATCAGGGCGGCGTGGCCCAGCGGACGGATCAGCTCCAAGGGGCACCCGCAGCCAGGGGTCCGAACTCGCCGCCCAGGCGCTCGGCCAAGCAGGCGAGCACGCGCCGCTCGACCTCCTCCGGGGTGCCGCGGGCATCGATCAAGACGGCCCGCGGATTCGACGACGCATAGCGCCGATAGCCCTCCGCCACGCGCTCCTGGAATTCGAGGCCCAGGGCCTCGATGCGATCGCTGGGGCGCCCGCGCCGCTGCGCGGCCAGGCGCGGCTCGAGCCACAGGATCAACTCGAGGTCCGGCTTCGGGCTCCCCGCCCAGGTCTCGAGCAGGGTCAGGATCTGCTCCGGGTCGCCGCCCCGGCCGAAGCCTTGGTAGGCGAAGGTCGACGCGTGGAAGCGGTCGCAGACCACGCTTTGTCCCCGCGCCAGGGCGGGCGCCACCTTCTGCTCGAGCAGCTGGCGCCGAGCCGCGGCGAACAGCAGGGCCTCGCTGCCTGCGGACAGTCCGAGTTCCCGATGCAGCAGCAGCTCTCGCAGGGCCTCGCCCAAGGCCGTGCTGCCGGGTTCGCGCAGCAACAGCGGCAGGGGATCCTGCCGGCACAAGCGCTCCGCCAAGCGCGCGGCCTGGGTGCTCTTGCCGGCGCCGTCCACGCCGTCGAAAACCAGGAAGCGGCTCATCGCGCGGCCTCCAGGGAGGCCCGTAGGCGTTTGGCCTCCGCGGCGTCCGGATCGGCCGCCAAGGCGCGGGCCAGCTGAGCCTCGGCCTGCTCGTACTGCTCGAGGCCCAGCAGGGCCTGACCCTCGAGGGCCGCCAGCTCGGCCAGCAGAGCGCCCTCCAGGGGCCCGAGTTCGTCTCCATCCAGCTCCGCGGGGACGCGCTGGGCGGCCAGAAACTCGCGCCGCGCCTCGGCCCAGCGCCCGAGCTCGAGCAAACAGCGACCGAAGTCGCGGTGCAGCCCGCGCAGGAGCGGATCGATCTCGAGGGCCTCTTCGAAGCGCTGAGCCGCTTCGGCCTGCCGGCCGACCGCGACCAGCGCCCGGGCCACCTCCAGGCGCTCGGCCAAGGCGTCCGCGTTCCAGTCGAGCCAGCGCGCCTTGGCCGCCAAGGCCAGCCCGCTCTGACCGGCCTCTTGATGCAGGCGGGCGAGAGCCAGCTCGGCCGACAACTCGGCCTGCGGGAAACCCGGGAAGGCGGCCTCGGCCCGCTCCAGATGCTGCTGGGCGCGCTCCTCGCGTCCGGCCTTGAACTCGCGCTCGGCCAGGGCCAGACGCGCAAAGAAGTCCTCCCCGCCGGCTTCGAAATAGCGCCCGAAGCGCTGGCTGGCGAGCTCCAAGTCGCGGCTCGCGAGGGCCAGATGGCCGCGCAGCGCCTGGGCTCTGAGCGGCTCGATCCCAGCTTCCGCGAGCACTCGCAGGGCGGCCTCCGCGTCGACGCGCTTGCCCTGCTGGAAGGCGCTCCAGGCCAGGGTGCACCAGGATTCGGCCCACCGGGCCTGCTCGGCCGTGTTCTTGGGAGGGGTCTGTTCGAGGCCCAAGCGCAGCCAGGCGGCCCGCTCCGGGTTCCAGCGGGGCTCGACCGCCAAACCGGCGATTTGCCGATCGACGAACTCGAGGAACCGGGTGTCGATCTCCTCGGGGGTCAGATCGAAGACCTGCCGCATGGCCTGGTCCAGATCCGCCCCGCGATCGAAGGCCTCCAGCAGACGCAGCATCGACGGGAAGCCGAAGTCCTCGATCAACAGCTCGCACAGCAGGCCGCCCTGGTAGTAGCCGAACACGATCCGCGGCCCCCGGAAGGCGCTGTTGAGCTCGCGCAGCGGGAAGATCTCCTGGTTGGCGCGGGCATCCAACAGATCGCGGCGCATGTTGCGGGTCCAAGCCGGCCGTCGGCGCACCTCCTCCCAGGTGGCCAGGCCCTCGGTGATCCAGCGCGGGCAGCGGTTGTGGCTGAGCCCCAGATGGATCACGTGCGTGAACTCATGGAAGGCCGTGCGCGCCCAGGAGAACGTGCCGCGCAGCTCGGATTGGGGCGAAACCGCCGTGACCACAGGTCCAAAGCACACGCCCAGGGCCGGAAAACCCTCGAAACCGGTCGAGCGCACCGAAAAATCGGCGTGGCGCTCGAAGACCTCGATCCGCACCCGCCCCGGGTCGAAGCCGTAGCGCTCGACGAGTTCGCGGCGAGCGGCCTCGTAGAAGGGCGGCCAATAGAGCTCGAGCACCTGGCTGCCTTTCGGGATCCAGGCGAAGGTCAGCGGCACGGCCTCGAACTCCTCGAAGCGCTCGCCGATGTGCTCGAGCACCAAGGCCAGGTTGTTGCGCTCGGCGTCGCGCCGCAAACGGGCCTCGATGCGCGCCCGTTCGAGGGCTTCCCGGGCCGCGGGTATGTCGCCGCAGTTGGCCGCGGCCTTGCCCAGCAGCGTCCAGGCCCGATGATCGCCAGGGTCGCGTTCGACGGCCGCCTCCAGCACCGGACGCGCTTCGGCGAAGCGGTAGAGTTCGAGCAGCAGCCCGCCCACCTCTCGCCGCAGTGCACCGTCCTGCGGATCGAGGGCCTCGAGCGGCGCCAGCCGCGCCTCAGCCGCCGGCGGTCCGCGCTCGACCCAATCCAGGGTCGCCAGCAGGGCCTGCACCTCGCGGCGTCCACCGGCCTCGCGCTCGAGCTCCGCCAGCAGCTCGCGGGCCCGATCCTGTTGGGAGAGCGAGATCGCGGCGCGGGCCAGGGCGAGGCGCAGGGCCACCGAGCGCGGACGCCGCTCGCCGAGCTGCTTTAGATAGCTGTCGGCGGTCTGGCTCTGGCGGCGCCAGTTGAAGCGATGCAGCTCGTAGAGTCCGATCAGGGCGGTTTCGCTGCCCGGGTTCAGCTCGAGGGCCTTGCGCAACAGCGGCCCG
>JBILNK010000143.1:0-11393 GCA_044375105.1 Planctomycetota bacterium
GATTGCGATCCTGCGTGCGCGGATCGTCGACCTCGCCGTCGGCCTCGAAATAGAGATCGGCCAGCTCGGCCAACAGGTCCGCTTCGGGTGCCCCGGAGCGCAGTTCCGCCACCAGGGCGTTGCTGGCCGGGCCCAGTTCGCCGGCGGCACGCAGCGCGCGCGAGCGCCACAGAGCCTCCAGAGCCCGGCCGCCCGGGAACGGGAGCTCCGAGGAGGAGGAGGCCGCACGGGCTCGCTCGCGCAGAGCCAAAGCCCGCTCCCTTTGCCCCGCGCCCAGGCTCAAGCGCGCCCCCAGTTCCGCCAGGGCGACGCTCGAATCCGGCTCTAGCCCGGCACCCGCCAGGGCCTCGAAACGTTGGCTGCCTTCGACGTAGCGGCCCAGCTCGAGCAGCGCCTCGAGCTCCACCCGCCAGGCCCCGCGGGCTTCCGGCGCGCCGGGCGCGCCCGCTTGCTCCGCCTCGCGGGCCACCCGGCGGGCGGCCTCCAGGGCCGGCTCGAAGCGCGACAGATCGAGCTCCAGGGCCGCCAAGACGGCCCGGCTGCGCCAATCCCCGGGTTCGTCCGAAAGCAGCTCCGAAAGCGCCGCCCGGGCCTCCTGGACGGCCCCGGAGCGTCGCAGCCGGTCGGCATCCAGGCGCGCTTCGACCAGCCAGGCTTCGAGCTCGGCCTCGGTCTCCTGGGCCGGGGCGGGGGCGTTGGCTCGAGCTGGCTCCGCCCGCGTTGCGAGGCACAGCAGGGTCGAAAGCAGGACTGGCCAGGGGGCCAGGACGCGGCGCAGCGTTGCTCCAGGATCGGTCAAGGGTGTAGACAGGAGGGGCTGATGAGCGCGGCCCTGTGGCCCCGCCTCGCCCAAAGCCTAGCCCCAAACGCGCCGCCCTTCCCGTGTCAGGCACCGCTTCGTTCCAGCCCCGTACGCGGCGGTCGCTCTTTTGGGGCGCTCTGCTGCTGGCCCTGACCCTCGTTTGGGGGCCCGGCTGCGCCTCGCCGCGCTTCCAGCCGGAGGTCCTGCCCGCGCCGCTGGTCTCGGCGACCCCCACCTGGGCGGAACTCGAGGCCCTCGAAGCCTGGCTCGACCAGCACGGCTCTGCCGCCGAACCGATCGACCGATTGGAGGCCGAGCTGCGCCTGGCCGAAGGACGCCTGCGGCTGGCCGAAGCCGATCTCGCCGCGAAGCCCGATGCGCCGGTCGTGGCGCGGATCGCGGCGGCCCGCAGCGGCTATCGCTCGATCCTTGAATCGCCCGAAGCGACCGCGGATCAGCGCGATCGCGCCCGCCGCGGCCTGGAACGTCTCGAATCGATCGGCCGCAGCGAGCCCCGGGCCCCGTTGGCCAGCGCCAGCCTGAGCAACATCATCCCGCGCTCGAGCTGGGGTGCCGCCTCGCCGAACACGTCCGACATGGATCGTTCGCGCCAGGATTGGTCGCGCATCACGGTGCACCACACCGCCATGCCCGGTCGGCGTCTGCAGGGCCGCCCGATCGAATCGGTGGCCGCCACCCTGCGCCAGATCCAGAAAAACCACATGCAGGGCGAGGGCTGGGCCGACATCGGCTACCACTTCCTGATCGATCCCGACGGCCGCGTCTACGAAGGGCGGCGCATCGAGTGGGTCGGCGCCCATGCGGGCAGGAGCGGCGGTCAGAATCACAACGAGCGCAACCTCGGCATCTGCCTGCTCGGCAATTTTGATGAAGAGCAGCCCAGCGCCCAGGCTCTTTCAGCCCTGGATTCCCTGGTGGCCAGCCTGCGGCAGCGCTACCAGATCGCCCAGGCGAGCGTCTTCGGACACTGTGATTTCAAGGAAACCGCTTGCCCCGGTCAGGCCCTACGCAACTGGCTGGCGGCCTACAAGAACGGCGCGGCCAGGTCGTCGAGCAGGCTCTCGATGCTGAAAGCCGGCGAGAATCCCAGCGCAGACAAACGGCTGACGTCGCCGAAGACCACGTCGGGCTCGTCGGGCCGAACCAAGCAGGGCTCTTCGAAGGTGCGCTGAGCGAGCTCCTCGGGTCTGTATCCCAAGCGCCGCCCGAGGCCAGCCCAGAGGTCGCCCAGGGCCACCGCGCTGCCCCGGCAGACGTTGTAGGCTCGCCCCACCTGCCCGCGCAGCAAGAGCAGCTCGTAGGCGGCCAGGACGTCGTCGACGTGCAAGAAATCCCTGGCCGCGGCCAGGTTGCCCACGGGCAAGCGCTCGGAGCGACCGCGGCCGCGCGCCAGCCGCCCTGCGAAAGCCGCCAGGGCATAGTCCTCGGACTGGCCCGGGCCGGCGTGGTTGAACGGCCTGGCGATCACGGCCGCCAGGCCCCTCTGGGTGGCCAGGAGCACCTGCTCTTCCGCCTCGCGCTTGCTCATCCCATAGCGGTTCCGGGGCGCCAGGGGCGCCGTTTCGGACAGCGGATTGGGGCCCGGCCCGTAGACCTGTGCGGTGCTGACGTGCAGCAGCTTGGCGCCCACGGCCAGAGTGGCCTCCGCCACGCTGCGCGTCAGCTCGACGTTGAGCTCCCGGGACGCCTCGGGATCGGCCTCGTTGGCGCGCGGATTGGCCAGGGCCGCCAGGTGCAGGACATGGGTCGGCCCGAAATCGTCGAAGATCGCCTGCAGCGCGCCCTCGTGGCGCAGGTCGAACAACCCCAAGCGGTGACGCGGGTGCACGCGCAGCCGGTGGAGCGCCGGGCTCGGCCGCCGGGCAAGGGCCAGCAGGGCCGGGCCCGGGCCCGCCTCGAGGCGGCGGATCAAGCGCGCGCCCACGAAACCGCCCGCCCCGGTGATCGCCAGCCGCGCTTCCCGCGGCAGCCGCAGGGCGGCACCGGCGGCCTCGGAGGAGGAACGGGACGCCAAGGCTCGCTCAGCGCCTGGAGAGGCGCTCGAGATCCGCATCGACCATCATGCGCACCAGGCCCGGGAAATCGACCTCGGGCTCCCAGCGCAGCTCGCGGCGCGCCTTGCTGGCATCCCCAAGCAAGAACTCGACTTCGGCGGGCCTGAGCAGCGCCGGGTCCTGGACGACGTGGGCGCGCCAATCCAAGCCGACGTGTTCGAAGGCCAGGCGGCAGCAGTCCTCGACCGAATGGGTGCGCCCCGTGGCGATCACATAGTCCTCGGGTTGGTCCGCTTGCAGCATCAGCCACATGGCGCGCACGTAGTCCCCGGCGAAGCCCCAATCGCGGCGCGCGTCGAGATTGCCGAGCCGCAGCTCGCGCGCCAAGCCGAGCCGGATCCGAGCGGCCGTGTGGGCGATCTTGCGGGTCACGAACTCCAGGCCGCGGCGGGGCGATTCGTGGTTGAAGAGGATGCCCGAGCAGGCGAACAGGCCGTAGGACTCGCGGTAATTGACCGTGATGAAGTGCCCGTAGGCCTTGGCCACGCCATAGGGACTGCGGGGATAAAACGGCGTCGATTCCTTCTGCGGGCTCTCGCGCACCTTGCCGAACATCTCGGAACTCGAGGCCTGGTAGAAGCGCGCTTCGGGGCAGACGCGGCGCAGGGCCTCCAGCAGACGCGTGACCCCCACCGCGGTGAACTCCGCCGTCAGCACCGGTTCGGCCCAAGAGGTCGGCACGAAGGACTGGGCCGCAAGGTTGTAGACCTCGTTGGGCTGGGCCGCGTCCAGGGCGCGGGTCAAGCTCGAGGTATCGAGCAAGTCGGCGTGCAGCAGCGTCAAGCGCTCGGTCAGGTGCTCGATGCGCTCGAAACGCTCGCTCGAAGAGCGTCGCACCACGCCGAAGACCTGGTAGCCGCGGCTCAGCAGGAATTCCGCCAGATAACTGCCGTCCTGGCCGGTGATGCCGGTGATCAGGGCGCGGCGCCCGGCGCCAAGGGAGGATGTGTGCATGGGCTGACGCTGGGGGCGGTCGCGGGGTACTTCGGCGGCCGCCCCGCGAAGGGCTCAGGCGCGCTTGCCTTGGGCCCGCTGGAAAGCCTCGAGCGGATCGGAGACCTCGAGGCCGAAGGCCTCGCCGACCGCCGCGCAGACCAGCTCGCCGTTGATCAGGTTGGCGGCCAGGCGCAGAGGCTGGCTCTCGGCCAGAGCCTTGCCGGGACCCCAGTTGGCGAGTTTGAGGGTCCACTCGAGAGTCGCGTTGGTGAGGCCCAGGGTCGATGTGCGCGGCACCGCGCCCGGCATGTTGGCCACGCAGTAGTGGACGATCCCGTCGACCTCGAAGGTGGGCTTGGCGTGCGTGGTGGGCTTACAGGTCTCGACGCAGCCGCCCTGGTCGACGGCCACGTCGACGATCACGGAGCCGGGCTTCATCAGCTTGAGATCGGCGCGCTGGACCAGCTTGGGGGCCGCGGCCCCAGGCACCAGCACCGCCCCGATGACCAGATCGGCATGGGGCAGGTGCTCGAGAATCGCATGGCGGTTCGAGAAGGCCGTGCGGCAGTTTTGCGGCATGACCTCGTCGAGGTAACGCAGCCGATCCAGGCTCTTGTCCATGATGGTCACATCCGCGCCCAGGCCGCAGGCCATGCGGGCCGCGTTGATGCCGACGACTCCGCCGCCCAGCACCAGGACCTTGCCGCGCTTGACCCCCGGCACGCCGCCCAGCAGCACGCCCTGACCGCCGTTGGCCTTCTGCAGGAAGTAGGCTCCGGCTTGGATGGCCATGCGCCCGGCCACCTCGCTCATCGGGGTCAGCAGCGGCAGTTTGCCGTTGACCTCCAGGGTCTCGTAGGCGAAGCAGTGCGCCCCGGTCTTCATCAGCGCACGGGTCAGCTTCTCGTCGGCCGCCAGGTGGAAGTAGGTGAACACCACCTGCCCGCGGCGCATGCGGCTCCACTCTTCCTTGAGCGGCTCTTTGACCTTGACGATCATCTGCGCTTCGGCCCAGACCTTGTCGACTTCCTTGATCACCTTCGCGCCGGCCTGCAGATAGGCGGCGTCCTCGAAGCCGCTGCCCAGCCCCGCGCCCGCCTGCACCATGACCTGGTGCCCCGCGCGCACCAGCTCGTCGGCGCCCGCCGGGGTCAGGGCGACGCGGTTCTCTTGGGGTTTGATCTCGGTGGGGACGCCGATCTTCAAGGGGGGGCTCCGCGGGTGGTAGGCCCGCGCGGTCACTGGACGAGGGGTTTGGAGGCCGCGGCTTCGGCCGAGGCGGGGCCAGAGTCTAGCGATCGAGACCCCGATCCCCCCCTGGTCGTCGGGCGGGCCACGCAGCTCCCCGAAAAGGCCCTTGAGCCCGGGCCCCTCGGCCGCTACCCTGCGCCGCGCCAAAGGACCATTAGCTCAGTTGGTTAGAGCGCCACGTTGACATCGTGGAGGTCAGTGGTTCGAGTCCACTATGGTCCAGGCTGGCCGCCGGTTCGGCCGGGGGGGTCTCCAGGGCTTGCGGCCCGCGGCCAGGTTCACGGCGAGGCCCGCGCGGACCGATCCTTCGGGGGAGCCTGAGGCGGATCGTTCGGCTCGGGGCGATGAGCGCGCGGCTTGCTGCGTTCCCTGACCGAACCGGAGCATTCACTTGCGATCCGCCGGGGGGGCTGCCGAGAGACCCGGGCCGTTTCAGGACCCGTGCGACCAAAGCGGCGGACGGCTTTTTCCGATCCGCTCGCTGACGGGTTTTGGCGGCCCCGCCGCCTCCGCCCATGAACCGAACCTCGGGAAGCCAAAGCCCAGGGCCCGGCCCGTGGCGGTGGCTGGGCGAGGCCGGGGCTGATCCATCGAAATCAGCTGCGGTCGGGCCACCCCTGGCCGGACGGGCAAGCCGACCGGTGCCACGGCCGCCCCGTGGCAGCCGATGCCCCCCCTCGGCATCGCCAGGAGCTGCCGGCGCCAAGCGCCCGGCGGTCCGCCTCCAAGGGCCGGCCCAAGCCGGACCTCACCTGGCTCCCCTGGCTGCCCCGTCCCGCTTGGGTGCAACGAGGCGCCGCGGCCACGCCCCAGCGATCGAAGGGTGGGCGCCGATCGACCCCGAGTTCGCCCGGGCCCCGGAATCGCGCCGCTGGGCCGAGTCTCGATCCAACGGCGGACCGCCGGCGGGCGTAGGCTCAAGAGGGCTGTACGCACCCCCGCCTGTCCATGAATTCGACCCTCCGCGCTTCCCTCCTCGGCTGGCTGCTGGGGTTCCCTCCGTGCTCCATCGCAGAGGCCGCTCTCCAAGAGCCCCTCGATCCACAGCCCGTCGACCGCTCGCAGCGCAGCGAAATGGGCGGGCTCGGCAACCGCCGCACCCCGGAGGTCCTGGCGGCCCAGGCCGCGCGGCCTGCGGTGGTGTACATCGAAACCGACCAGGTGGTCGCCGTGGGCTACAACCTGTTCGGCCAGCGCGTGCTGCGCGAGAACAAAAGCTCCGGGTCCGGGGCCGTGATCTTCGACGACGGCTTCGTGGTGACGAACTTCCACGTGATCCGCGGCGCCAACAAGATCACGGTCTATTTCGACAAGGAGCTCGATCCCACGCCCTACGCCGCGCGCCTGGTCTCCGCCGTCGAGAGCGAGGACCTGGCCCTGCTGAAGATCGAGCGCGCGGAGCCCTTTCCGACCATCCCGCTGGGCACCAGCTCCGACCTGATGATCGCCGAGCCGGTGCTGGCCATCGGCAATCCCTTCGGCCAGACCTTGACGGTGAGCCGCGGCATCATCTCGGGCCTGCACCGCTACCTGGAGGTCGGCAACCTGCAGTTCCAGGGCCTGATCCAGACCGACGCGTCGATCAATCCGGGCAACTCCGGCGGCCCCTTGATCAACATCAACGGCGAGCTGATCGGCATCAACACGGCCATGAACGCCCAAGCGGAGAACATCGGCTTCGCCATCCCCGTCGACCGCTTGCGTCAGGTGCTGGAGCAGAGCCTGCTCTCCCCCAGCCAGGCCCAGGCCTGGTTCGGGCTCGAGCTCGGTCAGGAACCGCGGGCCCTCGAAGTGGTGCGCCTGATGGCCGACGCCCCCGCCGAGCGCGCCGGCATCGAACTCGGCGATCGCATCGTAGCCTTGGCTGGTCGCAGCCTCGCAAGCCTCGAGGACTACAACCGCCAGCGCTTGGCCATCGCCCCAGGGGAGACGGTCGCATTGACGGTCGAGCGCGATGGCCGCGAGTTGACCCTCGAGCTCGCCACCTGGTACCGCCTGGATGGCTACCTGTTCGAGCGGGCCGGCCTGCGCGTCAGCACCATTCCGGTCAGCGACGGTCGCAACGTCTTCAAGCTCCTGCGGCTCACCGATGTGCGGCGCGACAGCCCGGCCGCCAAGCTAGGCCTCGAACCCGGCGACTTCATCGACACCCTGTTGGTCGATGGGCGGCGGCCGTTCGTCTCGCGTACGCCGCAGGACCTGGCCATCTACCTGTCCCAGTTGCCGCAGCGCACATCGATCGAACTGGACGTCTGGCGCGACAGCAACCAAAACGGCCAGCTGGAGGGCGACTCCCAGCGCTCGGAGCTGATGCGCGGCACGCTCGAGCTCGAATGATCCCCGCCGGGCGCCCTCGGCCCGGCCGCTCGAGGCAGGAACGACCGCGGCGGCAACCCGCGGGGCCACCCAGGGCCAGGGCGCCAACTTCGGCAGCCGCCTGACCCAGCCCTAGCGCTCTGGCCGCAGGGGCAGCAGCAGGTTCCGCAGCTCGCGCGGCCAGCGCAGGGGTATCCAGGGCGCCACGGCCACGGGCGAGCCGGAGGCGTCCAGCCAGCGCAATTCCAGGTAAGCCCGATCGGCTCCGAAGTCCGCCGCCTGGGCCAGCACATCGAGCAAGCGGAACTGGCCCTGGCTGAGCAGCAGCAGCTCGCGCAGCGGCAGCTTCCAGTCGGTTTCGGATCCGAAGGGGGCGGCCTGCCACAGCGCGCCGCCGTAGCCCAGCTCGGTGATCAGCAGAGCCTCGAGCTGCCCGGGCTGGCCCGGCGGCCGCAGCCAGACCTCGGGACCTGTTCCGGGAAGCTGCGGAGCGACCAAACCGGCGTCGACCCACAGCTCCTCCGCGGGGGCGCCGGCCAGGCGCGCTTCGGCTTGCAGCAGCGGCAGGCCGCCCCCGGATTCGCCGGGGCTGGCCAGCAGTCCGGCGGCGAGGGTCGGGCCCAGAGCTTCCCGGCGCGATGCGGCTTCCTCGGCGAACATCAGGCGCCAGGGCCAAACCTCCCGGGGGGCCGGCGCGGACGGCGGGCGGAAGCGATCGGCCAGGCCGAAATGCAGCACGTAGGCGCGCCCCTCGGGGTCGAGGCGCGGCACATCGAGCGCCAGCAGCGGCCGCGGATCCGCCGGCAGTCCGTGCTGCGCGGCACGCAGCCGCGCTTCGAACTCCGCTGCAGCCCGGCCGGCGTCCCGCCAGGCCGCCACGTCTTGGCGCGCCTGCACGGCTCGGGCGGCGCAGACCGCCAGCAGCACGAGCAGCAGCCCATGGCGAACCCCGCCGCGGCTGGCCAGCCGGGACAGCAGCGCCGCCGCCGCGATCCCGGCGCAGGCATCCGGCAGCGCCCACCAGCGCCGGTGTTCCAAGGCCAGAGGACCTCCGGCCAGCATGGGCAGCAGCAGCGCCAACCCGAGCAGTCCGCACAGGGCGAAACCCAGGGCCACACGCCGCTCCCGGCCCGTGGCGCCGAGCGCCAAGGCCGCGACCAACACCAGGGCCGCGCTCGGGTCGGCGCCGGCCAGGGATGGCAAGGAAGCCAGCCAGTCCGCCGGGCCGCTGGCCGGCTGGGCCACGTAGCCCCCCGCAAAGGTCCCGAGGCTGCGGGCGCGCCACCACAGCAGCCCGGCGAGCAGCAGCGCACAGGGCAGCAGCAGGCGCAGATTCGAGCGCCAGGTGCGCCCGGATGCCAGCGCCCCCGCCAAGGCCCAGAGCGGCGCCAGGACGCCGCTCTCCTTGGTGCCAAAGGCCAGCAGGGTCAGGGCCATCAGCGCCCAGGGCCGGCCCGCCAGGCCCGCCCAGGCGGCCCAGCACAGGGCTGGCAGGCACTGGCCATCCACCCGGCCAACCACCCAGGTGACGGTGCCGCCCTGGAACGGGAAGCTGGCAGCCCACAGGGCGGCGATCAAGCCGGGCAACACGCCGCCGAGGCGCCTCCCCAGGCACCACAGGCCCAGCAGGGCCAGCGCCTGGCAGATCCAGTTGAAGGCCCGCAAGGCGCTCGGGTTTGCGCCGGTCCAGGCCGTCTGCAGGTCCATGCCGAGGGTCATCAGCGGGCGCCAAAAGCGCACGGTGCGCAGGTCGTACTGCGGCCGGTCCCAATCGCTCAGGGCGGGCTCGCGCTGGCAGTAGGCGAGCACCGAGCTGTCCTCGCTGATCAACGGCGCCGACAGGCTGTCGCCTTGGATCCAGAGCGCCAAAGCCAGCACCGCAAGGAGCGCCAGGATCGAAGCCGCCGGCGCCCAGCGGCGAGCCTGCGCGCCGCCCGCATGGTCCTGAGGGACCCCGCCGGAGGTCTCAGCGAGGGCGAAAGGCTTCGAGTGCATCGGGATAGGGCAGCCTATCAGGGTGCCCGGAGTGGACCGGCCCCCAGGTCGTCCTCCCCTTCCCGTCCGGAGGGCCTCGTGGAGCCTCCGCAGGCCCGCTGCTGCGCCCCGTGCAGCCTGACGACGGCTACTCCATTCTGCTTTCCTGTCCAACGGCCCGGCCGAGCGACTCCTCGGGGCCTTTCGCCCCCAGGCGCCTCCCAGGGGCATCCGGAAGTGGGGCCGGGCTGCGCACGCCCTCCTTGAAGGGTACCCGATCCAGACTGGCCCATTGCCCGCTCCTCGGCTCCAGACCTCGGGCTGAACCGGGGAGCGCCCATCTTCGGACGAGGAGGGCGTGCTCGCTCGGCGCTTGCATTTCCTCAATTCTCGGAGATTCTCTGCTTGCCCACCCCGCGCCAGCCTCCATGACCCTCAATCGCCTCGATCCCCCCACGGCGAAAAGACAGCGAAACGCCCGTTGGCTCCGCTGGGCCCTGGCCCTAGGCGTCTCGACAGCCACTTTGCTGGTTGCCGAATTCGGATTCCGAGCATTGGCTCCTGTCTGGGGCATCACCCCGGCTCGTTTGGCCCGCGCACGCGAACTCCTGTTGGGCAGCGGGGCCTCCTGGTACCAGCCCCAGCCCTACTACGGATGGGCCCTGGCGTCGTCGCTCCGCTCGTCTTCGGAGCATTGGTTCAACGGACCACCGGTGCCCGTCGAGCGCACGCCCGGGGTCGGGCGGATCCTGTGCCTGGGTGGCTCGACGACGGCCTCCGGCAACTCGGCGGGGGCGGCCGGAGCCTTCCCGCACTTTCTTGGCGAAATTCTGACGGAGAGGCTCGGCACGTCCATCGAGGTGGTCAACGCCGGGATCTCGGGCTGGACCAGCGCCGAGATGCTCTGCGCCTGGTTCCTCTACTTCCAGGATTACCGGCCCGACCTGCTGGTGATCCACGAGGCGGTCAATGATTGCGAGCCGCGCTTCCGGCCGGACTTTCGTCGCGACTACGCCCATTGGCGCCACCCCTGGAAGCTGCCCGAGCAGCCGGCCTGGCTGCGCTTCCTGGCGCGCCATAGCGACCTGGTGACGGCGATGCGCCTCAGCCACCCCCCGCCGTCCCTCGACGACGCGACCGTATGGCCTGCTTCGGCTCCGTCGACCTTCGATGGGCAGCGACTGCCACCCGAGACGATCGAGCCCTTGCGCCGCAACTGGCTTTCCATGGTCCAGTCCCAGGCCCAGCACGGGGGTTCGACGCTTTTCGCCACCCTGCCGCCGGCGCCGATCCGCCCGGGCCAAGAGCATCTGGCCTTCCGGGCCGGGATCGCCGAGCACAACCAGCTGATGCGGAGCCTGTCAGAGGACACCGGTTGCTTGCTCGTCGATCTCGAGCGCTTGGCGCTCGATCGGGACCCCCAGGAGCTCGCCGGCTGGTACCTCGACCTGGTCCACGTGACCCCGCAAGCCAATCGCTGGAAGGCAGAGGCCATCGCCGCGGGGGTGCAGGCTGGCCTGCCCCAAATCCTCGCCACCAAGAAGCCGCGGTAAGGTCGGCGAGTAGCCGGTCGGGCCACCGAGCCACCCCCGCGGGATCGCCCCCACCGGGGAGGCTTTCAGGCAAGCTCCCGGCCGGGCGCTCGAACCGCCGGTACCCGCCGCCGCGGGCCGCACCGGGAGCTAGAATTTTGAGTCGTCTGGGCCGCGCTGCTCCGTGCCCCTCCATCGCCAAGGCTCGACAGCCACGCCCGCAGCCCACGAATCCGCCCCCCCCAGCCGCCTCCGAACCGGCACCGAATCGCCCCCCCCCCTCGATCAACGGATCGCCCCGGCGCCGGCCTGGCTTCTACCGGCCAAACACCTCCGCTGCCCGCCCCCCCATGTTCAAGGCCTTCCTCCACTTCTCAGAGCGCTTCGGGACGATGATGTCCCGGCTGTTCCTGACGCTGCTCTATTACGTGTTCGTGGGGCCGTTTGCGCTGGTCTACCAGCGCGTCGCCGACCCGCTGCGTCTCAAGCGACCGGCGCGCAGCAACT
>JBILNK010000036.1:0-28500 GCA_044375105.1 Planctomycetota bacterium
CGCCCGCCGGCGGCCAGCACGCGCTCGGTCAGCTCGGCGGTGTGGCGCCAAAGCGCCTCGCGGTTCTGGCGCGTGACACGGAAATCCATGGCGAAACTCCAGCCGTCGACGGCGTGGGTCAGCCAGAAGGGATCGGGGCGATGGCGCTTGAAGACCCCCAGATAGGGCACCAGCCCGCGGCGCTGGTTGAGCCTCAGGAGCTCCCGGTAGGTCTCGAGGGCCGTCTCGACCGGAAGGAAGGACTGGTACTGGATCAGGCCTCCGGGACCGTAGGCGCGCTTCCAGTTGGGCACGTAGTCGAGCAGGAAGGCGAAGCCGGCGTGACTTTGGCGGTAGGGCGGCGCGGCGGCTTCGCGGCGGCCCATGAAGTGTTTGGTGGCGTTGAGCACCGGCAACCCCAGGTCGTTGCAGATCGGCGCCATGCAGCGCCAGACCTGGGATTTCGGGAACAAACCGAGGATTCGGCTGGGCAGCTCCTGGTGCGCCAACTTCAAGGTGCGCTCGGGGGCTGGATCCTCGCCGGGCGCCAGGTAGCGCGCTTCGTGGATCAGGCCCCGGCCCAGGCCGCTGCCGCCCGCGAAACAATCGACCCAGCCGACCAGGTAGTCGGCGGCCGCCTTGCGCTCCTCGAAGGCCGCCATCATCGCGCCCAGATCGGGGCAGCTGATCGCGCGCACCTCCAGGTCGCCGGAGTGCACCCGTTGCGTGCGCAGTTTGAGACGCGTCATGACCCCCAGCATCCCGAAGCCGCCGATCGCGGCGTGGAACAGGTCCGGGTTGATTTCGCGCGAGCAGGTCAGCAGCTGGCCATCGGCCAGCAGCAGATCGAACTCGAGCAGCGCGTCGCCGATCGTGCCGACCTTGAAGTTGTTCTTGCCGTGGATGTTCATCGCCGCGGCACCGGCCACGGTCGGGAACATGGTCCCGGAGACGACCTTGGGCCAGAACCCGAGCGGCAGGATCGTCTTCCACAGCTGCTCGATCGTGACCCCGGGTTCGAGCTCGGCCACGCCGGTCTCGCGGTCGAAGCCGAGCACCCGGTTCATGCGGGTCAGATCCAGCACCGCGCCGCCCTGGTTGACGGCCGCGTCTCCGTAGCTGTTGCCGCCGCCGCGCAGGCCGATCGAGAGGCCCCGGGAGCGCGCCTCCGCCAGGGCCTCGCGCAGGCCCGCCAGGTCCGCGGGGCGCCAGATCGGGCTCTGGGCCCCCACCGCGCCGCCCCAGCCCGGCAGGTACTCGAGACTGCGTTCCAGGGAGATAATTCGGGGCGGGGCGGTCGCAGGGGCGACCGCGGGACGGGATTCGAGGGCCGACAGGCCGGGGGACGGGCTCGACACGCAAACAGTATGCCCGCCCGCAGGCACCCGGGGCGGGATGCGAAAAGATCGCCGGTCCGTGGCGTAGTCTGCCCGCAGGATGCAGCCCCCCGAAGACCCTCGCAACGGCGCCGCCGAAACGGATCAGGCCCTGCAGGCTTGCGGCGCGCCCGGCCGCGCCGAGGGCGGAGGAGCGTCTGCGCGCTCGGCCGATGCTCCGGACCAGGGTCCCGAGGCGCCCGCGGCGGCGGCCGCCGCGGCCAGGGTGCTGTGCGGGAAGCCGGAGCCGCGCTGGATCGAGGCCGAGCGCTGGGCGGGCCTGCTGGTCTGGCTGGTGCTGGCGCTCTCGTCGGCCGCGGGCTTGACCTACACCCTCTGGATCGACCCCCGGGGCTGGGCCCCCGGCGCGGCCCTGGCCGCCGCCCTGGCCCTGCTGCTGCTCGGCGTCTGGTTCTGGGTGCGCCCGCCCAAGCTCTATGCGCGCTTGTCCTACCGCCTGGACCCCCTGGGCCTGTCGATCGAAAGCGGGCGCCTGTGGCGCCGCTGGACCTTCGTGCCGCGCCAGCGCGTGCAGTTCGTCGACCTGGTCAGCGGGCCGATCGACCAGCGCTTCGGCCTGGCGGACCTGGTGCTGCACACGGCGGGCAGCGAGGCCGCGGAAGTGCGCCTGCCCGGCCTGTCCCGAGAGGTCGCCGAGGCCCTGCGCGCCGAACTGCTGACCGGACTCGAGCGCGAGCCGCGATGATGCCCGCCGACGCGCGCCGGGTCCATCCGGCCTCCCTGGCGCTGCGCTGGATCCAGGCGCTGCGTCCCTGGTTGTTGCCGCTGGCGGCCTTGCTCCTGTTCTCGATCGGCGATCGGGAGCGGCTGGTCTGGATGTGGCTGCTGCTGCCGACCCTGCTGCAATCCGGGCTCGACCATTGGTCGCGCCGCTACGCGCTCGAACCCGGCGGTCTGTGGCTGCGCGAGGGGCTGCTCGAGCGCAAGGAACGCCGGATCCAGGCCAGCCGCGTGCTGCACATCAGCCGCGAGCAGCCCGCCTTGGCGCGCTTGCTGGGGCTCTGGGAGCTGCGCCTCGAGACCGACAGCGGCGGGCCGCCGGAGGCGGTCCTGCGCTACGTCTCGAGCGCCGAGAGCGAGCGCATCGCTCAACACCTGGGCCTGGCCGGCAGGGGTGCTCTGGCCGCGGATGAACAGCCGCCGCAACAGTCCATCGGTTTGCGCGAGCTGCTCTATCTGGGGCTGTTCGGGGGCCGGGGCTGGGCCCTGGCCTTCGGCCTGTGGGCGGTGGGCAACGAGTTGGGCCTCCTGGATCGGCTGCCCCTCGAGGATTTCGAGGTCGAGGTCGAAGGCACGCACCTCGCACTCGGCCTCCGGCACCTGTGGCTGCTGCTCGCGCTGTTGGCCGGTGTCAAACTGCTGGCCCTGTGCGACGTCTGCCTGCGCCACGGCGGCTTCCGCTTGCGCCCGATCGGGGACAGGCTGGAGTTCCAGAGCGGGCTCTTGACCCGACGCCAGACGCGGCTCAGCCCCGCTCGCATCCAGCGCGCGGCCTGGCGCGCCGGCCCCTTGGATCGGCGCCTCGGCCGCTCGTCCCTGTGGATCGACGCGGCCGGAGGCGAACGGGGCGGCGAGCAGGCCGAAGCGGCTTTCGGCGGCGCCCTGGTGCCCATCCTGCGCGAGGGCGACCGCGGGCGCCTCGAGAGCTGGCTGGCCCTGCCGCCGGTGCCGGAGCCGGCGGCCTGGCGCCGCTCCGCGCCGTCCCTGCTGCGCCGCGAGGCCATCGAAGCGGTCCTGCTCGGCGGCCTCTTGACCGCCCTATCCACCTGGGCCTACGGGGCCCTCGGCCTGATGGTGCTGCTGGTGCTCGGTCCCCTGTTCTGGCTCTACCTGCGCGCGCTTCGGCTGCGCCACGGCTTCGCCCTGTCGGCCGGGGGCCTGTGGTTGCGGCGCGGCCTGTGGCTCGAGGAGACCCAGTTCCTGCCGCAGGACAAGCTCCAATCGGCGCGGGTGTCACAGGGGCCTTGGTCGCGCCGCTTCGGCCTCCTTTCGCTGCACTTCGACAGCGCCCACGCGGGCGGCCTCGGCGCGATCGCCAGCCTGCCCGGGGTCACGCCCGCGATGGCCCAGGAGATCCTGGGCGAGCTGGGTCTCGGCGCCCCCGGGCCGAGCTGGATCCGGGCGGCTCCCGAGCAGCCAGCAGAGCGGAACAGCGGCGCGCCGCACCCCGCGGCCTGATACGCGGCCGCGCCTGAGCCGCGGTCCGCGCGGCCGGCTCGCGCCTTCAGACGTTCAGGTGGCGGAACAGGAACGAGGGGATGCTCTTGATCACCGAGCCCACCAGCCACCAGCGGCGTTTGACGTAGCGCACGTTGGCCCGCGAGCGCGCCGCGGCCAGGATCTTCTCGGCGGCCTCCGCCGGACTGGCCAGCCAGAACAGCTTCTCCATCCCCTGGGTCATGGCCGTGTCCACGTAGCCGGGCTTGATCGTGCAGACGTGCACGCGATCCTCGGCCAGGCGGTTGCGCAACGCCTCCAGGTAGGTGTCCATGGCGGCTTTCGAAGTGCAGTAGGCCGGATGGCCCTTGCGGCCGCGGTCGCCAGCGATGGACGAGATGCCCACGATCGTGCCGTGGCGCTGGGAGCGCATCAGGCGCGCCACCGGATTGGCCCAGGCGATCAGCCCCAGGGTGTTGACGGTCAGGATCTGGACATCCTTCTCGGTGTCGTATTCGTGGCGGCCCATGGCGGGCATGATCCCCGCGGCGAACACGAACAGGTCCAGGCCACCGAGCTGCTGCACCAGCTCCTCGAACAGGGCCGGGACCTCCTGGCGCTGCTCGACATCGTGCACGCGCACGATCAGGCGCCCGCCGCGCTCGTCCTCGAAGGCCTCGCAGCGCAGCTCAAGCTCGGCCAGCTTGTCCGCCCGGCGCGCCAGGGCGGCCACCGCGTAGCCCTCGCGCACGAGCTGCTCGACCAGGGCCGCGCCGATGCCGCTCGAGGCCCCCACCACCAGGGCCCGCTTGCCGGGCTCGAATCGCGGGGGCAGGGCGGCGGGGGCGGCGGGGGCGGCGTTGTAGGTCATGGTCGGGGGGGCCGGCGGCAGGAGCGGGGATTCTGGCCTCTGACCCGCGGGAAACGAAGGCCGGGGAGACGCTTCCGCGGCGGCCCCGGGCCGCGCCTAATGGGGCCATGCAAGCCGACCGCCCGCGTCCGCTCCTCCCGCTGATCGTCTTGGCCCTGCTGCCGACCGCCGCGTGCCGCCGGGAAGCGCCGCCCGATCCCGCCGCGCTGGTCGCCGCCCAGGTGGCCCGCGAGCGCGCCGCCTCGATGTTCGCCCAGGACCGACTGCGCGCGGCGCTCGAAGCGATCCAGCCGCTGCTGGCGGTCAAGCGGCCGGACCCAGAGGACCGCCTGCGGGCCGCGATCGTCCACCTGGCGCTCAACGACCGCGATCCGGCCCTGGCAGAGCTGCAGGCCGCCGCCAAGGTGCTCGCCGACTCCCCGGCGCTGCACTTCAACCTGGGCCGACTGTATTTCGATTCGGGCGAGGGCCGCCAAGCCCTGGTGGAGCTCGAGCGCGCCCACGCCCTGGCGCCCGACGACATCCCCACCGAGCTGCGCCTGGCCCAGGCCCTCGCCGACCAGGTCTACGACGCGCCGGAATCCGAGGCCGAGCGCCTGACGGAGGCGGCCCTCGAGCACTATCGAGCCCTGCGCGACCGAGGCGTCGAATTCGCGGGTTCCTGGTATCTGCCGATCCTGCAGCAATACGCCAACCTGCTGATGCGCTCGGACCAGGTCGAAGCGGCGGACGAACTGTTCGCCGAGCGCGACGGTTTGTTGGCGCGCGGCATCACCAACCCGAGCAGCACCGACCTGCAGCGCGGCACCTTCGGCCGGCTCGACATCCCGCGGCCCACCGGAAGCCGGGCGCCGACTTTGCCGGCTCCCCGGCCCACGGCCGGCGCGCCGCTCGGCAGCGAGGGCCCGGTGCGCCAACTGGCCCGCGTGGCCCTGGAGGAGCGCTGGCATCCCCTGACCGGGGACCGCCTGACGGACAAGCGCGGCCTGCCGGAGGGGCGCGATCCGGCCAGCGTGGTGTTGGACTTCGCTCCGAGCGCCCCCGAGACCCTGTGGATCGACGGGCGAGGGCTGGTGGCCCAGGGGACGGGCGGGCGCCAGGAGGTCTTGGTGCCCGGCGCGGTCGAAGCCTTCGCGGCCCTGGACCTGGGCGAGGACAAGCGCTCCCGGGAGGTTCTCGAGGGCCAGCTCCCCGATGGCCCCGCCTTCATCAAGGACCACGTGCTGTTCACCGACGCCGAGCTGGCCGTGGTCGAAGGCGGGCGGCTGCGCCTGTTCGCTCGCCCGGACTATTGGGAGTCGGGTCCCTACGAGCAGCGCCTCGAGCTGGACCTAGCGCTGGCCGGTCCGACCCGCGATCTGTGCGCCTGGGACTACGACCACGACGGCGATCTGGACCTGGCCCTGTGCGGCGCCTACGGCGCGCGGTTCCTGCGCAACGACGGAGTCGATGGTTCCGGGACCTTCACGGACGACAGCGCCAGCTTCGTCATCCCCGCGGGCTTCGACTGCCGCTGGCTCTTGCCCGAGGACCTGGACAGCGACCAGGACGTGGATCTGTTGATCGGCGGCCCCGCAGGGGCCCTGTGGTTCGACAGCCTGCGCGGCGGCCGCTTCGCGGAAGTCGGCACGCGCCTGCCGGCCGCACAGGATTGGAGCGTGCGGCCCCTGGCAGCAGACTTCGATGCGGACTTCTTCGTCGATCTGTTCCTGCCCGCTTCCGGACAGCTGCTCCAAAACGCCTTCGGGGCGAAGCTCACGCCGCTGGGGGCCGCGCGCGAAACGCGCCCTGGCCAGAGCCCGGCCCTGCTCGCGGACCTCGACCTTTCGGGGGCCGTCGATCTGGTCTGGCTGGATGGCTCCGGCGCGCTGCAGGCGGTGTTCGAGCTCGGCACCGAAGGCGAACGCCCGGCGGCCGCCCTGCTGCCCGCTCGGACGGATCTGGGCGCCCCCGCTGGACTCGCGCTGGGCCCCGGTCCTGGCTTGACCGCCGCCTTTGCAACCGGGCTGCTGCCGATCTCCTTGGAGGCCGCCGGCGGCGGCTTCACCCTGGCGCTCAAAGGGGTCAAGGACACTGCCCACGGCCTGGGCGCTCTGGTCGAATTGCGCGCCGGGCCGATCTATCGGCGCATCTATTGGCGCGACGAGGCCCTGACCCTCGGCCTCGGAAACCAGCCGCGCATCGACGTGCTGCGCGTGACCTGGCCCAACGGCGTGATCCAGAGCCAGGTCGACCTGCCCGCGGGAGCCGGGCGGACCTTCGAGCAGATCGAAGGCCTGGTGGGTTCCTGCCCGTTCCTATACGCCTGGAACGGCGAGCGCTTCGAATTCATCAGCGACGTGATCGGCATCACGCCCCTCGGTCTGCCGATCGCCCCGGGCGTGTTCGTGCCACCGGATCACGACGAGTACGTGCTGGTGCGCGGCGATCAGCTGGCGCCCAAGGACGGCCTGCTGACGCTGCAATTCACCGAAGAGCTGCGCGAGGTGACCTACCTCGATCAAGTCCGGCTGTTCGCCGTGGACCATGCGCCGGGCGTGGAGATCTTCCCCAACGAGCGCTTCACCTTCCCGCCCTTCCCCGAGGAACACCTCTACACCATCGCGGAGAGCGCCGCGCCGCTGGCGGCCCTCGACGACACGGGCCGCGACTGGGCGGGCGAACTGGCCGCCATCGACGGCCGTTTCGCCGAGCCCTTCGTGCCCCACCGCGGCCAATACATGGGCCTGGCGGATCCCTACACGCTGACCCTGCGCTTCGATCCGGCCGCGATCGCAGCCGCCCGGCGTCCCCGTTTGGTGGCCACGGGCTGGTTCTATTGGAGCGATGCCTCGGTCAACATGGCCATCGCCCGCCATCCGGACTGGGAGTTCGTTCCGCCGATCCTGGAGGTGCCGGACGGCCAGGGCGGCTGGCGGCCCCTGGGACCGCCGGTGGGGTTCCCGGCCGGCAAGACCAAGACCATGGTGATCGAGCTGCAGGGCGCCCTCGACCCAGCCGATCCGCGGCTGCGGCTGAGCTCCACCCTGCGCCTCTATTGGGATCGCCTGATCCTGGCCACCTGCGGCGACGACGCGCCCACCGAACGCTACGAGGCGCCGCTGGCCTCGGCCAAGCTGTGGGAGCGCGGCTTCAGCCGCCGGGTGACCGCCCCGGGCCAAGACCCGACCTGCAGCGTGGTGCTGCTCGAATGGTTCGACTGGCACGACACCGAAGAGCAGCCGCGCTGGAACATGCACCCGGGCCTCTACACCAAGCTGGGCGAGACCAAGCCGCTGTTGGGCGAGATCGACGACCGCTTCGTGATCCTGGGCGCCGGCGACGCCTTGACCCTCGAATTCGATGCGCGCGTTCTGCCGCCCCTGGCGGAGGGCCTCGAGCGCGATTACCTGGTGTTCTTCGATGGCTGGGCCAAGGACCGCGACCCCAACACCAGCGAAGCCCTGTACGTGACCCCGCTGCCCTTCCACGGCATGAGCGGCTATCCCTACCGGGCGGACGAGTCCTACCCGGACACGCCCGCGACCCGCGAGTTCCGGCGCGAATGGCTGACCCGCGAAGCCAAGCGCTGGATCGAGCCCCTGGCGCCCGAACTGGGCGCGGCCAAGCGCGGCGCGCCCGGCGGCCAGCCGGCCTCCTTCGTACCGCCGCCGGTCGGGACACCCGAAAAGTGACCTCAGCGGACGGCTGATGCCCGCTCGCGCCGAGCCGCACGGCTCGGCCGCCCCTCAGGAGCGCTCGCTCGGCTCCCGGGGCTCGAGCGCCGCGTCCCGAAGCGCCGCGCGCCCACCCGCTTCGGGCGCCTCCGCAGCTCTTGCGGTCCGGGCGCCCGAGCCCTTGGCCGTGGCCAGGGCGATGCCCGCGAACAGCAGCAGGCCCGCGAACAGCAGATCGGCCGGCGGCTCCTCGCCCAGGGCCACGGCCCCGCCGATCCCGGCCACCAGGGGCTGCAGATAGATGTAGATGGCGGTCACCGACGCCGGCACGCGCTTCAGCGCGTAGGTGTTGAGGCCATAGGCCATCAGGGTCGGGAACAGCAGGATCAGCGCGAGCCCGATCCAAGGCGCGCTCCCGGAGCCCGGATCCGGCAGCGGCGAGCGGCCGATCAGCGCCAAGGGCACGAAGGGCAGCGCCAGCAGGTAGATCCAAGCCACCAGCACCTCCGGGCGATGGCGCACCAGGAGCCGCCGCGAGTACACCAGGTAGAAGGCGTACAGCAGGCAGTTGGTGGCCATCATCAGGTTGCCCAGGCGATGCTCCCCCAAGGAGGCCGCCTGGCCCTCGAAGCGCGCCAAGACCGCCCAGGCGGCGCCGGCGAAGGCCACCGGCAGGCCCATCAAGCGGCGCGGGGTCAAGCGCTCGACGCCCATCCAGGCCGAGATCCCGACGGTGAAGACCGGGATCAGGGTCATGATCAGGGCCGCGTTGAGGGCCGTCGAGCGCACCATGCCCTCGAGGGCCAGGCCCTGGTTGAGCGCGACCCCGGTCAGCGAGCAGAGCAGCAGGGGTCGCCAGTCCGCGCGCGCCGCGAAGAACCCGCGCCGATCCAAGGCCCAGGCCAGCCCGCCGAAGGCCAAAGCGCCGGTGACCAGGCGCCAGGCCAGGATCGAACGCGCCTCGAAACCGCCCCGGTAGGCGAAGCGCACGAAGACCGGGAACAGGCCGAAGCACAACTGCACCATCCAGAGCGCCAGGTGCCCGCGCAGGACCTGACCGGGCGGGCTGGTGGGCGGGGCGGCCGGAACCATGGGGGCGAAGAGGCTAACCGGGCGCAGGTCCGGAGCCGCGACGGCGCCCGCGTATCCTGGCGACATGAAGGATGCAGACCGCGCGCCGGCGCCCTGGCCCTGGCGGGGATCGCGCCCCGGACCGCCCCTGCCCCTGTTCCGGCCGCGCTTCGATCGGCTGGTCCATCCGCCCAGCGGCCGCGAGCTCGAGCGCCTGGTCCTCGAGGCGCCCGACTGGTGCAACGTGGTGGCGCGCACCCCCGCTGGCCGCTTCGTGATGGTGCGCCAATACCGCTTCGGATCGCGCTCCGTGACCCTCGAGATCCCGGGCGGCATGGTCGACCGCGGCGAGGCTCCGGAGCAGGGCGCCCGGCGCGAGCTGCGCGAAGAATGCGGCTATGCCGCGCCGCGCTGGCAGCCCCTGGGCGCCGTGCAGGCCAACCCGGCGATCCACGACAACCTGCTGCACATGTTCCTGGCGGAGGGCGCCGTGCCGGTCGGCGCGCAGCAGCCGGACGAAGGCGAGGACATCCAGGTGGTCGAGCTGACCCCGGAGGAGCTCGGCGCGGCGATCGCCCGCGGCGAGGTCCGCCATTCCCTGGTGCTGTGCGCCCTGGCCCGGGTCCTGGACCTCTCGGGAACCGCCTGGAACCCGATCGAGCGTGCCGGCCCCCCCGTGGGTTCAGCCTGAAGCGTAGGGCCCGGACCGCCGCCGAACCACGCGGCCTGCCAGCGGGCCGCCTTCGAGCCGCACCAGCGGAGGAACACCGGAGCCCGTGTCGCCGGATCGTGCCGCCCCCAGCTTTGGCAGATCCCCCAGAACTCTGGGCAGTCCGATCTGCCGCCCACGCGCCCCCCGGCCGAGGGCGCCCGGGCAGAGCCTGGGGCTCGCGTCCGGCGAAGCCTAGGCCTCGGGAAAACCCTCTGGCGGCGGATTCCGAGCGGGCGCTCAGCAGCAAAGGCAAAGCCCCCACGGCCTTCGACCGATGGACGCGAGGCCCGGCGCGCCTTGCGCTCCGCTCCAAGCCGCCGATGACCGCAAGGAGCCTCCTCCCGGGCATCCCATCGCCCCGTGCGCCTGCCAATAGCTCCCGATTCCCACCGATTGCGCTTGCCCCTGCCGCGCACGGACGCCACCCTCCATCGGAGATCCGTGGAGCTTCGACCCTTTCCGCGGCAAAACCATCCATGGCCAGCGGCAAGGGGCTCTCCTACGACTACTCCCTCAGGCTCTACAAGGAAGTTTTCGGCCTCGACCATCTGCACTTCGGACTGTGGAGCGATTCGGATCCGCGCACGCTGGATGGATTTCGCAGCGCACAGGATCGCTACGCCGAACGCCTGGCCAGCAAGATTCCCGCCGGGGTGCGGCGCATCCTCGATGTGGGCTGCGGCACCGGTTCCATGAGCCAGCGCCTGCTCGCCGCTGGGTTCGATGTCGAGCCCATGAGCCCCTGCGAGCACCAAGAAAAACTGGTCAAGGCGCGCCTGGGCAGCGCCGTGCGCTTCCACCGCACGCGCTTCCAGGACTTCGCACCGGAACGGCCCTATGACCTGGTGCTGATGAGCGAAAGCAGCCAGTACGTGCCGCTCGACCAGCTCTTCGGCGCGGCGCGGCGCGCCCTGGCACCCGGGGGCAGACTCCTGATCTGCGACTACTTCCGCCATCGCGACGAGCGCTTCTATCGGGCCTGCCACGTCCTGGAGCCCTTCCTCGAGCGCGCCCGCGCGGCCGGCTTCCAGGTCGAGGAGGTGGAGGACATCACCGATCGGGTGCTGCCGACCCTCGAGCTGGGCCGCACCTTTTACGATCGCCTGGGCCCGCCGTTGTTCGATCTGGGCCGCGATTACTTCACGCGCGAGCAGCGGGTGTTGTCCTGGTTCGCGAGGACGTTCTTCGCCAAGCGGCTCGCCAAGCTGCGCCGCTACGTGATGGAAAAGATGCCAGCCAAGCTGGACCACGAGCGCTTTCGACGCGAGGTCACCTACCGCACCTACCGCTTCAAGCTCACCTGATCCGCGCACGCCGCGGAGGGCCGCTTGGCCGCCGCGAGCGCAGATCGCCGCGGGCCAAGGCGATCTCGGCCCCTCGGCGCCGCAGTGTCATGAGGGGAAGTCCGGGTCGCAGCGGTAGCCCGGCGACCGGCCGGGAGCCGGCGCGGGGCGAGGCTCTGGCGCCAGACCGTCGGCCGGCCGCGCCGCCCCGCCCCCGCGGCCCCGCGCCTCGCTGGTGCGCTCCCCGGCCGGTTTCGATGGCCGTTGCGGTCATCCGGCGGCCCCCGCCCCCTCGGATCAGCGGGCGCCGGGCCACATCGCCGAGCCGGTCGCCCCCGCTACCATGCCGCGCCATCCCGCGCCGTCCCGCGCCCCTGCACCGTGTCCCCCATGCGCCCCCCCCGTTCCCCGCGCTTTGCCGCCCTCGTCCTGGCCCTGGCCCCGGCCCTGTGTCTGGTCGCTTGCCAAGCCTTCGATGCCCCGCCGCCGGCGGAGGTCGGCCTGTGGCCCGATGCGGCCGGTTCGACGCGCAACGAGGTGCTCTCGAAGCTGCTCGACGAGGGCTGGCAAGGCTACCTCCGGGCGCACCCGGAGTTCGCTTCCTACCTCGGGGACGCGCGCTTCAACGGCCAGCTGACCAACCGCACCCCGGAGGCCAAGGAGGCCCGGCGCGCCGAATTGTGGGCGCTGCAGGAGCGCTTCAAGACCCTCGATCAGGGCAAGCTCGACAGCGAGGACCAGCTCAGCGCCCGGCTGTTCGGCGAGCTGATCCAGCAGGAGCTGGATCAGCTCGCCCGCGGGATCGACGAGTGGAGCGTCGACCCCTTGGGCGGCCCGCAGGCCGAGCTGCTGTCCCGCGCGGTGGACCAGCCCGCGCGCACCGCCCGCGAGCGCGAACAACTGCTGGAGCGCTGGTCGACGATGGCCCTGGTGATCCGCAGGCAGGGCGATGCCCTGCGCCGCGGCCTCGCCCGCGGGCATGTGGCGCCCGCGGTGCTGGTCGACAAAACCATCGCGCAGATCGACCGCATCCTCGGCACGCCCTACTGGGACAGCCCGCTGCTGGTCTCCGCCGCGGCCGGCGGCCGCTGGGTGCCCCTGGGCAACGAAGAGACCGAAACCCTGGCCGCCATCGCTTCCCGGGAGTACGGCGACGGGCGCAAGCAAGATCTGCTGCGGCGCGTCAATCAGCGCTTCCTGCGCGGCGATCTGCGCGCCCTCGGCACACGCATCCTGATCCCGGCCGCGAACGACACGCTGGAGCCGGACGAGCGCGGCCGTTTCCTGAGCGCCGTCTACGATCGGATCGAGCTCGAGATCTACCCGGCCCTGGCCTTCTATCGCAGCCTGCTCGAGCGCGAGATCCGACCGGTCGCCCGCAGCGACGAGAAGACCGGCCTGGTCTGGCTGCCCGGCGGGGCGGCCCTGTACGCCGAGCTGGCGCGCTACCACACCGGGCTGCCCAAGACGCCCCAGGAGATCCACGGCTACGGCCTGGGCCGGCTGGACGCCATCAACCGCGAGATGGTGCAGCTCGCCGAGCGCCTGTGGGGCACCCGCGACTTCGACGCCCTGCGCGCCAAGGTCGAGGGCGATCCAGCGCTCTACTTCCAGAGCGGCGCGGAGATCCTGGCCAGCGCCCAAGCGGCCCTGCGGCGCGCCGAGGTGGCTGTGCCGGCCGTGTTCCGCGACCTGCCAGCGGCGCGCTGCCTGGTGACCGAGATCCCGGCCCACGAAGCGCCCGACAGCACGACGGCCTACTACCAGCCGCCGAGCCTCGAGCGCGGCCTGCCCGGCCGCTACTACGTCAACACCTTCGCGCCGACCACGCGGCCGCGCTACGAAGCGGAGGCCCTGGCCTTCCACGAGGCGGTGCCGGGCCACCACACCCAAATCGCCATCGCGGCCGAGCGCGGCGACCTGCCCGCCTTCCGGCGCCACCTGGGCTCGACGGCCTACGTCGAAGGCTGGGCCCTGTACGCCGAGGAGCTGGCCGACGAGCTCGGCCTCTACAGCGACGATCTGCAGCGCCTCGGCAAGCTCTCCTACCAGGCCTGGCGCGCCGCCCGGCTGGTGGTGGACACGGGGCTGCACAACGACGGCTGGAGCCGTGCCCAGGCCCTGGCCTTCATGCGCGAGCACACCCTGCTGAGCCAGGCCAACATCGACAACGAGGTCGATCGCTACATCGCCTGGCCGGGTCAGGCCCTGGCCTACGAGCTGGGCGCCGCGGAGATCAAGAAACTGCGCGCCACCGCCAAGGCCAGCCTGGGCGCGGCTTTCTCCCTGGCGGATTTCCACCGGGAGGTGCTGCGCCACGGGGCCCTGCCGCTGCCGCTCTTGGGCGAGCAGATCGATCGCTGGATCCTGGCGCGCTGACAGGCTGAGAAACAATCGACTCGGGCTGCGCCCGAGCAGACATACCAGCCTGTCAGCATGCCGTTGGGCCGCCATCCGGCGGCCGCAGCGGCTGGGATCGTCGCTGCGCGCCGACCGCAGCCTCGTGCCAGCTGGCCAATCGGTTCCCTGCTGGCCCTCCGGAGTCTTCACGGGGTGGCCCAAAAGAAATTCTCAGGAGTTCACGCCGCTGCAGGCGGGTCGGGGCGATCGGCTGGTTCTGCCCGACGCGCTCCGGCGCCGCTCCCGGCTCGGCACCTGCGGGGCCTCGGGCACGCCTGCCTCGGGGCTTTCTTGGAACTGTCCGAGGAGGCCATGCGGGAGGACATCGCTGGAGCGCCGGTTCGCCATCCCGCAGAGCGCTGCCTGGAGCCCCTGGGCAGCGGGGAGCAGCCCTTGTCCCCAGCCTCCAGCGATCCAACCTCGGCCGACGCTCTCGGGTTGATGGCGGCCCACAGGATCGGCGCGGCGGGCCGACCCTCCGCCGCACGGTCGGCTTCGAGTCATCGATGTTCTTTCCGGTGTCCGGACCAGGGCCAGAGCTCCCCCGCGGCGCCCGGCCCGTTGGGCTTTCCGGCCAGGCCCCCCCCCACGCCATGCAGAGCGTTCGCCCGATCGTGGCCGATTCGAACTGCTCCGCAATCGGCCGGACCCACGCCCTGACCCTGACCTCGCTGAGCCCGCTCTGGCCCTTGGGGGCTGCCGGGATCGAGCCCGAGGAGCTGGAGCTGGCGGTGGGCAACCTGCTGCGGGCCAACTTTCCGTTCGTGCGCGGGCCGGTGAAGGACGATCCGCGCCTGTTCTGGGAGTCGCGGCCCGGATCCTGGGCGTTCCGCACCAGACGGCAGACGCATTTCCAGATCAAGCACAACGAGCAATCGGTGCTGAACAGCCTCGAGTTCGAAGCCGAGCTGCCTGCGGCCTCCGGCGAAGCGGACTGAAGGCCAGCCCAGCCAGGCGGCTTTCGACCAACTCCGATTCCGGGCCAGAGCGGCCCCTGCCAGGGGCCCACGGACCTCCTGAGCCGCCGGCACATGCGCCCCTCCGGCGCTCGGGAGCCGACCGGATCGGTCCTAAGATGGCGCCATGCAGCGCTCCAGCGAGCAGGACCCCATCCGCTATCTGATCCTGGGGGGCGGTCTGGCCGGGCTCTCGACCGCCTTCCACCTGGCCCGGCTCGGAGCCACCGGGGTGACCCTGATCGAAGGCAACCAAGGATTCGGTCGAGCCGCCTCGGCCCAGAACGCGGGCATCCTGCGCACGGTGCTTTCCGAAGCCCACCTGCGGCCCCTGGCCCAGGCATCGCGGCGGTTCCTGATGGACCCGCCGCCGGGCTTCTCCGCGCTGCCGCTGGTCGATCCGGTCGGGCTCGTGCTGACCGCGGACCAGCCGGCCGCCGCGGCCGAACTCGAGGCTTGCGTGGCCGCCCACGATCGGCCCATCGAAACGCTCAGCCCCGCGGCCCTGGCACGCCGCGCGCCGCACGTGCGCACGCGGGCCCTGTGCGCCTACTTCGCAGCCGACGAAGGCCACGTCTTCCCGGAGCGCGTGATCGACGGGTTCGCGCGCGGCGCGGCCGCGGCCGGCGCGCGCCTCTGGCGCGGGCAACGGGTCGCGGCGCTGCTCGAAAGCGCGGGCGCGGTGCACGGCGTGCGGCTAGCCGATGGACGCGAACTGCTGGCCGAGCAGGTCGTCCTGGCGCTCGGGGCCTGGGGGGCACGCTTGGGCGGATCCGCAGGCTCCCCCCTGCCGCTGACCCCGCGCCGGCGACACGTGCTGGTGGGTCCGGCGGACGCACGGATCGATCCGCGCTGGCCGGTGGTCTGGAACGGCGGCGAAACCTTCTACAGCAAGCCCGCGGAGGGCGGGTTGTGGCTGTGCGCCTGCGACCAGGATCCGGTCGATCCCGGGCCCCACGGCGGCGCGCCCGTGGCGCTCTCCCCCGCCGAGCTCGAGCGCATCCGCGAGCGGGCCGCGCGGCACCTCGATGCGCGCCTGCTGCAGGATTGGTGGCCGAACGGCAACAACCGCGATCAGCGCGCTTGGGCCGGCCTGCGCACCTTCGGCCTCGGGGAGCGTTTCCGCATCGGCCCGGACCCGAGCGTGCGCGGCCTGTTCTGGGTCGGGGCCCTGGGCGGCCATGGGCTGGTCACGTCGCCGGCCGTCGGCGAGTTGGCGGCCCGTGCGCTGCTCGGGCGCTGCTCGCCCGGCGAGCTCGAGGGCGTCGATCCGCGCGCCGAACTGGCCGCGCGCTGCTGAGAGACTTCGCGCCGCCTCGCCACTTCCTGTCCTCGGAGGATCCCCCGGATCCGGCCGCTGTCCGGCCCGGACGGGCCACGGGAGGCGCTGACGCCGGAAGTCCCTGCGGCTCCAGCGCAGGCATTCGGCGCCTGGCGGCGCCCCTTGGGCGCGAGCCGAGGGCCCCCTTCGGATCGCTGGAGGGCGAACGCTTGGAGCTTCCCTTCGACCTGGAGGAGCGCTTGCAGATCGACGCGCTGAAGAGGACCTCGACAAGCGCTGCCCCGGGGGGGTCCCTCGGCCTCGCCCTGAGCCTTTACGACCTGTTGACCGACACACGGGAGTTCCTCGGCACCCGAGGCCACCTCGATCTCGGCGGCCAGATCGACGAGTTCGCCTTCCTGGCGCAGTCCGCGCAGGCGCTCGAGCACGGCCTCGGGATCGTCGCAGAACGTCCGATCGATGCGCAGGCCGGCCCCCCTGCGGCTGGGCCTCGGCCTCTCCGAGGTCATCGTGGCCTCCCTGCTGCGGGCGCCGTGCTACGACAACCGCGACCGCATGTAGACCCCCAGCCGCGGCCGCCGGATGGCGGCCCAGGGCATGCCGACTGGGGCCCGACGCCGCTTGGTCCCAGCCCGAGCGACGCTGCCAGACGGTCAGCTGACCGGCTGGTAGAGCTCGCCGCCCTGGCGCTCGAACTCGGCCGCTTTCTGGGCCAGACCGCGCTCCAGGGCAGCGGCTCCGTCGAGGCCCTGCTGCTCGGCGAAGGCGCGCACGTCCTCCGTGATGCGCATCGAGCAGAATTGCGGCCCGCACATCGAACAAAAGTGCGCCAGCTTGGCCCCGTCCGCCGGCAGGGTCTGGTCGTGGTAGTCGCGCGCGGTCTCCGGATCGAGGCCCAGGTTGAACTGGTCCTCCCAACGGAATTCGAAGCGCGCCCGCGACAGGGCGTTGTCCCATGCGACCGCGCCGGGATGCCCCTTCGCCAGGTCAGCGGCATGGGCGGCGATCTTGTAGGCGATCACGCCGGCCTTGACGTCCTGCTTGTCGGGCAGCCCCAGGTGTTCCTTGGGTGTCACGTAACACAGCATGGCCGTTCCGTACCAGCCGATCATGGCCGCGCCGATGGCCGAGGTGATGTGGTCATAGCCCGGCGCCACGTCGGTGGTCAGCGGCCCCAGGGTGTAGAAGGGCGCCTCCTTGCAGAGCTTCATCTGCAGCTCGACGTTCTCCTTGATCTTGTGCATGGGCACGTGCCCTGGGCCCTCGATCATGACCTGGATGTCGTGCTTCCAGGCCTGCTGAGTCAGCTCGCCCAGAGTCATCAGCTCGAGGAACTGGGCCTCGTCGTTGGCGTCGTGGATCGAACCTGGGCGCAGGCCGTCGCCCAGGGAGAAGGAGATGTCGTAGCGCTTCATCAGCTCGCAGATGCGCTCGAACTCCGTGTACAGGAAATTCTCCTTGTGGTGGTGCAGGCACCACTTGGCCATGATCGAACCGCCGCGGCTGACGATCCCGGTCAGGCGCTTGGCGGTGGTCGGAACGTAACGCAAGAGCACCCCGGCGTGGATCGTGAAGTAGTCGACCCCCTGCTCGGCCTGCTCCTCCAGGGTCTCCATGTAGACGTCGATGTCGAGCTTCTCGATGCGCCCTTTGACCTTCTCCAGGGCCTGATAGATCGGGACCGTCCCGATCGGAACCGGCGAGTTGCGCAGGATCCACTCGCGGGTTTCCTTGATGTCGCGCCCGGTCGACAGGTCCATGACCGTGTCGGCGCCCCAGCGCACGGCCCAGGTCAGTTTCTCGACCTCCTCCTCGATCGACGAGCGGATCGCCGAGTTGCCGATATTGGCGTTGATCTTGACCAGGAAATTGCGGCCGATCAGCATCGGCTCGAGCTCCGGGTGCTTGATGTTGGCGGGCAAGATCGCGCGGCCCGCAGCGATCTCGGCGCGCACGAATTCCGCGTCCAAACCCTCGCGCGCGGCCGCGAAAGCCATCTCCTGGGTGATGATTCCGCGCCGCGCGAAGTGCATCTGCGACAGGTTCTGCTCCCCGGCCGCCAGGCGCTGCTGGATCCAGCGCTGGCGCAGCTTGGGCAGCCCCCTCTGCAGGTCCTCCGTGCCGGGCCCGGATGTGTCGTACAGATCCAGGGTCTGCGGCTCGCCGGAGAGGTGCACCCGGCGCCGCGGCACGAACAGATGCTCGCCGTCGTGCTGGACTGGCGTGTAGACCTTGTGGGACCGCGGGAAGCCCGGGAGGGGCGCGTGGATCTCGCTCATGTGTGCAGGTCGCGGATGCGGCGGCCGCCGAGCGCCGTGCGAGGGCGACAGCCTCTCTCTGGCGACCGATCGGACAGCGCATCCTAGCCCCGCCCCCGGTAGCCCCAAGAGGTCAAGCGGGCCGACCGGCACCAATCAGACGCGTCCACGATGCTTGGAGCCCCGGTCGGGGTGCGGCGCGGCTCGGTGCACCAGCGCGCACCCAGCTGGGACTTCCGGGGCCCCGTGTGGCAGGCACCAAGCTCTGAAAGGACGGCGCACTCCGAGGCCGTTGGTCCCCGGCCCGCGCGGCGGCCACAGGTCGGGCCGCGGCGAAGCGGGTTGCAGACCGTCGCCCCCACGAGCGGGCCGGGCAGCATGCCCCTTTGGATCGGGACCGGGGCCGCCTGGGTCAGCCGCTGCGAGCGGCCCGGCCCGATCAGCCGATCGGGCAGCCATGGAAAGCCGATCGACGGGGGGTGGTAGCGGTGAAGGGATTCGAACCCCCGACACGCGGATTATGATTCCGCTGCTCTAACCAGCTGAGCTACACCGCCTCCAAGACCCCGACCGCCGGCCCAACGCTCCGGTTGGAGCCTAGCCCCGGTTGGAGCCTAGCCCCGGTTGGAGCCTAGCCCCGGTTGGAGCCTAGCCCGACAGGGGGCGCCAGATCGGTGAGGTCGGGATCCTCCCCCTCCGGCCCGGACGCCCTGAGATCGTCGAGGAGGTTAGGACCGCCGGCGCGGTGGGTCAAGCGCGGCCCGAGCTGAAGCCAGAAAAAACCTGGGCTCGCCTCCCGCCAGGGGCGGGGGCACGGCGCACCGCACGGACTCTGGGCCACCCCTTGGGCCTCCGCATGCCAGGCAAGGCCTTCGGCAAAAATTAATCCGAGGTTTCGGGCGGCTTCCGCTCTTCCCCGGCATTCATTGCAGCGGCAAGACGAGCGGCGATTGCGAAGGGAGATCTGCCCACCTCCCTGCGCGATCGCGGCAAGTTCCTCCCCGGCGGGCGACCGCCTGGGGGAGTCCAGGGAGAAAAGGCGGGCGCCGGCCATCGGCCGGCGCCTGCCACCCTCCTTGCGACGGCGCGCGGAACCTCGGGAAGCGGGCAGGATGGATCGAAGTTCCCGAGCGGCTTCCGGACCTGGGGATAGGCGTCCAGCGGCCGCCGGCCCGCCAACCGCGGTGACCGAGCTGGATCCGGGCTCGAAATCGGCCGTTGCCGCATCCGTCGGCTCCGGACTGCCCGTGGACCCCCGGGAAGAGGACGCCGACCGGGGCTCGGATCCCCTCCATGTGAAGGCCATCGGGCGGAAGAAGCCGGCGGGGAACCCCCGTGGGCTTACCTGATTTTGACATTCGGAACCCGGCCCGAGACCTACGCTGCCATCCGTCGAAGCCCCCAATTGGGGGCAGACCTCGCGATTGGTCCGCCTCTCGGAAAGCCTGGAGGGCGGCTAATTCTGGGGGCCGGCGACGGGCAGGGGTCGCCGGCCCCCCAGAACCCCGACCGCCGCGCCTCCATGGAGTCCTCTAGCCCCCCCGTCTAGCCCCCTCACCAAGCCCGTCCTTGGGCGCCCCCGCAGGAAGGGGAGGCAACAGCCCTGCCCCGGCTCGGGGAGGAGTGATGCCATCGGGGCCGCGGCTCGACAGCTGAACCGGACCCCCACCCATACAACCGCAGCGGGCCACGGCCGCGCCAGGCCCCCAAGTCTGGGGCGGCGCTGGGTCATCTTTCCCTGGGGACAGAATGAATTCGAGACGAGGAGCTTGCCAGCCTTTCGAGCACACCCTATGCTTTTGGTTGGATTGACTTCGGTCAGTCCAGGAGACCTCTGGAGTGAGTTGAGTGTTGCGAGCCGCTCGACTCGAATACCTCCAGCGGGCTCTCTCTCCCTGGGGCCGGTGATGGGCAAGGATCACCGGCCCCCCTTTTTTGCCCGGAGGGCAAAAAAGGGGGGCGATTTTCCCCCACCCGACCCCCCCGGGCGGCCCTGTGGGCCGGCCCGACCCCCCCGGGCCCCCCCGGGCGGCCCTGTGGGCCGGCCCGACCCCCCCGGGCCCCCCCGGGCGGCCCTGTGGGCCGGCCCGCCCCCCCCCGGGGGTTGCGGAGATGGTAGGTGCGGCGGTGGTGTAGGTGCGGGTGGAGATGGGCGGGGTCGACTTGGGAAGCGGGCGGTGGAGAGTTCAGCTGGCGGCTTCGGTGGGCTGCGCTTAGGGCGGGGACGTCGAGAGCGGGTGGAGTGGCCAGGAGGGCGGGAGGCAAAAACCAGCGCGCGCTGCCGAGGGGGCTCGGGCAGCGCGCGCTGTTGTTCTGGGGGGCCCGGGCGGCCGGTCAGGGGGCGATCACCACGGTGACGAAGGACCCGTTGTTGGTCGGGCGGATCGAGAGCTCCTTAGATTGAGGGTCGTAGGACCAGGCGGCGGGCGCGAGGCCGTTGACCTGGATCGAATTGGGGCTCTGCGGGAACTGCTCGATCACGAAGGTCGGCGCGGTGCCGTCGGTCGACCAGGTGGTGAAGACCAGGGTCTGCCCGGTCTGCAGGCCCAGCTGGGTCACGTCGATCGCCAGCTCGAGCAGATGGCGTGTACCGAGCAAGCCAAAGGAGTTGCTGCCGGCGCCGCCCAAAACGAAGTTGTAGCGTGCGACCCGCGACGGGGTCAGGGCGCGCACCTCGGTGAAGCGGTAGCGAGCCGGACGATCGGCGAAGATCTCGATCGGCGGGCCGTTGACCGGGGCCGCGCCAGGCGCGACTCCGGAAGCGAGCCAGTTGCAGGCCGCCACGTCATCCAAGGTCGACCAGGAGTGCAGGGCCGGACCGTTGTACTTGTTGACCAGCAGGTCGAGGCCCTGGGAGCTCAAATAGCTGGCCAAAGCGTCGTTTTGCAGCTTGAGCCCGGTCTCCGGGTCGTTTTGGTTGATGCTCAGGTAGACGCGGGTGTCCAGCAGGTTGGTCGAGGGAGCCAGGCTCACGTCGAGCGCGTTGCCGGAGTTGATGCGGCCGGCCGTGACGCGCTCGTAGTTGAACGGCACGCTGGTCGGGCTGCCGCCGAATACCAGCGGGTTCTGCATGATCAGCTGCAGATTCAGCGGCCCGGTGTTGTAGGCGTAGATCGGATCCACGGTGCCCACGTGGGAGACCAGGCCCGCCAGCCGGTAGCTGCCGGGGTCCTGGTGGCGCAGGCCGAAGCTGAGCGCGTTGAGGCCCCCCATCGAGAAGCCCACGGCGTAGATGCGCTCGGCATTCCAGTCGAAGTACTTGTCGACGAAGGCGAGCACGGCCTCGAGCGCGCGCTGGGAGGGCTCGTTGGCGAAGTTGGTGTCGACCAGCCCAAACGGCGCCAGCAGCAGCCAGCCGCGCTGTTGGCAGATCATCGGGAGCTTGGTGTTCGGGTTGAACAGCGCCTGCTCGCTGACGCCGAAGTGGTGGAAACCGAGCACCATGGCGCGACGCTGGACCGGGATCTTTCCGATGTTCAGCGGGAACTGGAGCTTGAAGCGCTCGGCCAGGGTCGGATGACCCGAGACCCCCGGTGGCAACAGCACCTCGATCAGGGGGTCGCCCGAGACCGAGGGCAGAACCCTCCACAGGGCGCCTTCCGGGGTCACGGAGTAGGCCCCGCTGGAGGCCGCCTGTAGGAAAGGCACCGGGCCGGTGCTGGGCTGGCTGTAGGCGGCCGCGAAGCCCTGCGCGCAGGCCACCTGGGGCGCCAAGGCGTTCGCGAGCAGGGCGCCGGTCAGCGCCAAGGCGGGCAGGCATTGAATCGATTTCATGGCAGGGGCAGCCGCAAGGGACCGCCCGAAGAGTCTCGCAGGAGCCGGAGGCTGCCGGCGAGCGCACCCCGCCGCGGGCACCACCCACCGGACCAAAAACTACCCCCCTGGGGGGGCGATCTGCCGAAAAGCGACTTAAATAGAGACGGCCGGCCCACACACCGGGTTCCCCCGGCCCATTCCGAGCGGGTCTGCCGGGGGGGGGCCGGCCTCCGCGCCCTCGGCCGCAGAAGCCCCGTGGCCGCGCAGGAGCGGCCCATACGGGCCGCTGGATACGGGCCCTCGGTGCGCATATCGGTGGCGCCTCGAGGCCAATCCTCGGCCGGCCGACCCAGAGGTCCCCCAGCTGAGCGGCCCCGGGGCAACGCAGGGCCCGGGGCTTCAGGGCCCCTGGACATCGACCGCCGCGGGCGGCCAGGTGGGCCAGAGCAACAAGCCATGGCGCAGCCCACGGCCCGTGACCCGGGCCTCCCGGGCACCGAGGCGCTCGAGCATGGCCCCGAGGCCCACCAGGGCGGCGGGCAGGGTGCGGGCCCGGTCGGGCTCGATGCCCAGATCGCGGCGCGCCTCCAGGTCGAGCTCCGCCAGCCGGCGCGCCCAGCGCCAGGCGCTGGCGGGCCCCAGGACCCGCCCCTCGGCCAGGCGCGGGTCGAAGCTCTCGAGCCCCAGATCCAAGCAGGCCAGGTTGCTGGCGCTGCCCCCGATCAGGCACAGCTCGCCACCGCCGCGGCATAGCCCCTCCGGAAAGCCCCGGGCAGCCTCCCGCGCCGCCAGCACGAGGCGCTCGAAGGCCACCGGTCCGATCGGCTGGTCCGCCAGCTCGCCGAGCAAACGATCGGTGGCGAACACGGCGCCATAAGGAACCGAAAGCGCCTCGGCCCCGCCGGACCAGCACAATTCGGTGCTGCCGCCCCCCAGGTCCAGCAGGCGCTGGTCCGGCAGGCTGGGCCCCGGTCCGAAGGCCCCCAAGAAACCAAGGCGCGCCTCCAGGGGGCCCCCGACGACGCACACGTCGAAGCCCAGCTCGCGCCGCACGCGCGCGACGAAGGCCGCCGCATCCGGGCTGCGCCTCAGGATCGCCGTGCCTGCGCAGCGCACCTCGGAGGGCTCGATGCCGCGCAGGCTGAGGCGGCGCTGGAAGGTGCGCAGCACCTCGAGGCAGCGCTCGACGGCTTCGCCGGCGAGCTGCCCGTCGGGCCCCGCGCCAGCCCCCAGCCGGGCGCTGGCCGCATGGTCCTCCAGCACCTCGAGGCCGCCGTCGCCGCGGCGCTCCGCGATCAACAGCAAAGCGGATTGGGTCCCCAGATCGATCGAGCCGAGGGGCCGCGTGGCGTTGCTCATGGGGTCGAAGGAAGCGCGTTCGGGGAGGACTTTCGGGAGCGCGATTGTGGCGCGCCGCAGCCCCTCGGGCAGCACCGAAAATCGCCGCTGCAGGGCCGGCCGCGCCGGCTGTCCGAGCCCGGCCCGGACCCACCGAGGCCCGCACGCCGCACCGCGGGGCACCCTGAGGGCCGCTCGGCGCCGAGCCCCTTCCAACCCCGGCGATCGCCTGGATCGCGGACCCCCGGTGGATCGCCGCCGACGCCGAGTCTCCGTGAGCGCGCGCAGGAGCGCCGCCGGCGATCGATCAGATCGCGTCGCAGGCGAAGGCACCGGCGCACTCGCCATCGATGGTGAACACCTGGATGCGCAGCCCCTCTCGATCGAGCAGCGCCAGCCGTTGGCGCTCCCGATCGACCACCAGATCGGTCGGTGCCCAGATGCGACCGGTCTCCTCGCCCCCGACGGCCAACACGCGCAGCAGCTTGCCCCGGCCGTCGACCTCGAGCAGCGCCGGCTCGTCGCCGCCCACCAGCGCCGCGAAGCGCCCCTCCGCCAGGGCGCGTACGGCCACCAGCTCGGCTTCGCGCGCGCGCGGCAGCTCGACCTCGAAACTGAACCAATGCTCCAGATCGCGGAAGACCTGCACCCGCGGCCGCTGGGACTCGACCAGCACCAGGGAGCGCCCGAGCAGCTCGATGCCGCGCACGCCCTGGAAGCGGCCGTGGGACTCGCCGAGGGGCCGCAGGGAGCGCAGCAGGCTCCCAGATCCATCGAACACCTGGGCGCCGTGGCGGCGCGGGCCCAGCGATCCCACCACCAGCCACAGGTCATCGGAGCTGCCCCGTCCGGCCAACGCCGACGGCATCCCGAGGTTGCCGGCCACGTCCGGTTCGCTGCGCCAGGGCGAAGGCGAGCGGGGATTCCCGAGGCGCTGGCTCTCCCGTCCGAACAGGGTGAAGCCGCGCAGGGCGCGTTGGCTCTTGTCCGCGAGCCACACGCGCCGATCGTCGTCGACGAACAGTCCGGCGATGCGGCAGGCGCCTGCGCCGCCGGCGGGCACGCGGAATCCGCCATCTAGGCGCCGCCCCTCCAGGTCGAAGGGCACCACGCGGCCGCTGCGCTCGGCGCTGGCCACGTAGAGAACTCCCTGGTTGAGGCACAGGCGCGCGCTCATGGCTTTCCTATCGCCGATCGGGCCGCGGTAGACAAGCCCGCCGCGCCTGCGGGCGAGCTCAAGCGCCGCGCAGATCGATCGAGACGAGCTCCGGCACGGCCCTGAGGCGCAGCGGGCAGCCCAGGGCCCCGAGGCCGTGGGAGACGATCAGCGTGGTGCCGTGGAGCTCACGGCGGTCCCCCGGGTGGGGCGGCGCCAGGCGCCGGATCAGGGGCAGGGCGATCTGGCCCCCGTGGCTGTGCCCGGACAGCACCAGCCGGCAGGCCCCGCCCGCCAGCAGCGGACCGCCCAGGGGGTTGTGCACCAGGGCCACCTCCAGGTCGCCGGGCGCGAGGCCCCCGCGGGCCGCCCGCAGGTCGACCCCCTTCGACTCCTCGAGGTCTTCGAGCCCGGTCAGGTACAGCCCCGCGCCGCCCAGCTCGAAGCGCCGGCCTTGATTGCGCAGGAAGGTCCAGCCGGCCTCGGCGGCGTAGCGCGCCGCGATCTCGCCCTCGCGGCGGCCCTTGTAGTCGTGGTTGCCAAAGACCGCGAAGCAGCCCAGGCGCGCGCGCACGTTGGCCAGGTCGCGCAGGGGCAGGAAGGCCTCTTCGGTGCGGTGGCAGAGCAGGTCGCCGGTGAACAGGGCCAGGTCCGGCCGCAGGGCGTTGGCCGCGGCGACCACGTGCTCGAGGTCCCCGGGCCCGAGGAACGGACCCGCGTGGATGTCCGAGAACTGCACCAGCCGCAGGCCCTCGAGCCCGCCCGGCAGGCCCGGAATGCGCACGGTCTCGCGCCGCACGCGGAAGCGCCCCGGCGCCAGGAAAGCGCGCGCGTAGAAACGCCGGCCGCCGAGCGCGACCAGCAGCTTCTCGAGGTTCTTGAAGAAGCCGAGCCGCCCGGCGGAGAAGCGCCTGGGCCCGATGCGCAGGTCCGCAGGCGGCCCGCTGGGCTCGGCTCCCGGCGGCCCGGCGGCGCTCGGCTCGCGGGCCACCGGCGCCCGCGCATCGAGCGGTGTGGTCGGCGGATTCAATCGCCCCCCCCACCCTCCTCGGGACCATCCGGAGGCGCGGAACCGGGTCCTGCGCCTGGCTCCGAGCGGGGCTCCAGCGGCGGCTCCTCGACCAGATCCGGCAGATAGCCGAGCGCCTCCAACAGCGCGGGCTCGACACCCGTGCGACCGCCCTGGCGCGTGCCCGCGGCGCGCCAAACTTCGAGTCGCGCCCGCAGCTCGGTGCGGTCGGCGTCAGCGAAACGATCGATCCGCTCGTGCGGGTCGAGTCCGAGGTCGTAGAACTCGGGAACGGCGCCAAAGCGCTCGACCCGATAGTCGCGCGGCTCATGCAGCTTGTAGCGGCCTTCCGCCAGCAGGCTGGCGCCGCGGCTGGTGAAAGCCACCAGGTCGCGCGGAGCTTCCAGTCCGGCGAAGTCCAGCAGATTGCGGCCCGCGGACGGCCCCAGGGGCTCGAGGCCGAGGCGGGCCTCGAGGGTAGCCGCCACATCGAGGGTCGAGACCGGCGCAGCCACACGCCGCACCGCCGGCACCCCCGGGCCGCGCAGGATCAGGGGCACGTGGATCTGCTCCTCGTAGAGCATGACGCCGTGGTCGAAGTACAGCGCGGGAAAGAAGGCCCCCGGCTTGTCCTGCTCGCCGGCCAGGCGCGCCCGTTGCCACAGGCCCTCGCCGTGGTCCGATGTCAAAACGACCAGCGGCTCGCGCTGCGGCCTGGCGAGCGCCAGCTGGCCGAACAGCCGCTCCAAGGCCCCGTCGACCACCCGGATCTCGCTGTCGTAGAGCGCGATGCGCGCTTCGATGCCGCGATAGTCCGCCTCCGTCAGCAACGACCGCTCGGCGGCCGGCAGGGCCGCGGCGAAGGCCTGGCGGCGCTCGGGCTCATCGAAGGGCTCGAAGCGCGCACCGCCCTCGGGCTCGTAGGGATCGTGGGGATCGAACAGCATCAGGAACAGGAACCAGGGCCGGTCGCTTTGGACCTCTTGCAACGCCGCCAGGCCCCGCTCGACGACCTCCCCGGCGCTCCAGCCGTTGAGGCGCCGCTGCTTGCCCGCAGGCACCAGCTGGTAGCCGTCGAAACCGCGCGTATAGCCCTTCTTGGCGTCGAGCAGCGGATTGGAGACCACCGCCTGGGTGGCGTAGCCCGCGTCGCGCAAGCGCTCCGCCAGGGTGATCTCCAGGGGCCCGAGATCGCCCGAATTGTCGGAGCGCAGCTGCCCGGTCATCAGCATGGCCATCGAGGGCAGGGTCCAAGAGGCGGGCGCGTAGGCGCGCTCGTACAGCGTCCCTCCCCGCGCCCAGGCGTCGAGCGCGGGGCTGGTCGCGCGCCGATAGCCATAGCAGGACAGGTGGTCCGCGCGCAGGGTGTCGACCACCAACAGCAGCACGTCGGGGCGCCGTTCGCCGGGGCTGCAACCGGCGGCCAACAGCCAGAGCGCCAGACACACGGGGCGCTTCAGGGCGGGCCTTCGGGAGCGCGGCATCGTCCCGATTCTACGGGTCATCGCCCGGCGGCGAGCCCACCAGATCCAGCCGAGCCCCGCCGCCGAGCTCCACGGCCAGATCGACACCGGGTTGGAGTTCCTGCTCCCCGCGGGCGTCGATCCAGCGGCCCAGGCCCGCCCGCAGCTGGACGCGCAGGGCTCGTTCGCTGGCCTCGAGCTGGACCCGTGCGTTTTCGAGTTCGAGCCAGCCGTGACCGGTCTCGAGGCGGCCGCTGCCGGTGAGTTGCAGCGTGCCGAAGCACAGCCGCAAGCGCCGCGCCAGCACGGACTCGACCAAGAGCTCGGACTCGGGGCCCAGTTCCAGCGTCAGCTCCCGCAGGCGCAGACGAGCCTGCCCGCCGGGGCCCGTCTCGACCAGATCGCTGCGCCAGGCCCGCTGGCCGGAGGATCCCCGCGGCAGGGCCTGCCCGCCCACGAACACGGGCCCGGCGCTGGCTTCGATCACCAGGGTCGGGTCCTGGCGCCAGTCGCCGTACAGACTGGAGAGCGCCGCCAGGACCGCAGCCACCCCCGCGAAGCGCAGCGCCAGGCGCCGCCGCGCGGCGATCCGGCCGTTTCCCGAGGCTTGCGGCGGAGCCGGAGGGGGGTCGGCGGAATCCGGTTCCCCCGACAGCCCCGCGCAGGCCGGGCAGGCATCGCGGTGCCGAGCCAGTGCCATGGCCAGGTCCCGCGGCAGGGGCGATCCGGGCCCCAGCGCGAGGAGGTGCTGCACCTGGCGGCAGGTCAGTTTGTCGGGCGCGGCCATGATCAAATTTTCGGTTCCACCTTGCCGCGCCTTGATCGGCGTTCCATGGGAAGCGGCCGCTTTCGGCTTCCCGGTCCCAGGAAGACCGCCAGAGGCCGTCCAGCCGGTTTCCACGGCCGGTCGACGGTCCCCATGCTCAGAGCGAGCCCCATGCCGACCCCCGCGCCCCTCGCCAGGCAACCGCTCCGACTCGCCATGTGGTCGGGGCCCAGGAACCTTTCGACCGCGCTGATGCGCTCCTTCGGCGCCCGGCAGGACACGGTCGTGGTCGACGAGCCGCTCTACGCTCACTACCTGCGCGTCACCGGTCTCGACCACCCCGGCCGCGAGGAGATCCTGGCGCACCACGAAACCGACTGGCGCAAGGTCGTTCGCCAGCTGACCGAGGAGCCCCTGCCCCCGGGCAAGCGCCTGTGCTTTCAAAAGCACATGGCCCACCATCTCCTGGACGGCCTGCGCGGGCCATGGCTCGACAAGCTGAGCCACGCCTTCTTGATCCGCGAGCCCGCCGGCATGCTCGCTTCGCTGCTCAAGGTCTGGCCCAAGGCTGGCCTGGCCGACACGGGCCTGCCCCAACAGTGGGGCCTGTTCGAAACCCTGACGCACAGGCTCGGGCACACCCCGCCCGTACTCGACGCCGCCGACCTGGCCCGCGATCCGCGCGGCCAGCTGTCGGCCCTGTGCGAGCGCTTGGAGATCGAATTCGACCCGGCCATGCTCTCCTGGGCCAAGGGTCCAAGGGACACCGACGGCGTCTGGGGCCCCCACTGGTACGGGCGGGTCTACGAGACCACGGGTTTCGAGCCCTTCGAACCCGGCTCGGGCGAAGTGGCCCCACGCCACGCCGGCCTGCTCGAGGATTGCCGCATCCTATACGGCCGTTTGCACGCCCACCGGCTGAGAGGCTGATCCGGCTGCTCGGGCAGAGCCCGAGCAGCCGGATCAGCCCGTCAGCATGCCTTTGGGCCG